>NZ_CP150145.1:0-301733 GCF_037963835.1 Paenibacillus sp. FSL H8-0332
TTGATAGATAATAACAAAGCCGGGCAGAATATATTGAACTTAAGGAAGAGGCTATCCCTGACCCAAACAGAGCTGTCCAGCTTACTTGGCGTAAGCCATCAGGCGGTTTCCAAGTGGGAGCAGGGTGACTGCCTGCCTGATATCGGGGTGTTGCTGAAGCTTGGACAGGTCTTCGGGAAGTCGGTGGAGGAGCTTCTGTTAGGGGAGAGCGTTAGCCGCGATTCAGCTTCTGAGAAAATTGTAAGCCCTCCCATCGAGCTGCCGGATGAGGTCTGGACGCAAGCTTTGGATCATATCCAAGGCCGCATCTCACCACCCAGCTTCAACACCTGGTTCAAGGGCACAAAGGGGAAACAGCTGGGGGAGACTTATTGCGTCTACAGTCCGAGCCGTTTTGCTTCAGAATGGTTATATCACCGTTATTCCAATTTGATTGTACCGATTCTCGAAGATATTACAGGCACATCCAGCCTTAAGGTCGAGTTCTGCTCTATGGGAGCGTGGGACATTAACCGTAAGGATTAGGTTTCTGCCCGGTAGGTTTTGCCAAGCTGATGACCCAGACCAAAATAATGGCGGAAATTGTAGATGAGCGGACTCCATTTCAGAGGATCGATATGTTTGTCATCCATAATAATATCCTGGTGCGCATGTACATGAACAGCTTGTGCCTCAATGATTGCAAAGGCAGACGAATGATCCGGTATCCGGATATGTTGGATGCGTGCTTCAATTTGTAACGGACACTCCATAATTCGTGAAGGCTTAACCGTTTGGGACGCCACAGGTGTGAGTCCGCTGGCAGCATATTTATCCCTTTGATAGGAGTAGCCGTATTGTTGCTTATCATCAGGGACAGGATGTTTACCCGTATAGGGGGCAAGCCGCTCCACATTCTCCCACAGTGAGGGACCGGGGATGTTAATGACGCATTCGGGAAGCCGTTCCAGGTTCTCGATGGCTTTTCCCCCAAGGCCAATTCCTAGTACAATACAGTCTCCCAAGGCCCAGGAGGATGAAATAGGACTGATATTTACGGTATCATCCTCATTCAAGGTGTTCAGTAAGATGACAGGAGTTCCATAATATAAAATCTTGGGTTGTATCGTTACAGTGTTCATCATTTGCTTCGTAGGGTTCATTGTGTTTCTCCTTCCATGTTGTATATCCTACTTCAGTGTATAATATAAATAATTCAACACTCATCGAAGTATGGAATGCAAAAGGAGGGTTAGGATGCAGGCAAATCCGAATGTTGCTATCATCGCAGCTCTAGTGGGTGAAGCTTCAAGGGCAGCAATATTAACCGTTTTACTGGATGGAAGGTTCCATTCGGCAAGCGAGTTAGCATATATGGCAAGAATCAAGCCTCAAACGGCAAGCTTTCATTTGGCAAAATTGATCGATGCTAACGTAGTCGCCGTTGAGAAACAAGGGAGACATCGTTACTTTGCGATTCGGAACCTGGAAGTGGCGCGGGTGATGGAGTCCTTATTGTCTATTGCCCCGCCTGTTGCAGTTAAATCTTTACGGCAATCCTCGCAGGACAAGGCGTTGCGTTATGCCAGAACATGTTATGACCATCTTGCCGGGAATGTGGGGGTGCAATTAACCCATGCATTGCTAAGCAGTGGTATTTTACTTGAACAAAAGGACAGGTATACGGTGACGGAGGATGGCAAGAAATTTTTTGCTGACTTTGGCATTGATGTGAATGAAGCTGCAACGAAACGCCGTCTGTTCTCACATCAATGCCTGGATTGGAGCGAACGCCGCCACCACCTGGCCGGAGCCCTGGGAAATGCCCTTCTGGAGAGAGTCCTGGAGCTGGACTGGGTCCGGCGTCTGCCGGGTACACGTGCGGTACAGGTCACCAATGAGGGAAAAGCGGGTTTTGAAAAAGTATTCTCACTTGATTTGAATTAGCTGCAGGAGATAAAGCTACCACTCCATAAAATTCTCTTCAATCAGCGCAGCGAACGATTCCGCGATCACCTCGTAATCTCCATTGTCGTGATCGATGAGCAGCACCCGGCCTTCGGGGTCAAGCAGGATCGGGTTGCCCGAACCGTCCATGGAGAAGACTGCGCTTCGTGCGAGCAGCCCGCTCATAGCGGTATCCTTGTAATCCTCGCGGAAGGACAACGTTAACTCGGTCACACTCTCCCGTCCGATGGAGGAACCGTTGCTGAAGCCGTGTACGGATAGTCCGGCATAGGCGCCGCCAAAGCTTCGGATGAATTGAACATAATCCTGATCCAGCGACAGACCCAGTAGCTTCTCTGCCTCAGCGATTTGTTCCTCTGTTGCTGGTGTACCGAGCAGACTCTGATTCCCCTCTTTGGTTAAAAAAAGCTGCAAACGTTCCATTAGCGCATCATTCATAGCTATTCCTCCACTTCTAAGGTATCTATTAATCATAACAAGAGCGGGACTTAGGTCAATAGTGCTCTTTGAATGATCTGAATATGTAGCTGCGAAGGCATATGAGCCGGATATTAAAAAGCTGTCCCACGCGCAGTGTACCTGCTCGTAGGACAGCCTTTTTAAATATTTTCAGCCACATTTAATTGTCGCTGCTCCGATTCACTCACCCAAACGAGGTTTCGACACTCTGCGCCACAATCTCCCTAAGCTCGGCCTTCTGTGCGTTGAACTGCTGCGGGGTGATGCTGCCGCTGGCGAGTCTGGCTTCGAGCTGCTGGGTCAGCTGCTTGACTTGCAGGTTAATGATCTGGGTGACATTGCCGCCATTCTCTTCTGCGATGTTACGCAGGGATTTGCCGTCATATAAGGCGTCGTATAGCTCTTCGTCAGAGGTCGGGTTCAGGTTCAGGGCATCCAGCAGCTCATCGGTATCGGCCACATCGGATGTGGACCATTTGGCGACAGGAAGGGTATGTAAAGCCGGCTTACCCCAGGCCGTTCCTCCGAACGACATAGCTACGATCATTGTTCCTACAATCATTACGCGCTTAATATTCATATGTTTTATATTCATGTGTATCATCCTCTTTTCGTGGTTGGTTATATCGGTCAAGGTTCATTATTTACGGCGGCTTGTGAACTTCAGCTAAGTACAGTTTACTAGGCAATACTGAAATGAAGCTTAAGTCTTCTTAAAGATAACCTAAATCTTTGCTTGCCCCTGCCGGTTCCTTGCTCCGGCTTCTTCATCTGCGTTATTCTTGAAGGGCATTACCCGAACGGAACAAGCGAGAGCGGAAGGATGAACCGTCTATGAAAAAAATACTGGTCGTCGATGACGAACCGGCCATTGTAAGTGCGATTGCCTACGCGCTGCGGCGTGAAGGCTATGAGGTCGATACTGCCGGTGACGGGGAGGAAGCGCTAAGCAAGGCGAATACCTTCCGTCCGAATGTGCTGGTGCTGGATGTAATGATGCCGAAGCTGAGCGGTTATGATGTCTGCCGCAAGCTGGAGGACCGGGATGATATTGGAATCATTCTGCTCACTGTCAAGAATGATATTGTTGATAAAATTGTCGGTCTGGAGCTGGGTGCAGACGATTATATGACCAAGCCCTTCGAGATCCGCGAACTGCTGGCCCGGGTGAAGGCGCTGCTGCGCCGGCTGGAGAAGAATACGTCTGAGGTCCGCAGTGAGCTGATCGAATACGGCCTCTTGCAGGTTCACCTAGACCGGCGCAGCGCCGAGCTTGGCGGGGAGCCGCTGGAGCTGACCCCGAAGGAATTCGATCTGCTGCATCTGCTGCTCTCGCACCCGCAGCGGGTGTATATGCGCGAGGAGCTGCTGGAGCAGGTCTGGGATATGGACTATGCCGGGGGAACGCGCACCGTAGATATTCATATCCAGCGGCTGCGCAAAAAGCTGGGCGAGCCCTACCAGAATATCCTGCAAACCGTCTACGGGGTAGGCTATAAGGCAGTGCCTGCGGGGAGCTACTCATGAGAATCAGTATTAAGCTGAAGTTCAGCCTGTTCCTGGCGGCGCTGCTGATTCTGGCCGTCGGCGTGCTGAGCTACTTCGTCCTGCGCGGCGTGGAGCGCAATGAGCAGGGCCAGACGGAGCGCAGTCTGGCTCAGCATGTCAACACAGTCAATCTGCGCGTGAAGCAGACTTACTATACAGGTGCGCGCCTTACACCGCAGGTCTTCATGCAGCAGCGGGGCAAGGCGCTGGCTGCTGAGCTGGCCGGATTCACCGGCCTGGAGGTGACCCTGTACGACAGCCAGGGCCAGCAGGCGGGCACCTCGGCGCAAGGCGAGCCTGGGCCGGGTCCGGGCAAGCCGGATCTCAGCACAGCGCTGGACTACGCGCTGAATAACAAGGTCGCCTACCAGAGTGAAGGCGACAAGCTGTTCTACCTGGCTCCGCTACAGGGACCGGAGGGGCAAATGGGCGTAGTGCAGCTGCAGTATTCCCTGGAGGGAGCCCGCAGCTTCCAGCAGACACTGTTGAATCTGTTCCTGACCACAGGCGGCGTGGTGCTGGTGTTCAGCTTCATCCTCGGGTATCTGTATTTCAACCGTGCGGCTGCCTCCATCGGGCGGCTGAAGAAGGCGGCGGAGGATATCCGCGGTGCCAACTATATCACGGCTCCGCCGGTGCGGCGTAAGGATGAGCTGGGGGAGCTGGCCGAGGGCATCTACTTCATGAGCCGGGAGATCGAGCGCAGCATTGCCGCCAAGGACGATGAACGGCGCAAGCTCCAGCTGGCTGTGGAGAAGCTTCAGGTGCTGGAGCAGCAGCAGAAGCAGTATATCGGGAACATCAGCCATGAATTCAAGACGCCGCTGACCTCGATTAAGGCGTATGTTGATCTGCTGAATATGTATGACGATGACCCTAAGTTGCTGCATGATGCCAAGCTGAGTATTGCCAAGGAGACAGAGCGGCTGTACGAGATGGTGGATAAGGTGCTGCAATTGACGGCGCTGGAGAAGTATGATTTTGAATCCCAGGCAGAGCTGCTGGAGGTTGAGAGTACCCTGCGCGATATCTGCGGACGGATGAAAGGCAAGGCGGAGCGCTACGGCCTCACAGTCACGCTTGACGCCCAGCCTGCGCATATCTGGATCGACCGGGAGAGCTTCATGCATATCTTCATCAATCTGCTGGACAATGCGATCAAATATAATGTCCCGCAGGGGAGTATTTATCTGCACAGCGAGGTCAGGGAGCAGCGGGTATGGATTACTGTTCAGGATTCCGGCATCGGCATTCCGGAGGCGTCGCGGGATAAGATTTTCGAAGCGTTCTATACGGTCAACCGTGACCGTTCCAGAGCCTCGGGTGGCACAGGGCTTGGACTCTCGCTGGTCCGTAATCTGGTGGAGAAGCAGGGCGGCACCATTGCCTTGCTGGAAAGCTCAGGCGAAGGGGCGGCGTTTGAGCTGTCTTTTCCGCTGGTGTCCTGAAAGGATAATGTTTACAACTTAGATATATTTGAGATGCGGTTTGGAAATAAGCGTCCGGTATGCTGAAGAGGCAACATGAGCGATGAGCTGGAGGGAAGCCTGAATGAATCATGAGAGCCATAGAGCCTGGGGCAAGATCTGGAGCATTCTGCTCTGCGGAGCTGTTCTGCTATCGGTTACTGCCTGTAGTACTGAGAACACAGATACACGTGAGGTTGTAGAAAAGGCAGGCCGCAAAATTACAGTCCTCGACAATATCAGCGAACCGGTCTACACGAAGCTGAAGCTTGCGGGCATACAGAAGGTGGAGGGTGTGCGGGGGACGGATTTTGCCGGCGAGGATGTAATGGTAGTGACCAAGGAGAACCGCAGTCTTCCCTCGCAGGTTATTGAAGGACAGGAACGGTATCCGCTGAATCTCTATCTGCATACCCTGTCCACAGGTGAGGAAGCACCGCTTCAGACGGGAGAGCTGAATTACGGCGCGCCGCAGTTGTCTCCGGACAAGATGCATGTTTTCTACAAGGAGCTGTATGACCCCACAGGATTCGGCTATATTATGGATCTGTCCGGGGGTGCCCCGGTGAAGGTAAGTGATGGGGAGTTTCGGGTGGAGGAAGGGAAATGGGCGGATGACGCGCATGTGATTTTTCCCGATATGGAAGGCAATATTCTAAGTGCTGATGTAACCGGCAAGCAGGAGACGATCGTGAAGACGGGCATCCCGTATGTGCATGAGGTGGTTCAGACCGGCAGCCGGATTCTCTATGTTACAGGTGAAGACAGCCAGCTTAGCGCCTATGACACAGTGACGAAGCAGACCAAGGTGCTGCGAAAAGATGTAATCTGGGCGGTTCCTTCTCCGGATGGAAGTCTGCTGGCGATTGTCGAGCGTATCGGACGCGGAGAGATGACTCTGCAGCTCTGTGACAGCGAAGGCAATGAGCAGTCTAAGCTAGCTTCGGGGCAGCAGATCTTCGGCACCAGCTGGTCGCCGGACGGCAAGCTGCTGGCTTATGCGGTCACCGCGGCCGGTTCAACGGATGACCAGCAGGACCTGTTCATTACCGAGGTGGAGACCGGAGAGCAGACGCCTGTGCTGAATGATTTTCATCTGGCTGACCCTCTTCACTGGAGTCCGTCCGGCAAGAAGCTGCTGGCTACAGCTACGGTGCTGAAGGATAATATCTATCAGTTTCTGACCTACGTGGTCAGCCTTCTGGAATAACAACGGCGGGATTCATGGTATAATGGGGGAATCTGCGAACAGGATGAACAGGAAGGAGCAATACCCCAATGGTAGTAACCGCACAGGAAGTGGCGGAGTGGATGGTGAAGGAGATTAAGTTTACAGGAACTTTATACCAGACCGCTGCGATTGAATATGTGAAGGCGAATTTCGGTGAGGAATTTGTATTCGTAAATGAGAATGGCAATGCATCGCTGTCCAAAGAAGTGAAGAAGGCTTTCCGTAAGCTGCATGGCGGCCGGATTGCCTGGGACCGCGACGGATTCCTGTGGGCCTGGACCTGAGACTGGCATGGGCGTAGGGCCAACTTATATTTTAACAAAGGGAGCATTGCTTGTTCAGCAGCGCTCCCTTTTGTATGCAAATAGAACTTACGTGACATCACCTATACATATTCCAGCATCCCTTTTTCCTTGAGCAGGTCAACGATGTCTTTGACGGACTGCGCCTTGTCCTTAGGGCAGATCATGATGGCATCCCCTGTGTCGGCGATGATGAAGCCGTCAACGCCGATGGTGGTGATCAGCCGCCCGTTGCCATAGATAATGGAATTGCGGGTGTCGATGCCGACATGATTGGCCTTGATAATGTTGCCTTCATCATCAGGCGGGAAGATGGCGCCGAGTGCGTCCCAGCTGCCGATATCATTCCAGCCGAACTGGCCGGACAGCACCACTACCTCATCAGAGCGTTCAAGTATGCCATAGTCAATTGAGATATTCTGCAGCAGCGGATAGATCCGGTTAATCGTCTCCTGCTCCTGGTCTGTACCGAGCGCTTCACTGATCGGCAGCATCGTATTATACAACCGCGGCAAATAACGCTTGAAGTTATCGATAATGACCGAAGTTTTCCAGATGAAGATCCCGCTGTTCCAGAGATAATTGCCTGAGGCCAGATACCCCTGTGCCTTCTTGAAATCCGGCTTCTCCACGAATTCAGCCACATCGTATACGGCAACCGGTTTGACTGCGATCGGCTCTTTGTCATAAGCGATGTAGCCGTAGCCGGTGGACGGGAAGGTCGGTTTGATCCCGATCGTGACAATGGCGTCACTCTCCATCGCGACGGTGCAGGCTTCGTCCAGCGTAAGCCGGAACTGCGGCTCATCGGTAATATAGTGATCGGAAGGCAGGACAACCATTAAGGAATCCCCCTCACTCATCTGCTGGATGGAGAAGGCCGCGAACAGGATGCTTGCTGAAGTATTCCGGGCCACAGGCTCGATCAGAATATTGCTCTTCTGCACACTGCTGTGCATGATGCTCTCCAGCAGGACCGCCTGGGTGCGGTTCGTCACAATAACGGTATTCTCCTGCGGAATGATGCCCTTGAAGCGTTCGATCGTATCGTTCAGCATAATATCGTTGCCGCTGATGTTCAGCAGCTGCTTGGGAATTTCCTGTCTGGACAATGGCCAGAAGCGGGTACCGCCTCCGCCTGCGAGGATCGTTGCATATTTATTCATGGTGAGTCACCAGATGGGCAATCGTGAAGGAGATGATGCTCTCCGATCCCTGATTGAGGTTCAGCCCCGAGCTGTGAATCCCGTCGTAGCAAGCCCCGGTCTGGGGATCAATCAGGGAGAGCTGCAAGGAATTATGTCCCGTGTACCAGGCGTAGCATAATTCAGCCTGCTTCAGATAAGCCGGCTCCTGCAGCACTGCGGCAGCCTCCCGGCAGGCGAGCAGCATCTCGCAGGCTTCGATCGGCTGCTCGTCATAGAGAGCAGGCTTCCCGCCGCGCAGCAGCCAGCCATGGCTGCCGATAGGCCGGTAATAGCCTTCCGGTGCGAAGGTCATGGAGATCAGGAAGTCCAGACTTTCTATGGCTGTTACACGAAGCTCAGGATTGCCGGAGAGCGTGGCAGCCTTAAGCAGCGCCCAGGGCAGCATCGAATTTCCGTACGTCAGGCTGTCTTCGTACCAGTTCCAGCCCTCGCCCTTGGTATGGTTGTACTGGTCATTCAGCCGGACCGCGACCGATTCTATAAGTTCTTGAATGTAGGCTTCAGGCAGGAAGGCCCGTTCCTCTTCTGTACTTGGTATATGCGGATAAGGGAAGGAGTAGGTGAGTGCTCCGGGAGTCTCAAGCAAATAGCTGAGGCCAATAACGGCATAGCCCAAGGCGCGGGGAGAGCGCAGGCCACTTATATGCGGCAGTGCCTGGTTGATCAGATACCGGCAGGTGTTCAGCAGATTATCCGGCAGAATGGAGGAGTGGGAGAGTACGAACCCCAGCGCCCAGAGTGTGCGCCCCTGACAATCCTCGGAGCCGCGCTCCTCCAGGAAGGAACGGCTGTAGTCCATGAAGTTGCGGAAGTTACCTTCCTCCGTCTGTGCATGATGGACGAATGAGAGATACGTATGAATCAGACCAAGTGAAGCAGTGTCCTGATTCTGCCGGTACATCAGCACGGCTGCGATTAATGCCCGCGCATTGTCATCGGTCGTGTAGCCCTTGGCACGGTCGGGAACACCGAATTTCGTATGCTGGAAAATGCCCGTGTCATCGGTTATTTGCTTCAGATAGCCGGTATTGAACTGTAACACCGCTGGCGCCTGCATCAGATCACACTCCGGTCAGCCGGTGTGGCAAGGCCTATGATGTCCTGGAAGATGGCGGCATAGGTCTTGGCAACCTCACTCCACATCATTGTACTGCCGAGAGCCTGTGTACGCTGTTCCATATCCCGGACTTTGGCCGGACTGTCCAGCAGCTCTAGAATACAGGCCTCCAGGGAAGCCGAATCGCGGAATTCCGCCAGCAGTCCTCTGCCTCCGGCAAGCATTTCTTCGGCATAGCGGTAAGGGGTGGAGATAATCACTCTGCCATAGCCGACTCCATAAGCGAGCGTTCCGCTGACGGCCTGTTCCTTGCCCAGATAAGGAGTCATATAAATATCCGACATCACCAGGGACTCAATGACCTCTTCCTGGGTCAGCAGCTTGTCGACGAACAGCACATTATTGACCAGGTCTAATTCATGCACCAGATCGGTCAGCTTTTGACGGTATACTTCACCGATCTCTTGTTTGACAACCGGATGCGTCTTGCCCCAGATGATATAGAGCGCGTCAGGATGCTGCTTCACTACGCCGCTCATAGCCTCAATCGCATATTCAATGCCCTTGCCGGGACTCAGGAAGCCGAAGGTCGAGAGGATTTTGCGTTCGCCGAACTTGTATTGAAGCTTCAGCTCTGCACGGGTGGAGGTCTGGACAAAAGGAACGCCGTGATGAATGAATGCTATTTTGGCGGCGTTAATATGATAGACAGAGATCAGATCCTCTACTGTGGACTGGGCCATGGTGACCACCTTGACGCTTCCTTCGGCGAGCCGGGTGATAATCTCATGCTGCTTGGAAGTAGGCTTGGTTAAGACAGTATGGAAGATAACCACGTAAGGAACCTGAAGCTTCTCCGTGAACTGCAGCAGATATTCGCCGCTCTCTCCGCCGTAGATGCCGAATTCATGCTGAATGACTAGCAGATCGGTATCTGACTGGTTGATGTCTCTGGCTGATTCTATATAATCAGATAGCTGATGTTGGTTGATTTCCCGCATGACCTGATCCGTGTAACGGTAGTTCCCGTTGTTATTCATGGCGATGATGCGCGGTTTGTTGAAGCCCTGAAGCTTCGTGAATTCATCCAGCAGATCCTGGGTGAAGGTAGCAATTCCGCATTCTCTAGGCAGGCTGGTGGACAGGAAAACAATGTTTTTATTGCGGTTGCTGTGGTTCATAATAGAAAGCCTCCCTATTGATTATCGAACTTTTGGGGACAAAAAAAGAAAATAAAGAGGGCTTTATTTTCCGGGGATGAGTGGTATAAAATTTGGTTTCTGCAAATTATTTCCTGCCCAAACTATAACATGACCATTTAATCTTGTCAATTTATTGACTCTCTTGAAATCACCGGATATAGTGATGTAGGAGGTGTATGGATGCCAGTCATACGCAGTAAGTTGAGTGAGGTTATGGAGAAGCATGACCCGAAATTATCAATCCGCAAGCTAGCGAAGGACATTAATTACCATTTCGATTCCGTCCGGCGGATGTACAAAGACGAGATGGTACAGTATCCCCGGGATCTGCTGCTGAAGCTGTGTACGTATTTCAATATTCAGCCCGGAGAATTGATCCGGATGGAACCCGATGAGAACGATTGGGCCATAGATAAGACAAATGAATATGAGGAGGAAGGCAATGACAAGGAGCCCGGCGAAGACAGCAACCTGTAATGAACTGCTGGATACCTTTTATGCCAATCCCCGTACCGTGCACGTGGAGAAGCTGGTCTTCTCCGGTGTGGGCGGGCGTGATGTCTACAATATAACGGCTCCGTTCCTGCATGACGGGGAGGAAGTGATCTTGGGAAGAGTTGAGGAACGGGATAGTGAGTTCTCTCAAGTCTTCTTTTTTACATCCGGCGAGGATGGTGTATGGGTTCCCAGAGCGCATACCCACACCTATAATCTGCAGGACCCCTGTGTAACCCGGATTAAGGGCGAGCTGATTGTCGGCGGAGTTGAAGTGATTACGGCTGGGGATAATCCGCCCAAGATAGTCTCATGGGTTACCCAGTTCTACCGGGGATACCGGATCGATTCGCTGCACCATTTCGCCTCCGGTCCGGAGCTGATGAAGGATATCCGGCTGATTGAGCTTCAGGATGGCAGAATCGGCGTACTGACCAGGCCGCAGGGAGAGCGGGGCGGCAGAGGACAGATTGGCTTCACCATTATTGATTCACTGGAGGAACTGCATGAACAGACCTTCCTGGAGGCGGAGATCCTGCAGCATCAGTTCGTACCGGAAGAGTGGGGCGGAGCCAATGAAGCCCATCTGCTGCGCAATGGCCATATAGGTGTGCTGGGGCATATCGCCTGCTTCGACCGTATGGAGAAGAAGCATTACTACTCCATGGTCTTCTCACTTAATCCGGACACTTTGGAGACTACCCCGGTTAAAATCATCGCGGCCAGAAGCGATTTCCCTATCGGTCCGGGCAAACGGCCCGATCTGCAGGATGTGATTTTTAGCGGCGGACTGGTACGCGGAGCGGAAGGCCGGGCGGTATTGTCTGTAGGCGTCAGTGATGCGGAAGCCTACAGAATTGAGATCCCTGATCCTTTTGTCGAATATGAAGTCTGATCCTACTTGGTTTGACTAGATTCTATGGTCATGTTACACTTGAGATGACAAGAATTTATGGTCGAAGAGAGCGGGAACCAAGCAATGAGTACATTTATTCAACTAAGCAATCGTACATCGGAAACAAAGTCCAACCTGAATGTGGCAAGAAAACAGGGCCGCATCCCGGCTGTACTGTACGGCATTGGTAGAGATACTCTTAGTCTTGAAGTGAACGAGAAGGAACTGCTGGAGATGCTGAGAACGAATCCACGGGCGATTCTGCAGGCGAAGCTGTCGGATGGGACGACTATTCCGGTAGTGGTTCAGAACCTTCAGAAGCAGTCGATGTCCGGTAAAGTGCTGCATGTTGATTTCCAGCATGTGAATATGAGCATCAATATGGACAGCAAGGTTACCATTCATTTTGCAGGCGAAGCTGCTGGCGTCAAAGAAGGCGGCGTACTGCAGGTGGAAATCTATGAAGTAGAAGTCCGCTGTATGCCGGGCAATCTGCCTACTTCCATGGAAGTGGATATCAGCAGCCTTGCCATCGGCGACCAATTGCTGGTGTCGGATCTGATTTTCCAGGATGGCATTGAAGTGCTGACCGATCCAAGTACGGTCATGATTCAGATCAAGACTGTACATGAAGAAGTTGAAGAACCGGTAGTAGTTACTCCGGCTTAAATACAGTATGACGCATAGCCCTTTCGGGCAGAACGTACTTGGAAGCTCATGATATTTCATGATTCCGCTACGTCTGCCCGAAGGGGCTTTTTGTTGTTGTGGGGGACAGGAAGGAAGTTAGGGGAGGTTATTTCAGTGCCCCTTCTGTCAGGCCGGCGACGATGTAGCGGTGGAAAAAGAGGTATACGACAATCATTGGGAGCGTAATAATCGCCAGCGCGGAGAAAAGCAGCTTATAGTCGGTCATATACCGGCTTGAGAAGGCCAGCAGGCCAATGGGAATCGTCTTCAGTGCATCATTCTGGATGTACAGCATGGCCAGCAGCAGCTCATTCCATGCATTCAGCGCTGAGAAGATCCCCACGGTGGCCATGTTCGGAATAAGCAGCGGAAGGATAATCCTGCTGTACATCCGCCAGTTGCCGCAGCCGTCCATCCGGGCAGCCTCCAGCAGCTCTTTCGGTATAGAATCCAGGTATGCCTTGAGCAGGAATATGGCCAGCGGAAGACCGGTTCCAATGTAAGGGAGGATTAAGCCCATATAGGAATCCTTCAAATTCAGCTGCTCAAAAATATAGCTCTGGGCAATGAAAAAGGATTGCAGCGGCATAAACAGTCCGAATACGAACATCAGCATCAGGAAGCTGCTTCCGCGGAAGCGGAGCTTGCTGAAGGCGAAGGCTGCGAGGCTCGCGAAGAGCAGGATGCCCGCAACGGTGGCCGAGGTTACAATTACACTGTTGCTGGCGTAGGTGCTCATATTGCCGACCGTCCAGGCTTTGGACCAGTTCTGCAGATTGATCTGTTCCGGCAGTGCGAACGGAGCGGAGAAGATCTCCCGGTTCTCACGGAAGGAGGAGAGCACAAGCCAGAGGATCGGGTAGAAATAGAAGCAGGAAATGACGATCATGAACAGATAATACAGAATATGCGAGAACGCTCTGCGGCTGGCTGCTTCCCCGCCGCTGTAAGCGTTTTTCTTGATATCCAGGGCTGTGGTCGTCAAGAAGTACACCTCACTTTCTAATAATCTCAGAGTTTACATGTTTCGGGGTCCCCGCAAAGTACCTGAGTCATCACCTGAAGCCTCTTTCAGAGGACTGCGAAGCCGTTTCTTCTTAATACTCCAGTACACCGGAGTCCTTCTTATTCAGTCTGCCGGCCACAATCCCGATCACCGCGATCACAATGGTCATGATGACGGCAAGTGCGGAGCCGTAGCCGATGCTCATATGGGTAAAGACTACTTTGACCAGATAGGTCGTAACGATTTCGGTTGAATTATAGGGTCCGCCGTTGGTCATTACATAGAACAGATCGAAGGACTGGAAGCCGGTAAGCACACATAACATGATGCCTGTCTCCACCAGATTACGGATCATGGGTACCTTGATCTTGAAGAAGATCTGTCCTTCCCCTGCGCCGTCCAGATAGGCCGATTCATAGACTTCTCTAGAGATGCGCTGGATTCCGGAATAAAAGATGGTCATATAGAAGCCTGCGTAGACCCAGCCGGATACGATGCAGATGGCATAAAGCGCGGTATCGGGGTTGCCCAGCCAGACACGGGTCCAGCTCTCCAGGCCTATCTTCTCCAGCAGGATATTGATGAGGCCAAAGTCGGAATTATAGACGAATTTCCATAAGTAGGAGACGACTATCATCGGCAGCATGACGGGCACGAAGAATGCAAGCCGGAATAGTCCGCTGCCCTTGCGGCCCATCGTGATTAAGCCTGCGAGCCCGAGTCCGGCAATGACTTCAACAAAGACAGTGGCGACAATATAGATAAGTGTGTGTCCGTAGGAGTTAATGTAGACACGGTCCTGAAAAGCCCGGATGTAGTTATCGAAGCCGGTGAATTGCATAGTGCCGATCCCGTTCCAATCGTAGAAGCTGAATACGAAGGTCATAAGGACGGGGACAAGTACAACAAAGCCAAACAGCAGGAGGGCTGGAGATATGAACAGGTAGGGAGAGAGCTTATTGCTTCGGCCGGACATGGGTCCACCTCCAATTCAAGATTATATAAGGGGGGATGCGTAATCTTCGATTTCCAGATGAATCCGCCTTGTAGACGGACTCATCGTTACTTCAGAGGGGCGATGGTGGTCTCCAGCTCAGCCAGAGCCTCTTCAGGTGATTTGGCGCCGCCGATAACCTCAGAGGTGGCCATGTTGAGCGCGTTGGCAACTTCGATGGAATAGCCGGTATCGGGCGGCGACACAAGCGCTGGAGCATTTTCCATCAAATCGTTCAATTCCAGCGAGAGCGGAAGCATGGTCTCCTTGTCGATCCCGTCTTTGGTAATCGGTACAGCTCCGGCATCGGACAGCTTCTTGGAGGATTCGGCGGAGCTGTAGAGCTTCATGAATTCAATGGCCTCGTCGATCAGCTTGGAGTTTTTATTGACCACCATTCCGTTCAACACGCCGATTACACTGTCCTGATTGCCTTTGCCGTCCGGTATGGCAGGAGTATTGAAGTAGCCAAGCTCAAGTTCCGGCGTCTCTTCGACTGCGGTCGGAGCGAGCCAGCTGCCGATCGGGTGCATGGCACCGCTGCCGTTCAGGAACAGCATGTCCGCCTCACTGTCGCTTGCGGCAGTTACATTCTCGTTAATATAGCCTTTATCCCAGAGTTCCCGTACGTAACCGTAGGCTTTGACAAAATCAGGCGAATTGAACGGCTGCTTCAGCTGCATAGCTTCACTGTAGGCGTCTTCGCCCACAACCCGGGAAATAATATGGGCGACCCAGTTGCCGGCCGTCCACAGATCGGAGTTGCCGATCACGAGCGGGGTGATGCCTGCCTGCTTGATGGTCTCGCATACCTTAAGGAATTCCTCCCAGGTGGCCGGCGGCTGAAGGCCCAGATCATTGAATACCTTTTTATTGTAAAAGATTACGTTCGTCACATCGCCCGCAGTTGGAATCATATACGTCTTGCCGCCAGTAACCATACCATTGAAGGTACCCTCCGCGAACATATCCTTCAGTCCTGAGCTTTGAAGCTGCTCTGTAATATCCGCCGCATAACCGTCCGTTACTCTTGTCTGCAGGCGCTGCCCCGCCCATTCAAAGTACAGGTCAGGAGCGTTCTTGCCGCTTAGCAGATTTGGCAATCCGATCGTCTGATAGGTGTCATCATCCTGATAGCTGAATTCCACCTTAATCCCCTGATGCTGCGCTTCAAACTCCTTGCCGATCGTTTCCCAGACCTTGATCAATCCTTCGCCGGGCGAACCCATAGCAATACGGAGTGTTTCCGGTCTTGCACCGGAGCCTCCGTTATTGGCCGGGCTGTTACTAGAAGCGGCAGAAGAGCAGCCCGTTAAGGCGGTAACCAGCATCGTTGAGATCAGTGCAATCATCCGTTTGTTCATTCGTTAATCGCTCCTTTGATTTGAATTGGCAAATAAGTTGACGCGACTCCGCCCTTTATCCTTAGTCCCTACTCTCCCCTACGTATTCACACTCCTTAATGTAATGTTATATGACTCGTCTGAGTGAGGTGTTTCTGGTTTTTGTGTGTGATTGGTTGAGGAATGAATATTTGTAGTAACAATATTGCTTTCATTATTCATGATAGCAAGGAGCCTGTCAATTGTTTTTTCATGCAAAAAGACATATAAAAATCATTTTCTCCACAAAGTAAGCAGTAAGTATTTTTGACCAATGGATTATTGTAAGCGCAAACAACATTGATTTCACATGGAAATTTACGATGTTATGGGAGTTTATGGAAAAGGGAAGAAGAATATCTCTCTATTTAATAAATGTATTGACAATTTGTTATGATTAAAAATAGAATGTGGGTAAATGTTACTACAATAACATTGATTATATGACATGGAGGTGACATCATAAAACCTGCCCATTTGAAAAGATAACCTGAAAAGGATGTCGCCCCTGGAGATTATGCAGCACATGCTTCCGAAGCAGTTGTGTACGAAGTTATCTGCTGAAGTACCGCTTAACAAAACCTTGAGGAGGAGTGCATATGAAGTTCAAATGGAAGCAGACGCTTGGAGTATTCGCCGTAGTGTCATCCGTGGCGTTTACGGGCGTGTCCACAGCATCTGCAGAAGTAGCGGAGAAGATTCCTGCATGGGCCGCAGAGGAAATAGCCTCGTGGAAAGAGATGGGGCTGCTCAAAGGCAATCAGGAAGGTCTCGTTCTGCCGAATGACGGAATCAGAAAAACAGAATTCGTCGCCCTGATTAACCGGATCTTTAATTTCAGTGAGGAGAGCGGCCAGAGCTTTACCGACGTCCCTAAGACGGCATGGTATGCCTCTGACATCAGCAAAGCGGTTGCTGCCGGTGCTCTTATTGGTAATGGCGAAGGCAGGATCCATCCGCTGGAGGTTCTGACCCGTGAGCAGGCGGCGCTGATTCTCAGCAGAGTATTTAATGTTACAGCCTCCGGAAATTCCTTCGTGCCGTTTACCGATGATGCTCAACTTGCGGGCTGGTCCAAGGAAGCCGTGTATGCTATGAAGGAAGCCGGTTATGTGGCGGGCACACCGCAAGGCGCGTTCCAGCCCAAGAAGGCACTGACGCGGGCCGAGGCCGTGAAGATGATGAATAACACCATGGGCCTCTTGGTTGCCGATGGCGGAGATCATTCGGGAACCTCCGGCAGCAACCTGATTGTGAACACAGCAGGCGGCACATTATCGGATCTGAACTTCTCGGGGAATGTATATATTACTCCGGGCGTTGGCGAAGGTAATCTGAGTCTCATCAACGCAAAGATTGGAGGCGTCGTTTACATAAACGGCGGCGGTATGAACAGCATCACCTTAACGGACAGTCATGTGGGCAGAATTGTAATCAGCAAGCCCGCCTCTCCGGTAAGGGTTCTGCTGAAGGGGAAAACAACAGCCGGGAAGATTGATGTAACTTCTGCTGCCCGGATTGTGAATGAATCGGATCAGACGGTAAGTACCGTTAACGTGTTTACGGGGGCCTCCGCAGATGCTGTCTCTGTGTCAGGGAATGTAAATGAACTGAATGTGATTGCACCGGCGAGCTTCACGCTGGAGGGCGGCCAGATTGGAAGCTTCAACGTCTCGTCTAAAGCAAGCGGCTCAGCGATTAAGCTGAATAAAGGCGGGTTTGTCAAGAAAATGACCTTGAACAGCGCTGCTGCCGTAACCGGCGAAGGGACAATCACGGAAGCTGTGGTCAATGGAGAAGGCGTGTCTTTCTCTGTCAAGCCGGACAAGCTGACAATGAATGCTGAGAAGGTGCGCATAGGCGGACAAGACTTTGATGCTTCAGGTCATCTGATCACTTCGGCGGCCGGCAATTCGGGAGGGGCCGGTTCAAGCGGCGGCACGGGAAGCTCACCCCCTACTCCCACTCAGGCTCCAACCCCCAGCCCGGATACAGGGAGTCCAACGCCGACGCCAACAACGAAACCAACGCCGACACCGACACCAACAACGAAACCAACCCCGACGCCGACAACGAAACCAACCCCAACACCTGAGCCCAAAGCTCCGGAGATGTATACCTATGCTGAAGCCTTAAGCTCGTTCAGCTCCACAGGAGCGGAAGGATTGGCCAAGCAATACCTGACCTTCCTCCAGGACCCTTCATACACGCCTTCGATAGCGAACAAGGATGTGACCATGCCGAACCTTGTGAATGCAATAACCTTTGTAAACTATGAATTTAATATCAAACCTTCCATATTTGCTTCTATGCGGGGGATTAACACCTCTGTATTGGACAAAACCCGGACTTATTTGTGGATCGGAACAGACAGCGGAGTCACCAAAATCAATCTCAAAAGTAATGAAATGACCAGTTATTCCGCACAAGGCAAGCAATTGTACGATGACAAGGTGCTTCTGCTTTTACCGGATGAAAGTACGGGTGTACTGGCTATTACACAGACCGGCGTATCGCATATCTACCAATAAGGAAAGGGGAGCTTACCATGTACATGATGAAGAGAAATGGCGTGAAGATCACGGGTGCACTGCTTGCCTTAACGTTGTTCGTACTGCCGGCGGCGCCCGTGCTTGCGGAGAAGCTGCCTGGTGCGAGCTACTCTCCTGTTAAGCTGGAGGCTGTGCAGACCAAAGAAATGACCTATTACAAAGCCGGATCCGCCTCCATCCCGGGTACCCTTGAATGGGTCACCGGTGCTGCAGCACTCAAATTCCTGCCGATGTCGGTAACCGGGGATGTAACCAGCGTCGTGCTGGACGGGGGCGTCTACTGGATTGGAACGGAGACCGGCCTGCAGCGGGTTGATTTCGGCGCAAGCGATACCAAGGATATTGTTCAGTATATGGCCGGACCAAGGTATCTGTATGGCGGAGACGATCATGTGACGGGACTTGCCAGTGACGGGCAGAACGGCATTTGGGTCCGGACAGTGAGCGGTGTCACGCATATCGCGATGCCGGAGAAGACGCTGCATGACAAATCGTTTATCTATGAGGATCTGGTGAAGTCGATTCTGGACCGGCGCGGCATGGTTCATGGCGCAGGCTTTACCTTTACGGAGACGGACAGCAAGCTGGATGCGGTTAATTACAACTCTGCAACCGGAGTGTTCACATCCACACCTACCACCAGTGACAATGACGGTCTATGGACAGCGATGTATGCAATGGGGGAGATTTTCCGCTATAAAGCACTGCAGGAGCAGTACGGTGCCAGCCCGGCTTCCGGGGAGCAGGCAGAAATTGCTGATGCAAGAGCGGCGGCGCTTAGAGCGACCAAGGCCGTTCTGCTGCTCGATTATGTCTCCGGACGCGGAAACGGATTTCCGGCACGCTCCTATATGCTGACCAGCGAAGAGAGTGCGGCTACAGTGGGCAATTCAGTGTACGGCTACCAATCCCAGAACGGCTTCTGGTTCCAGAACTTTGTCGGGCCGGACATGATTAACCCGAATGGAATCATTCCAAGCATGCAGCGTAACGACGGGGTTGAGCCTATCGGCTATTCCATGGTGAGGGTAACCAAAGATGCAGAGAACAAAAAAGGCTCCACGCTGTTCCCGAGCGGAGGTACGGATGTGCTCAATTACAATGGGCTTGGGCTTAGTCAAGCCGCCATTGACGAGCTGAACCTGACGCGTCCTGAAGGCCAGAAGCTGGGAATTGATATCAAGACACGGGTTGGAACTACCGTAACCGGCGCAGTCTATCAGGTGCTGCCTGTCATTACAGCCGCCACCAACAACAATGACGCGAAGGAAGATAAAACAACGGGCATCAATAATAAGCCGCTGTTTCAGCTGACAGCTCCTGTCTACGAGCAGATTCCGGAATTCTTCAATGATTTGTTCCCGGATAGCGCCATTGTGGACGGGCATATCGACATGAACCAGATTGTGTATAAGGCAGATACTTCTGCAGATGAAGTGGATGGCCATTATGCCATGTTCTATACAGCTTATAAATATCTGGTCGGTGACAGCACCGATCCTGAACTTCTTGAGCTGAAATCCCTCATTGAAGAAACCACGCACCGCATGACAGAGCTGATTTTGAAGGACGACCATTATTACATTGAGGATGCTACCGGCAAATCAACACAGTGGTCCAGATGGTTCGCCAAATACTTCAACGACAGCCTTGGCGTTATGGAGCAGCAGGTACAGTGGCAGTCCAAGATCGGCGTTGACGAAAAAGGGGATGATGCGCTGTCCTACGGTTACGAAGACGGTCCGCTCAACGCACTGCAAGTCATGGCTGCGCTGAAATCAGCAAGCTATATTGTCGCAGCGAGCTATCCGGCTGATTCGGCCAAGTATGAGCTGGCTTATGAGCAGGCTTTTGCCGGCAGCTACAGCAAGGAAGAGCCGTATATCAACGGCCGGGGCTATATGGCGATGGCGCAGGATTATATTGAGCGCAGACTCGTGCGTCAGGCTACCAATGCTTACAGCGAGAACGGCAACCAGCCGGTAACTATGGATAATGCAGGCGATGGCACGAACACCAATGCGACGCTTCATAATGACTGGACCCAATATATCAATTACTCGGATGAAGAGCTGGGCTGGTTCCCGGTATTCATACTTGTTACGCTTGAGCAGGATGCAGGCAGACATGCACAGATTGTAGCAGCCTATGATCAATGGTACTCCAATGAGGTGCGGGAGGAGAATCCGTTCTACACCTTCCTCTACCAGCTTGCGCATCCGGACAAAACCGATGTCGATCTGCAGTCGGCTGTCCGCTTCCTGTACCGTTTCCCTGAATTCCAGATTGAATTCCCGGTGCAGTGGGACCGTCAGGATGTGCTGTATATTGAACCGGGTGACCGCGATGATTATAAACAGACGAACTACGCACTGGCTCCGGATGAGCGGCGCATTATTAAGCATAACTCGAATCCTTTTGAAAATGACAGCCAGACTACCGGGGCCAATCCGGGGTATAACTACCATTCAGGCGGCATTGAGGCTGGTTCGGTATTCACACTGCCCTACTGGCTGGGGCGTTATTTTGAAATCATCAAGGAGTAACAGGGCTTACTGAACTGAAGGTAACGGAGCCGGAGCGCCCCATGCAGGGGTGCTCCGTATGCTCTCTGCGCTGACGGTCGCCCGGCCTTCCTTCATCCAAACTGTCTCTCGATAGTATAGCTGGGGAAATCGCCCCGGAATACGCCGAAGCTGTATTCCAGCGGGGAACCGTCGGCCAAATACGTAAAAGTTCTCACTTGCAGGCAAGGGGAGCCTTCTTTAACACCAAGCAGCCTGCTGGCTGTTTTGTCCGCGAGTACAGGCTTCAGCTGCTCCACAGAGCGGTGGGCCTTCAGGTTATACTCTGACTCAAGGAAGGAGAAGAGCGATCCATCCTTATATTCATTAATGAGCCCCGGGGCGAGATCCCAGGCAATATAAGTAGTCTCATACAAGAGCGGTTCATTATCGGCATAGCGGAGCCGCAATAGCTGGTTTACCGGTGCTTTCAACGGAATATTGAGGAATTCATTGAGCGGGATTTCCGCAGGTGTCACTTTGGCTTCGATAATTGTACTGGTCGGCTCTTTGCCGCTCATCAGCACATCTTCAGTGAAGCTTCGTTTCTGGTTAAGCTGGAGCTCCTTCCGTTTGACAAAGGTACCCTTGCCCTGGTGCCGCTCAAGAATATCCTGAACCTCAAGTTCGCTGAGCGCGAGGCGGATGGTGGTCCGGCTGGCGGAGAACATCTCGCATAAAGCGGCTTCGGTGGGAAGCTTCTCTCCGACAGCATAGAAGCCGGATTGAATCTGTTTGAGCAGTTGTTCTTTAATATTGAAATATAATGTATTATTTGTTCTCTTTGTCATTACAAGTTTCCTCCGATGCCAATTTGTTATATTATATCACGGAAAAAGAGCCGGAGAAACCATATGGAAATGACGGGATTTTGAATCCAAAATGTGTGCACCCTTTGCCTGGTATAGAGATTCACAAATCATTTGAGCGATTAGAAAATCCAATGAGGAGAAAAAAGGTTAAAAAAGGACATGTGTTTGTAGGAACAATAAATAGAATTGTTATTATAAACATCTAACTGGGGCATTGATAGAGCATTTCAAGAGAGACGGAGGAAATCACAAATGAAGAAGAAACACTTGAAAATCGCAGTCATCGGAGGAGGTTCCTCCTATACGCCGGAGCTTGTTGAAGGTCTGATCCGGTATCATGATGAATTTCCGGTTGCTGAGCTGTATCTGGCAGATATTGAAGCAGGGGCGGGCAAGCTGAAAATTATAGGGGAACTGGCGCAGCGTATGATTGATGCAAGCGGCAAGCCTATCAGGCTGCATACGACACTGGACCGGCGCGAAGCGATTCGCGGTGCGGATTTTGTCGCTACGCAGATCCGTGTCGGTATGCTGGATGCACGCTCCAGAGATGAGAAGATACCGCTGGCCCACCATTTAATCGGCCAGGAGACGACGGGTGCGGGCGGGTTCGCCAAGGCGCTCCGCACCATTCCGGTCATTCTGGATATTTGCCGGGATATCGAGGAACTGGCTCCGGATGCGTTCATGATTAACTTCACCAACCCGGCCGGTATCATTACGGAAGCTGTCTCGAAGCATTCCCGGGTCAAGTCTGTGGGACTATGCAATCTTCCGATAAGCACGAAGATGCAGATCGCTGAGCTGTACGGGGTTCCGCAATCGCAGATGTTCATTGAGATTGTCGGGATCAATCACCTCAACTGGACGACCCGGGTACTGATTGAAGGGGAGGATGTGACGGAGGACTTTCTCAATAAGCTGTCGGGAGCCAAGGGGCCTTCGATGGCCAACATCCCCGATCTGGAGTGGGATTCGGAGTTCATTCAGTCCGTGGGTGCACTTCCTTGCCCTTATCACCGTTACTACTATATGAAGGAAGAGATGTACCGCGAGATCTCTGAGCATTACCAGGAGAGCGGCAAGACACGTGCCGATGATGTGAAGGAAGTGGAAGCCGAACTATTCGAGATCTATAAGCAGCCTGAAGTGAACAGTAAGCCGGCTCAATTGGAGCAACGCGGCGGTGCCTACTATTCGGAAGCGGCGGTTCAATTGATGAAGTCCATCTATAATGATACCGGTGATATTCAGACCGTCAATGTGCGTAATCAGGGGATTATTCCGG
The DNA here is from genome assembly GCF_037963835.1 of Paenibacillus sp. FSL H8-0332. NCBI lineage: Bacteria > Bacillati > Bacillota > Bacilli > Caryophanales > Paenibacillaceae > Paenibacillus > Paenibacillus sp. FSL H8-0332. The sequence goes on from NZ_CP150145.1 coordinate 23,099, forward strand.
ATCTTCCGGGTGATGTCTCGATTGAGATCAACTGTGTCATCAAATCCGACGGGCCGCATGCGCTTGCACCAAGCAAGCCCCTTCCCCCGCAGATCAGAGGTCTGCTTCAGGTAGTGAAGGCTTACGAGGAGTTGACCATAGATGCTGCAGTGAGAGGAGATTATGCCTCGGCACTGCAGGCGCTGACGATCCACCCGCTGGTGGGCGACGAGCGGATCGCCAAGGAAGTGCTGGCCGACATTCTGGAGCAGAATGCCGAATACCTGCCCCAATTCCGGGTGCGGGCAAGATAAACCCGGGAATAACATTATCAGCCCCTTTCTGCAGCGCCGATTAGCTGCTGAAAGGGGCTGATGTTATGCATGGCAGCCGTGTGTCCTGTTATACAGGGACTTCCCGGGTGCTGTTCTCCATCGGGGATTTGCAGAGCGGGCAGGGCTTGGAGGTCAGATGATCCTCAGCCCCGCCTGCCTTCATCCGGGTCCAGCCCGGGCAGGCTTTGCCGGTGCATGTCCAGACCGGGACAGTATGTGTTCTCGCTGCGGCTGAACCCGGGGCGCTGCTGCGGGTGATAGGCATTCTGCCCGGGCTGCTCCCTCCGGCGGCCGGAGCTGGTGCCTGCGGGCGCGCCGCCGAGCGGAAGGCCGCGAGCATGAAGCGTGAGACCTCCGCCTTCTTGCCCCGATGCCTGGCGGGCGAGCTGATGAACAGCTCCTCCTTGGCCCGGGTAACGGCCACATAGGCGAGCCGGCGCTCCTCTTCTAATGCGGCAATGCCCGCTTCGGCTGCGGCTCTGGCCGAAGCCGTGCTGATCACCGTTACCGAAGCCTTCCCTGGCTTGCGGTCCTTGGGGCGGGCCTCCTCCAAGGCGGAGCTGTGCGGAAGTATGCCCTCGGAGGCTCCGATCAGGAAGACTACGGGGAACTCCAGTCCCTTGGATTTGTGAATGGTCATCAGCGCCACCCGGTTGCCTTGCTCCTTCAGCCCCGGCTGCCGGTTCTGCTCATTGCGCTCTGTTACGTTGTCGATGAATTCGAGGAACAGCGGAATCGTAGCGAAGCGCTCTGCCGAGGCCTCCAGCTCATCGAGCATTTCCTTCAGCGTCTCCCGGTGCAGCGTAGCCTGATGGCGCTCGCTGCCTTCGATGAAATAATCGTAGAATACCGTGCGGATCTGGCGGATCGCTTGTAGCGGCGTCAGCTCCCGCAGGCCGCGGATCAGGTCCAGCCGCTCGCGCAGCCTGACTCCCTTGAAATCCTCCATCCCTGGCATGGACAGCAGATGAATTAACGGTCCCTGCTTCGCCTGCACCGCCTCCATGCGCCGGATATGCTCCATTCCCTTGTCCCGGCTCATGTAGAGTGTCGGCAGAATATTCTCCATGGCGGCGAAGTCCCGGCGGTTCACCGATAGTCGCAGGTGATCCAGCACCGGAGAGATCAGCCAATGCTCATACAGCAGCTGGCCTTCCCCATAATCTATATAAGGAATATCGCGCAGCAGCAGCAGCTCCAGGACTGCCCGGTTGCTGCTTGTCGCGCGGTATAACAGAGCGAAATCACGGAATTCCCGGGTCCCGCTCTGAGTCTCACGCTCAATATGCTCCACAATCTGCGCGGCCTCGTCATCTGCCGTCTGCGGACGCAGATAACGGGGCGGCAGACCGCTGCTGCGGGCGGCCTGTAGTGTCTTGGCGCGGCGCCGTGAATTATGGCGGATGATACCGTTACCCAGCCCAATGATCGCCGGGCCGGACCGGTAGTTGATATCCAGCGTGATCACCTTAGCCTGCGGATACAGCTTCTCGAACTCCAGGATGAACTCGCTGCGGGCTCCGTTGAAGGAATAGATCGTCTGGTCATCGTCGCCGACCACCATCAGATTATCCTGCGGAGCAGCAACCATCTTCACCAGCTCATATTGCAGCGCATTCGTATCCTGGAACTCATCGACCATCACATATTGATACTGCTGCTGCAGCTCCCGCAGCAGCGCAGGCTGTTCGCGGAGCATCTGGTAGGCGAGCAGCAGCACATCGTCGAAATCGATCTTGAAATGATCGATCTTCCACTGCTCATACGCAGCCAGGATAGCCTTCATCTCCTTCTCTGCTTCTGTAGTTTCCGGCAGCTGCCCGGGCAATCCCATGTTCATCTTGCAGGCCGAGAGCAGACTGAGCAGATTCTCCGGCGGATAGGCATCCTTCGGCAGTCCCAGCTCACGCATAATCTGCTTCAGCAGAATATGCTGGCGGCGGGTCTCGCTGAAAATATCCTGCCGCATCCCCTGCCGCCGCAGGAAATAAAGAAAGAACGAGTGGAACGTACGCGCCTGCAGGCGCGCAGCATCCCCCTCGTTCACCCCGGGCAGCAGGGCAATCCGCTCGCGCATCTCTGCTGCTGCCTTGCTGGAGAAGGTCAGCAGCAGCAGGCGTCCTGGGGCGACGCCGCGCACAGACAGTAAATACCCGGTTCTGCAGATCAGCACCGAGGTTTTGCCGGAGCCGGCTCCAGCCAGTGTCAGCAGCGGCCCGAGATGATGGCGTACCGCCGAGACCTGCGGCGGATTGAGCAGAATGCCCCCGGCCTCCAGCCGCCTGAAATAAGCCGCATCGCTGTCCCCCGGCTGTACCGTCTCCCGGCTCGTCCGGGCTGAGGCTACCTTCGCCTGTGGTATATTCTCACCGCTGGCTCCCAGCGGGATATTATGAAATAAGAGCTTGTTCATTAAGTTCACCTTCGTTTATTCTATAAGCTTATCTGCAAGTTGAAATGAAGATACGGATTAAGGACTAGCCTGCCTGATATTGTATCTTGGGATATCTGGCTGTTGTTGGGAGTGGAGAACCGGTGACTGCGGATCTAATGCTGCGAGTTGGCCTGTGGGGAACTTCCGGGCGTAAGCTGTCGCTCTCCAGTTCTAAATCCTGCACGAAATACAACATTGCCCTCCGAAAATATCGCTAAATCCCAAAGTTGTTGTATACAACGCAGCATTCCACCTTATTTAAGCAAATGATCCAGATAATTGCTGTATTTCAGAGACAATTTCATAATTCAAAACCTGTGCTATACCTGGTTTTTTTGAGCATAGAAAAAGGAATATCTCCCCAAATTCTCGAAGTTACAGGTGACGAAACCAACACCCGAGAATGAAAAGAGGTAATCCCTATCTATTTTCTATTCGACAAGAAGAACTGTTTTCCTTTGAGGAATTGCTCCTGATGGGCCCGGAAGATAAATACAGCCAAATCTTTGAGCACTTAAATCTGGCTCCGGTCTTGTTAGCGCTGGGGAAAAAGACCCTAAGGCTATGTGACCGGCACCCATCTTGCCGTGGATTCCTCCATGGTCGAGGCTTGGGATTGCCAATTTAGCGAATCGGCCTCCAAGCGAAGCTCCGGTGGCCCAGCAACTTCAGTTCGAACTTACCGAGCCTGAGCAGAAGGTTGTGAATGAGCCACCGAAGAAACCCGTTTACAGCAAGCGCGGACGTCCACTGAAACCTATTCCGGATGTATTCCAAGAATTTTCCCTATGTAGCCTTATAGCTTATCCACTAACGTGTCCCAGGTCATCTCAAGAATCCCGGTCATATGGTCAGGTTCATCAGATACGTAGGTTACCACTGCGTTCTTATCCGGCAGCACAACAACATATTGACCATACAATCCGTCGAGACGGTATGAGTTAGGATAGGAGTTTATCCATAGCTGATATCCATAGCCCTGCTGATGGTCTGCTGTAGCAAAGTCAGGGGTGAAATCATCTGTTTTTATCTGAACGGAAGTCGCTTGTTCCACATAACTTGAAGGAATGAGCTGCTGTCCATTCCAAGCCCCTTTGTCCAGGAGCAGCTGTCCGAATCTGGATAAATGCTCTGCGGTTAAGTGTAATCCCGAGAACCCTTGGGGGAAGTCCAGGGGGCATTTGTCCCACTCAGGCTTGGGGATATCAAGCGGCCGGAATATTTTCTCATACAGGTAGTCATCCAAGTTAGTGCCGGTAGTGCTGCTAATGATTCTAGAGAGCATATAGGTGGCTGAATTATCATAGGTAAAATGAGTCCCCGGTTCAAAGACAAACGGCTCATTAAAAAACAACTCACAAATATCCCACTTGTGCCCACTTCTCCAATCTGCTTTGTAAACGGGACATTCTGCATGCCCGGTCCCCATACACAGCAAATGATGAATCGTGATCCGCTTCAGAAATTCTGTATCGTGAGTACAGGCATTTAAGTATTCCGGAAAAAAATCTACAATAATATCATCGAGTTTGAAGTAACCCTCATGAGCGGCAATCCCCACAGCCATGGAAGTAAAAGTTTTGCTTGCAGAATATAATAAGTGCGTCTGTTCCTCCTCAAAATCATGCCTGGCTATTAGCTCGCCGTTCTGTCTGACCACCACGTTCAAAACACGGAGATTCTGTTCATTCGAAGATGCTACCAAGTCGTCTAATAGTACAATGTTCATTGTTCCGCCTCCGCCAGCTGTAAAGTTAAGAGTATTTGGAATTTGTTTAGTCTTACGAGTAAGTTACTTAATTCCAAAGCCTTGCTGCAACTGAGTTTTTTGGTGTTAAAAAAATGAGAACCTTCCCAAATCTCGAAGTGTTAGGTTACCACACGCAACACCGAGAATAAAGGATGAACTCTCAACTTTATAGTATTCGACAAGAAAGCCTTTTTTTCCTTGGAGCATCTCTTAGAATTGTTACCGAAAATTTATAAAAAACGAGTTCAATTAGTAGGATTTTCTAAACTGGTGTGGAGGATAGTCTTCCCCCGGAACCGGTGAACCTCGATTTTGAAGAATAGGACAGCAATTTGAATCCCGGCTTACTTCAGTCTGGAGAGAATGTAATTCACCTTACGCTCAAATAACCGGGGCTTATCTTCCTTGATTTCCTCCAGCAGGAACATCAGACATTGCTTGATTCGTGGCGGCATGCGCACAGCGATCTCAGCGTAATCCCTGCGGAAAGTGTCGTCCTGGAGAATTCTTTGATTCAGCACAATCGCCCAGTTGCGGGCATGCTCCAGCATCTCCGGCAGTGATTCCAGCAGCTGGGTCAGATACATCTCCATCTGGACACTCTCCACAAAATGAACAAGGCTGAACATCACCTCTTCCTGCTCCGTATCATCATCGAATACTTTGAAGATCTGGTGAATGACGGCATCCTCCGTATCACCGGCCAGACCCTCCAGTGCCTGATCGAACTGCTCGCATTCCAACTCGGTGCGCAGCAGCCGGTTCTCATATAGCCGGGCAATCCCGGGGTATAGGTTCATAGAGTAATTCCTCCCAGCAGAAAATAACGCCATTTATCATAAAGTCCAATTTTTGACAGATAAGGCTAATATATTGGACATAGGACTAGCTGATTATAACAGATGTACAAATAGAAGTGAGGTATGGAGGGATATCATGTTTATTCCGGTGCTTATGGAATTAACCAATGCCGAACGGCTGACGCTCATTCTATATCTGGCAGTCAACCTGGGCGCCATCTCATTATTATGCTTTCGGCGCTCAGGAACCGACCGCCACTAACAGGAACAGCCTTCATGCGAAGGCTGTTTTGCTGTCGCTACGCTTGTTCCTTATCCAGAAGATGCCGCAGTCCCGCCGCTACACCATTCTCCGTATGGCTTAATGTAATGAAGTCGGCGGTCTGCTTCAGCACGGGTGCGGCATTCTCCATGGCAATCTTGTACCCCGCCATCTCGAACATAGGCAGATCATTGTAGCTGTCGCCCATCACCGCCACTTGCTCTGCAGGAATCCCGTAATGGGCAGCGAGCATGCTTACACCGGCGCCCTTATTTGCTTCCTCATGGTTGATCTCGATATTGTTGACATGCGATGCGGTAATAATCAGTCCGGGGATGGCGGCGAACCGCACAGAGGCTTCCTTCAGCAGCTCACGGTTCAGCGAGAAAACCAGTGTCTTATAGATCAGATTCTCTTCCTTGCTCCAGACGTCCTCCATCTTCTCCACATAGGTTACCGCTGCCTGCTGGAACTGCTGGTCTACCATCGCCTGGAGCAGCCAGGCCAGTTCCTCGGGAACCTCAGTATCCTTATGAGCAGCCAGCTTTTCCAGTTGTACCCGCTTGTCCAGCTCCACATATACGTTATCCTCAGTGTATACCTCGTAATACAATTCAGGAATTTCATTCAGCCAGCGCAGCGCGGGGATAATATCCTCTTTATTCAGCGGAGTGCTTGCCGCCACCGTCCGGTCAGCCAGCGTGATCACAGCACCGTTAAGACTCACCACAGGGCACTCCAGATCAGCCAGCCGCAGCTGCCGCTCAGCGTCCATGTAGGACCGGCCTGTAGCGATAATCACGATATGCCCCAGGCGCTGTGCTTGAAGAATAGCTTCTTTGTTCTCGTTGCTGATTTCACCCTCCGCATTGAGCAGTGTTCCGTCCATATCCAGTGCAATAAGCATGTGATTGATCTCCTGTTCTATCTGTTTATTTTATCATTATTTACTCGGAAACTTAAAATTAAAGTGTTCATCTATAGTATTACAGAACAGCCTCCTGCTGCATACAGCGTGACGGATTTTCAGAAAAGAGTACTCACGTGGTACAATGTAAGGCAGACCTGTAACCTGACAGCCTGGTTCGTCTTCTGCATGTGAAAGGGACGATGCCCGGGATGCTAGCGGCATGGGGTCGCTATGTAAGGGGGAAAAGATACTGATGAAATCCAGAAATTTAGCTACGATCTCTCTGGCTATTATGGCCTGCGGCTTTCTGTTCACGTTGTTTCTGCCGGAGAATCTGGCAGTTATTCTGCTGAGAGGGGGCTTCGAGGCAGGTCTGGTCGGAGGAATCGCCGACTGGTTTGCTGTGACGGCGCTGTTTCGTCACCCGCTGGGCCTTAGAATTCCGCATACCTCGCTGCTGCTGAAGAACCGGGATAAGCTGATCCAATCCCTGATCTCTGCGATGGAGAATGAGCTGCTGAACAAGGAGAGCATTGAGAATAAGCTGCGTACCTTCAATATAGTCTCGCTCGGAGCTGCCGTGCTGACCCGGTTCTTCTCCAGAAAAAAAGCGCGGCAGGAAGTGCTGGAGCAGCTGAAGGGCTTCGTACTGCGGCTTCCGGTAGAGCAGGCCGTTCCGTATATTCAATCGGCAGCGGCAAGCTATCTGCGTGAAGCTAAGCTCGGAGTCGCCGCAGACACTATTGCCACCAGCCTGATGAATGAGGGCAAGGACATTGCAGCCCTTGATTTTGCGCTGGAGGGGATCTCCGCCTGGAGCGGACGCCCGGAGACGCGGGCCATGCTGGGCAAGATTGCAAGTGAGAAGCTGGCTGAGGTAAAGCTGGGCGGACTGAAGGGGATGGCCTTCCAGGCCTTCGTCGGGTTCGTGGATGCCGATATGCTGGGGGAAATGCTCCAGGGTATGGTGCAGTCAACGATCCGTGACTTTAAGGAAGAGGATAGCCCCTACCGGGAGGAGGTCATCCGGGAGATCCGGGTGGCTCTGTTCCAGCTGCTGAGCGATGAAGAACGGATTGCCTCGCTGAAGAATTGGGCACTGAATGAGCTTCAAGGGGAAGCGGCCGCCGCATTTGTGCTGCAGCAGCTGCAAGGGCTGCGCGGCAAGGCGGTTACGCTGCTGGAAGAGGACCGGGGCCGGGGCGGGCGCAAGCTGTTCTCGCTGTATGCCGCGCTGGTCCGGCGGGTTAGCCAGGAGAAGGAATGGATTCAGACCTCGGAGGACCGGATTCGCGGGACGCTAATCTCCTTCGTGGAAGCTAATCATTACCGGATCGGGCAACTGGTCAAGGAGAACCTCGATCAGATGGACGATGCCGCTCTGGTGAATATGCTGGAGGAGAAGGTCGGCAAGGATCTGCAGTGGATTCGTGTCAACGGGGCCGTCTGCGGCTTTGTGGTCGGGCTGGTGCTTACTGTCATCCAGCTGATCTGAGATTGCTATATCAGGAATTCATAAAGGCAGCAAGGCAGTCCCCGGTCGTCCGTGATGACGGAGAGCGGGGGGATGCTTTGCTGCCTCTTTCATAGACGCCCTATAGCTGGTTCTTGCCGTTGCTTATGGTGAAAACCTCCTGTACCGGCAGGACAAAGATTTTGCCGTCGCCGAAGGAGCCATGCTCACCGGATCTGGCCGTACGCATAATAATGCTGATGACGTCATCTTTGTCTTCATCCTGAATGACGATCATCAACAGTTTTTTTGAGATTTGATTGTAATGGTTGGTTCCGACCTGAATGCCCTTTTGCTTGCCGCGCCCGAGCAGATCCATTTTGCTGATGGAGGGGAAGCCGGCCAGCAGCAATTCGGCCATCACGTCATCCGCTTTCTCAGGTCTTACGATAGCTTTGATCATTAACATAACGATGCACCCTTTCTACAGCGAATAATAGGTTGTAGGGGGTTGCCAATATCTCGGTGGCTTACTGTACAGTGCATTTGTTTAATGGCAACGCTTACATGTGTAGTATATTATTAACTCTCGGCTGCATCCTGCGAGAAGGATCACAAAATCCGTATGACACATTGTCGCATCTTGACTGGGCTTACAGTTCGGCACTGTCCGCTCTCGAGGAAAGCACTGTAAGGTAAAGTGTTATGCCCTTTCATTAACCTGAGTAGCCCTCAAGCAGAAAGCCTCCTCTGGTTACCGTGATCCCGCCAGCTTCAAATAAATATTCTCCAGCAGCTCTGCGGTGTGCTGCCACTCATACATCTGCAGCGCATCGCTTCTTCCCTGTAGTCCGATCCTGGCGGCAAGGTCCGGATTGCGGCCGATCTGCAGCATACGGCTGGCAAAAGCAGCAGGGTTCCTGTACTGCTTCACCAGATAGCCGTTACGGCCCGAATCGATAATCTCCCGGATTCCGCCGTTGCTGGAGGCAATAACCGGCAGCCCCGAGGCCATAGCCTCCACATTCACCAGCCCGAAGGCTTCATGCTGCTGGGATGGGCAGATGAAGCAGTCGGCGGCTTGATACATACTATGGATATCCTCATGAGGAATATTGCCGAGAAAAGACACCTGTACGCCGAGACGCCGGGCAAGGGCTCTCAGCTGCCGGAGATATGGCGGCTTCCCCTTGCCTGCAATCAGCAGCCGGGCAGGCATATGCCGGTTCAGGCGGTGCATGGCGCGGAGCAGTACAGGCACTCCCTTGCGCGGAATGACCCGGCCTACGAACAGGACTGTGAAGCCGGGGCCAATACCATGCAGCGTGCGCAGACGCGCCTTCTCCTGCGCAGACACAGGGGTGAAGCGCGACAGGTCTGCTCCCAGAGGAACTACGCGGAGCTTGCTGCGGATGCCGGGGAATCTCCGGATAAGCCGCTGCTCCAGGGAGCTGCTGTTGACCGTGACGGCATCGGCCAGGGCCAGGCTGCGGGAGATACCGGGCTCCTGCGGGACGAATGTGAGAGAGTGGAGGAATATCAGCACCGGAGTGCCGGGGTACTGCCGCTTCACAGCCGCCGCCAGCCGCGGCCGGTTATCGATCTGAATAAGGTCGAACGGCTCGGCAGCTTCCAGGAACGTAAGAACGGAGCTGCGGTACCGGGAAGGGGTGCCTGAGGGCAGCCGGATGAACTTGACCTGCTCTATCTCTTCCGTGTCTGGAAGCCCAGAGGCTCTTCGGCTCACAATGGTTACCTTATGTCTCTTGGCCACCCTCCGGGCGATATTCCAGATGCAAATCTCCACCGAGCCGTCCCCGGGAACCGTGAACTGCTCCGGTGCAATCATGCAGATGTGCATTGTAGCTGCTCCTCCCGCTGCATAGTAGATAGGGTTCTTAACCTAACATATGCGTTCAGGCGTGCAGAAGATACAGGAGCAAGCAGGGAGCGGCCATCTGCGGCTTAGCTGCCTGTCTGTCTAAGCGTAGCGGCAATGACTCCGGCAATCGTCTGCTCATACTCCAGGATCTTCAGCTTCCCCGCCGCGATCTGCTTGTACCCGGAGACCATAGAAGATAAGGATTGTCCGGCAAGAGCCGGATTCTGCTTGCGGATGGCCGCTTTGAAGTCGCTCCAGTCTGCCGTTAGCCGCTTGTTCAGGGCAGAGCCTGCGCTTTTCTGTGACTTGATTAAGCTTTGCGGTCTGTCAATGCCGGCCAGGGTCCTGCGGGCGGCGGCCATCCGGCGCGTACGGGTATCCTTGGCGGCCTTGAGCAGCGCTTCCTTGTCGCGGATCTCCTGGCGGGCCATCTGGACCAGCAGCTTCATGGCTTCCGACTGGGCCTTCAGGACGGAATTCAGCGTCTTGTCCTTCAGTCCCTTGAGCAGGGAGATCCGCTTGTTCAGCGCGCTATATTGATCGAACAGCGGCTGATAACGCTGCTTGGCACTGCTGACGGCGGCGCTCAGCCGGGTAATGGATGCCTGATCCATATTCTTGATGGACTCCCGGACTGCATTCAGCGCTTCTGCATTCTGATCATGAAGCGTCCTGATCTGCACCTCCCGGCTGTCATACCCAGCAGACAGGGCGGTCAGCTCTGTGAACTGGCTCTTCATCCGTGCGCGTGAAGTGCTGTCCGCCTTAGCAGCAGTCAGGTCAAAGGAAGCCTGAACCGATGAGGTAATCACCGTCGCCGCTGCCGAAGCTGGACCGGCCGGGAAGCTAAGGGTAAGGACAATCAAGAGGGACAGCAGCAGCAGACAACTGGGCTTATACAGTTTGTTCATTACATTCCTCCGCTTGTCTCCATGTCCCGAAACACAAAGAAAGCACCCGCAGTAAAGGCCAACAGGCCTCTATTACGGGTGCTTCCAGCGTAATGAGTCACGAAGATAGTTTTGCTTTTTATTATAGAGATAATGTCTTAATTTTGTCAATATTATCAATTTTAACTTATGAGCATCAAGGGGGAGGACGTTCATTTCAATCCGTGACAGTCTTATCGTATACTGTGATGGAAGAACGGCAAGTGAAGCACAACAGAGGGTCTGCAGAAGCGACAGCCCCAAGATGAAGGAGGCCTTAGGTGATGGATAACCTGGCTAGTAATAACAGCATTCTCGATCAAACCTTCCAGTTATCTCCGGTGGGGATGGCTGTATGGTCTCCGGAAGGAGGCAGATGGATGAAGATTAATCCTGCTTTTTGCAATATGCTGGGCTGTACTGAGGCTGAGTTTCTCTCAGGGACTCTATCGGGGGCTGGCAGGGATCTACAAGATGAATTCTCTATTCAGCGAATCGGGACAGAGCTTGCACAGCAGCAAGGACAGCCTCTCCAGGTGGATCAGCGGTTCTCCGGCCGTGACGGGCATCCGTTCTGGCTCTCCCTGACCTTCATTCCGGCGCAAGAGGAGCCATCCGGCCGGACTGTTATTGTATATGCACAGGATGTAACAGACAGTAGAATTGCAGACCAGCTAACCGTAGACAGCCGCGATCTGTACAATTTATTCATAAAAGACGATCAGAGCATGATCTCCTTCTCCCTGCCGGACGGGACGATAACCTTCATATCGCCGTCCTCCTATTCCCAGATCGGGTATCATCCGGAGGAGGTTATCGGCAGGAACCGCGCAGAATTCTATCACCTGGAGGATGTTGAAGCCGTCAACAGCTCCGGCGGCTTGCTGAAGAACGATATCTCCATCCGCCGCCTGCGCCACAAGGAGGGCCAATATCTATGGTTCGAGACGTCCTTCCATGTGATCCGGGGCGATAAGGGTGAGATCACACGGATTATGGGGATCGGGCGTAACGTGACCCGGCGCAAGCATAGCGAGGAGGCCCTTGCGTCCGCGCAGCGGGTGGCGCGAATAGGATCATGGGGCTGGGATCTGGTGAAGGGCAGAGTCACGTTCTCCGACGAACTGCGGCGTATTCTGCAATATAGTGTGGAGACAGGCCAAGTGAATCAGGAGGCCTTCCTGGCACTGGTGCATCCGGAGGATGTCCGGATTCTGCAGGAGGCCGTAGAACGGGCTATGGGACTAGGGGAGCCGGGGAATACGGCTTACCGGATGATTTTGCCGGATGGGAAGGTCCTGATGGTGCATGTCCAGTGGGATGTCATCCTGGGACCGGAGGGCCGGCCAGCCCAGCTGTTCGGCATGATGCAGGATATTACCGAGCGTATGCATATGGAGGAGCAGCTGCGGGAGAGTGAACGGAACTTCCGGCTGATGTCGGAGAATTCCCTTGACCTGATCTCCCGTCATGCGATTAAGGACAGCATCTTCCTGTATTGCTCGCCGGCCAGCCGGTCGCTGCTCGGTTATGAGCCTGAAGAGATGATCGGCACCAGTGCCTACGATTACCTGCATCCCGATGATCTGGAGATGATTCTGAATCAGATGGCGGAGAGTGAAGATTCGGGATTGATTCCCCCGGCCTCCTACCGCTACCGCCACAAGAACGGTACCTATGTCTGGTTTGAAACGAACAGCCGTTATATTTTTGATGCGCAGGGCCGGAAGACAGAGATTATTGCGGTAGGCCGTGACATTACTGAACGTAAGCAATTCGAATCGAAGCTGCAGGAGAATGAGCAACGCTACAAATCCCTGTTCGAGTATAATCCTGCGGCGGTGTATTCCATGAATCTGCAGGGGGACTATCTGACGGCGAATGCCAATCTGGAGAAGCTGACCGGCTACTCGCTGGAGGAGTTGCTGGGTAATTATTTTGGACCGCTGGTAGCTGACAAAGATATTCAAAAGACGCTGCATCATTTCACCCTGGCCAGCCAGGGAGAGCCGCAGAGCTACGATCTGACGCTGATCCACAAAGACGGGCATCCGGTGGAGATCAATGCGATTAATATTCCTATTGTTGTGGATCGTCAGGTGGTAGGGGTGTATGGGATCTCCCGCGATATTACAGATCATATCAGGTACACGGAGCAGATCGAGAAGCTGAGCAATGATTATACCCTGATTCTCAATGCCGTGTCCGAAGGAATATTTGGTCTGGACAACGAGGGGCGGGTCACCTTTATTAATCCTGCGGGGGCGCATATGCTGGGCTTCGAATGTGATGAGATTGCCGGGCATCCTTACCTGGACCCCATCCAGCAGACCGCGCTTGACGGCAACCATTACCGGCCGGAGGAGTCTCCGCTGATGCGGGCAGTCCGGGCAGGAGAAGCCCATCAGAGCCTGGATGCGGTGCTGTGGCGCAAGGATGGCTCCAGCTTCCTGGCCGAGTACCAGGTTACCCCTCTGTTCGACAAGGGCGAGCGCAAGGGAGCGGTCGTTGTCTTCCGTGACACTACCGGGGAGAAGGAGATTATCAGAGCCAAGGAGCTTGCGGAGAAGGCGGACCAGGCCAAATCGGAATTTCTCGCCATCATGAGCCATGAGCTGCGTACACCGATGAACGGAATTATGGGCATGACCGATCTGCTGAGTGAGACGGAATTGACGGAAGAACAACGGGGATATGCTCAGATTATCAGCGAGAGCAGTACATCCCTGTTATATATTCTTAATGAAATTCTGGATTTCAGCAAAATCGAAGCCGGTAAAATGACGCTTACCCACGAGCCGGTAAGTCTGGCGGAATTGCTCGACAATATCACGGAGCTGTTCATGCCGAAGGCCCGTGAAAAGAATATTGAGCTGTCCTGCCGCATGGCTGCGGATGTGCCGGAGCTGATTATGGGAGATGCGGCCCGGCTGCGCCAGGTGCTGGTGAATCTCGTCAGCAATGCCGTGAAATTCACCGAGACAGGACAAGTCTCCATTCTGCTGAGCAGAGAATATAGCAGGGACCGCAGGAAGCTGACGCTCAAATTCAGCGTGGCTGATACAGGTATTGGCATCCCTCCTGAGAAGCAGCCGCTGCTGTTCCAGTCCTTCTCGCAGCTGCACCCGTCCATTAACCGCAAGTATGGGGGAACCGGCCTGGGCCTGGCGATCTGCAAAAAGCTGGTGGAGCTGATGGGCGGTGCCATCACGGTCGAGAGTGTCGTCGGGGAAGGATCTAATTTCTATTTCATCCTGCCTGTAGATATGGAGCTGGAATCGGAAGGCAACTGGGAGGATACGGTGCTCGTCTCTGATCCGGCGTCGGCCTCTGAACAGATTAGCATCCCGGAAGAAGGCGAATCTGCTGCTGAATTCGGGCCTCTACGTATATTGGTGGCGGAGGATCATCCGGTGAATCAGAAGCTGCTGGTGACTATGCTGGACAAAAGAGGCTATGCCGCCGATCTGGTCGATCATGGCGAAGCGGCGGTGCAGGCAGTGCTCCGTGAGCGGTATGATCTGGTATTCATGGATGTACAGATGCCGGGGATGAGCGGGCTTACGGCAACGGCCAGAATCCGCGAACAGGCGCCTGCTCCGCACCAGCCGTATATTGCAGCTGTGACAGCGTATGCCCGAAAAGAGGACCGGGAGCGCTGCTACGCGGCGGGCATGGATGACTTTGTCAGCAAGCCGTTCCTGGCTGCCGATATTGACCGGGTGCTGGAGCATTGCAGCCATAGGGTATCCCTATGAGCCGGACGCCTGCCGGGGAGCGGCTGAAGGCGAAGGCGTATACACAGTGGGAGACAGGCGTAGCCTCGCCTTCTTCAGCCTGCGGGCCGGCGACCATGGCCGCTCTTCTGGAATATTGGCATTCGCAAATGGGCCGGACGTTTATTCCGGGTATCCGCCATTTTGATTCCATGGCCGCGCATATCAATTACATCTACACCCATCATGGCGGGACGCCGTGGGGCATGAGCACACGCGGCTTTGTCAGAGGCCTCCGGGCGTACATTGGCGCGGCCCTGCCGCTTTTAAGTAACCGCTCCGACCTGATTAAGATATCCGTGTTCAATGATATCGGGCGCTACCGGGCCGAGATTAATGCCGGGCGTCCGGTCGCGCTCAAATTCGACAAGTGGTTCAGCCTCCGTTGGCGGGGCAGATATGCGTATGACTATCATTGGGTGCTGGGAATCGGTTATGAGGATGAGGAGGACGGCTCCTGCACGCTGATTGTCCATGACAACGGGATGCAGCATCCGGGCGGCGGCTATACGCCGGGCAGAGAACGGCAGATCTCCTATTCCGCGAATAAAAAAATACTTACGATGGTGTCGCTTAACCTGAGAAGAAGAGTTGAATAAAACCCAGGAGTTCTGCCGTATATTTAGTTAAGGGTAAAGGAGGCGGTATGCCTTGTCAGTACAGAAGGAAATGAAGGAACCGATTGATTACGGGGACCCGGCGGCTACCAGCGGAATCTCCGTCTTCGACCGGAATTTCGATGAGCTGTTCAGCTATGACGGAGAGGATCTTGGCCTAACCTATTCGGCGTCCGGCTCCGCGTTCTGTCTGTGGGCCCCGACGGCCCAGGAAGCGGAGCTGGTGCTCTATCCATCCTGGAAGGATGCTGCGCAGCGGCAGATACCCATGATGCGAGACGTCCGGGGAACCTGGAGACTCAGCGTTCCGGGCGATCTGGATGGAATGTTCTACACCTACAGGGTGCGTATCGGGGAGCTATGGAATGAAGCGGTGGACCCGTACGCCCGCGCGATCGGCGTGAACGGGGACAGAGGGGCTATACTGGATCTGCGCAAGACCGATCCCGCGCGCTGGACGCAGGATAAGCCGCCGCTGGAGGACCCGGTGGATGCGGTGATCTATGAGCTTCACTTGCGTGACTTATCGGTTCATCCTGCCAGCGGGATTAAGCATACAGGGAAATACCTCGGCCTTGCAGAAGCCGGAACCCGGGGTCCTGAGGGCATTGCCACCGGTCTTGATCATATTGCCAGTCTGGGTGTTACCCATGTGCAGCTGCTGCCTATCTATGATTATGCGACAGAAAGCGTAGATGAGACCCTTCTTACGGAGCCTCATTATAATTGGGGATATGATCCCAAGAATTACAATGCTCCTGAAGGATCTTATGCGTCAGATCCGTATGTTCCGGGCCTGCGCATCCGGGAGCTGAAGGCAATGATTCAGGCACTTCATGACCGCGGCCTGCGTGTCATCATGGATGTGGTCTACAATCATGTCTATGACGGCTTCCGGGTGAACTTCACCAAGCTGGTTCCCGGCTATTATCTGCGGTATAAGCAGGACGGGCGGTTGTCGAACGGCTCAGGCTGCGGGAATGATACTGCTTCCGAGCGGAGGATGATGTCCCGCTTCATCGTTGAGTCCGTGCTGTACTGGGCCAGGGAATACCATATCGACGGCTTCCGCTTCGATCTGATGGGTCTTCATGATGTAGGGACTATGAACGAGATCCGCCGTCGTCTGGATGATCTGGACCCTTCGATTATAACGATAGGCGAAGGCTGGGTGATGGACACGGAGCTGGCCGAGGACCTTCGGGCCAACCAGTGCCAGGCCAATCAGATGCCGGGCATCGGGCATTTTAATGACGGCTTCCGCGATGCCGTCAAAGGGAATATATTCCTCCATGACCAAAAGGGCTTCATCAGCGGCGGGTTCGGCTTCGAGCGCAATGTGAAGGCAGGCATTGCCGGAGCAATCTACTACGGGCCCGGCCTCGGGCAATACGCCCAGGAGCCGCAGCAGAGTGTGAACTTCGTGGAGTGCCATGACAATCATACACTGTGGGATAAGCTGGTATTGTCTACGGCAGGAGCAGAAGACGAGCAGCGCCGCGCTATGCACCATCTGGCCTCGGCTATGGTGCTGACGAGTCAGGGGATACCGTTCATCCATGCAGGACAGGAATTCCTGCGGACCAAGGACGGTGTGGAGAACAGCTATAAATCGCCAGTGGAAGTGAACTGGCTGGACTGGGAACGCTGCGCGGAATATGCCGAATCAGTAGCGTACATGAAGCAGCTGATCGCGCTTCGCGCGGCTCATCCCGCCTTCCGGTTGCGTACCGCAGAGGAGATCCGTGACCATTTGGTCTTCGAGGACGCACCGGCGCAGGCGGTGGCTTTCACACTCCGCGATCATGCCGGAGGAGATTCTGCGGAGCATCTGTACATACTGTACAATGCCAACCCGGAGGGTGCAGCCCTGAAGCTGCCCGAACTGGGTACATGGGACATTGTATTCGGCGAGAAGCAGATCAGCGGGCTGGAGGGCGGCATTTTAACCGCTGCAGGAATTGGCATGATTGTACTTGCTGTGAACTAACTGATAGGTATCGCGATTATAGGTATCACGCCGAAGCAGGCTGCCGGGGCAGTCTGTTTTTTGCTGTGGCGGAAATATGCTTAATGTATGCGAAAAACCGAACACAATGTGCTGACGGAGGGTGAGTGGGCCGAATGTGTGCTAAAAACCGACTACAATGTGCAGACGGGAGGGTGAATGGCTGGATGTATGCGAAAAACCGAATACAATGAGCTGAGGCAGTGGGGCGTGCCGGATTAGGCTCAAACACTCACCCGCGACATTAGAGCCGAAATGGCAGTGAACAGCCAAACCAGTAAACAGAGGAGGGCAAGTATCGAAAACAAGCTAACTTCTAACATAGAACGGCCAAGACTGGTCTGTACGGCTATACACAAAATGGTCATCAGCCAAGCTATACAACCTGTATGCAGGAGCAGACGCTGTTTGCCGGACCCTAGACTCGAATGTTCCAGCAGCCAGGCGGGTAACAGCAGGGTTTGGAGAGAATGGAGACCAATTCCATGGAGTACAATATAATTGCCCCCAGCTCCGATAAAACGGCCTTGTAAACTCATCATGAGCATTCCTGCCAGATTAGCTATGAATACCGACAGCAAGGCATAACGGATACCATTGATAAGTACAGGGCGCGATAATGGAGCTTTCATCCTCAAAAATTGAATAGTAAGCAGGATACCCGAGACGACAAAAGAAAGAGATACGACGCCAAATAAAGCTCCCGCAAGGGTAACCACCGGTCCGCCGACTTTAGAGAAACGGGGATTAAAGCCACGGAAATTCTGCAGGGTTTCAATTACATAGCTGTATGAAGCCGCAGCAATAAAAAGCCGGCGAATCACTTTTCTCCTGCGAGCAGTAAAGCCTGCAAAAGGTAAGATAGCAGCAATGGATAACAGAAAAATTCCCAATGCTGCTGCAAACGAGAATACATTTTTAATATCACCCTCCGGTAGATGTCATCAACTCGTTGAACATAGTAGGCACGATTAGCTCACTCCTTTATTTATTTATTGATTAATAAATATTCATTAAAATAATTGCAAGCAGTAACAGATAGGAATTTATCCGTTTGCTGCTTGCACATCCTTCATTCTTTAGTCATTTGTATGGATTGTTTTATTTCTGATAGATCAAGCACCTCGGATAACGTGACTAGCAGCCCTATGCTCATAAAACGGATTGCATTTCCTTCCGCATCAGGTACCCTGGCTTTCTGAAATTTGGCAGTCACTTCGTTAAAAATAGTCGTATAGAGCTTAGCAGAATGTTGTTTGATCCCCGCTTCCGATATGGTGTAAGCCTGCATGACCATCAGTACTTCGGAACGGTGTGTCTGCATTAAGTTAAAAAAACTGGCGCCCATAGCGCCAACCAGCTGATCAGCAGGTGCTTCGACTTCCATAAAAGTGTTATGAATTCGATCGTATGCACGTTTTAACACAGCTATGTATAAGTCTTCTTTGTTGTCAAAGAAATGAAAAATGTAGGGTTGTGTAACTCCCGCTGCTTTAGCTACCATGGCAGTTGTTGTCCTGTAGTAGTCATATTCTGCAAATAAGGTCAAGGCACTTTCCATAATTTTTTGCTTCTTATCTTCCTTTGCTGCCATTATGATCATTTCCAATCGTTTATTTATCGAGCGATAAATAAATCATATAAAAGAAACATTTCTCTGTCAATCCTTCTGTTCTTGCTAACAGCTCGATGCACGGATAACGCCCATAAACCCGCTTTTAAAAATAATTCTCCATTCATCATAAACACTACTTCATCTGTCGTAGTAATTGTGCTACAATAAACCTAATTACTACGACAGATGAAGTATGGGAGGCAGGCAATTGATCAGCAGTGATGTGATTAGGGGATACAACGACACGATGATCCTCTACATGCTTCTGGACGGGGAGTCTTACGGCTATGAGATTTCCAAGAATATACGGAAGCTATCGGAAGAGAAATACATTATGAAGGAAACCACTCTCTATTCGGCGTTTACCCGGCTGGAGAAGAACGGTTATATTGATTCCTTTTATCTGGATGAGACGTTTGGCAAAAGACGCACCTACTACCGCATCACTCCGCAGGGTCTTGCCTACTACCGGGCCAAATGTGAGGAATGGCAGATCACGCAGGAAGTTATCAACAAATTCATAAAGGAGCTGTGAGGAACTTGGATACCATCATTGTATATTTGAACAATATGTTCGCATCTCTGCCCAGAACGGAACAGATGGTGATGCTGAAGCAGGAGCTGCTTGGCAACATGGAAGAGAAATACTATGAACTGAAGCATGAAGGGAAGACGGAGAATGAGGCGGTGGGCATCGTGATTTCCGAATTCGGCAACATCGATGAGCTGGTCAGCGAGCTGGGGCTTGGAGAGGTTCGTAAGGAGGAAGGACTATCTATGCTGCCCATGCTGGATGAGCTTGCTGTAGAGGGATTTATTGCTGCCAAAAAAAGATCCGGCCTGCTCGTAGGCTGGGGCGTAGGGCTGATTATGCTGGGCGCTGCGCTGCTTATCCTGATCTCAGGTCTGGGGGAGAACGGGTTCATGGACTCTGTATTCTCTGAGGATGCGATGAGCATGATCGGGTTGGTCTCCCTGTTACTGCTCCTGGTTCCTGCTATCGCGTTATTCATCTACAGTGGCACGAAAATGGAGAAATACAAATACATGGAGTCCGGGTTTAGTCTGCCGTATCCTCTGGAGGCGTATATTAAGCAGAGACAGTCCGCCTTTGCCGCCACGTATACGTTGTCAGTCATCATGGGTGTCTGTTTATGCGTATTGTCGCCGGTTGCCATCTTTGTAACTTCTGCGTTTGGAGATGAATTCAGCTCCTACGGGGTGGCCGTTCTGCCGATAATGGTGGCTGTAGCCGTGTTCCTCTTCGTGTATTACGGGAATATCCGAAGTGCGTACCAGCAGCTGTTGAAGACAGGCGATTTCAGTGAAGCGAAGAAGGAGGAGGACCGGATTGTCGGTGCGGTTGCCGCTATTATCTGGCCGCTGGTTACCTGTGTTTTTCTGGTCAGCGGTTTCGTGTTCGACCAGTGGGAGATCAACTGGATCGTCTTCCCGTTAACGGGGATTCTGTTCGGGGTGTTCAGCTCGGTCTACAATATGTTCAAGAAAAAAGATGCTGCCTGAGTCTGCTGTACACTATTTGCCACACAACGTTAATAAAAAAGGTGACATTGCTCATGTTCCCTCCCTGCGGATAGGTGGTAATATGAAGGCATTTATTCCCCTTATGATAACCGTGCAAGAGCCTGTACCGGGGTGATTTGAAGCCCCATTATAGCCTCTTGCTTCGCTGCTTTACAGTGACAGAATAACGGACGGTGACAGAAGAGTGTGTTTCTTTTTGGAGCCGGGTGTGGGCATGAATGCCGTCTATTGCATTTCGGCGGCCAATCAGAGAGACTCGGAGGATGACAGGGATGGGTAAAACAACCGGATTTATAGAATATCAGCGGCGGACGCCTGCTGAATGCGAGCCTATGGAGCGGATTAAGAACTGGAATGAATTCTCGGTTCCGATGGAGGAAGAACAGCTGCGTGAGCAGGGTGCCCGCTGTATGGACTGCGGAACACCGTTCTGTCATGTCGGGCGTATGTTGTCAGGAATGGCCAGCGGCTGTCCGCTGCATAATCTGATTCCCGAGTGGAATGACATGGTATACCGCGGCAACTGGCAGGTCGCGCTGAAGCGCCTGCACAAGACGAACAATTTCCCCGAATTTACGGGACGCGTCTGCCCTGCGCCATGTGAAGGCGCTTGTACGGTAGGGAAGAACGGCGATCCGGTAACGATTAAATCGATCGAAAAAGCGATTGTAGATAGAGGGTTTGCCGAAGGCTGGATCGTTCCTGAGCCGCCGCTTACCCGGACAGGCAAGAAGGTGGCCGTCGTCGGCTCCGGCCCTGCCGGGCTTGCCTGCGCAGCCCAGCTCAACAAGGCGGGACACAGTGTAACGGTATATGAGCGGGCTGACCGGATCGGCGGCCTGCTGACCTATGGCATTCCCAACATGAAGCTGGATAAAAAGAAGGTGCAGCGCCGGGTGGATCTGCTGGCTGCGGAAGGCGTTACCTTCGTCACCCGTACTGAGATTGGCAGGGATATTTCAGCAGCTCAATTACAGGAGGAGCATGATGCGGTCGTCCTCTGCGGCGGCTCTACCAAGGCGCGCGACCTGCCGCTGGAGGGCCGGGAGCTGCGCGGCATCCATCAGGCGATGGAGTTCCTGACACTGAATACGAAGAGCCTGCTGGATTCCGGGCTGGATGACGGGGAATATCTGTCGGCGGCAGGCAAGGATGTTGTCGTCATCGGCGGCGGAGATACGGGAACGGACTGTGTAGCCACTTCGATCCGCCACGGCTGCCGCAGCGTGATCCAGCTGGAGATTATGCCGCAGTCGCCATTGACCCGCCAGCCGGGCAATCCTTGGCCGGAATGGCCGAAGGTGTTGAAGGTGGACTACGGACAGCAGGAGGCAGCTTCTCTATATGAAGAAGATCCGCGCCGCTATCTGGTCAATACCAAGCGCTTCGTCGGCGATGCAAGCGGACATGTACAGGAGCTGCACACGGTGCGTATTGAATGGAAGCGCACGGAGGATGGACGGATGATCCCTGTAGAAGTACCGGCCAGTGAAGAGGTCATTCAGGCCCAGCTGGTACTGCTGGCTCTGGGCTTCACCGGACCGGAAGAAACGGTGCTGGGACAGCTTGGCGTAGAATGCGATGAGCGTTCCAACGTTAAGGCAGAGTTCGGCGCACAGACAACGAATGTGGAGGGAGTCTTCACAGCCGGTGACATGCGGCGCGGCCAGAGTCTTGTGGTGTGGGCGATTAACGAAGGCCGTCAGGCCGCCCGCGAGGTAGACCGCTTCCTGATGGACTCGTCCAATCTGCCTTGAGGTATGACGGAATAAGGGGAGAGAGTTTGAGTTTGGTGCTCGCTCCATTATGAGACGTCCTGTTAAGGAACGCCTGATAGGGCGTGTTCTGCCAAGCGATGTCTGCCAAGAGACGCCCTCCCGGGCGTCTTGCTTTGCGTTCACACGCCCCGGCTGACCATTTATAATAGGATGCAGGTGTGCGTGGCGTGCAGCGTTCGCATCTAATGTTGCACATAATGCAATTCCTACCTGAAAATATGCAGAATTTACGTGGAATTGTTGCACAGAATGCAGGATTCAACCTGCTATTTCGCCCGGAGGAGAAGGAATACTGCCTTTTATACAACAATTGTGGATTGGGATTGGAGTGCTGAGCGGAATGTTGCATTTTGGGCAGGATTTTGGCAGAGGGTCTTAGCTGGAGTGGCACAAGGCGTTATAGTAGAAGTTAGTGTATAAGCAGCAGTAAGATTAGAGGTAGCATTAGAGGTAGCAGTCAGGGCGGAAGCAGAAGTCAGGCATTAAACTATACTATTAAACTATACCAACAGAAAGGAAGCACTTACATGAAGCTGATGTTTATTTCCGATATCCACGGATCGCTGTACTGGCTGGAACAGGCGCTGGCGAAGGCGGAGGAGGAGCAGCCGCACACGCTGGTTATACTGGGGGATTTCCTGTATCACGGACCGAGGAATCCGCTGCCGGAGGGGTATAATCCGCAGGGGGTTGCCGACAGGCTGAATGCTTACAACCAATCGGGCAAATCGCTGGCGGCGGTAAGAGGGAACTGTGACGCCGAGGTGGATCAGATGCTGCTGCACTTCCCGATGATGGGCGACTATGTACTGATTCTGCATGAAGGCCGCAAAATCTACGCCACGCACGGGCATGGCTTCAGCATCGACCACTTACCGGCGCTGGCCCCGCAGGATGTATTCATTCAGGGGCATACGCATCTGCCGGTGGCAGAGGTGAAGGACGGCATTACCCTGCTCAACCCCGGATCGATTGCACTGCCGAAGGAGAACAACCCGAACTCCTACGGCGTTCTGGAGAATGGGGAATTTCTCATTAAGGACTTCAGCGGCAATATCATCAAGCAGATCAGGCTGTAATAACTCAGCTTCCACAATAATCCCTCTGGATATTTCCAGAGGGATTATTGCTGCGCAGCAATTGAGCCCACCGGCATATTAATGTATGATGGGTGAGGAGCTTGCGGGCAGATCCCCGGCTTCAAAAACTAAACAGCAGAGGTAACTAAATGATGCATCCACGTGATTTACACTATACAATGCCGGCCGAATGGGCCAAGCATGAACGGACCTTCATTTCCTGGCCGGTGAAGGACTCTATGGTACACCCTGATAATCATGAAGCGGTCAGTACAGGCTATGCCGAGATTATCCGTGCGATTGCCGAATTCGAGCCGGTGACGGTTATCGTCAATCCCGATGAGCTGGATGCGGTAGAGAAGCTGGCGCTTGGAAATAATGTCACACTGCTCCCGATCCGGCACAACGATGCCTGGCTGCGGGACAACGGACCGACCTTCCTCACGGGTCCGGGTGGGAAGCTGGCCGGAGTCAACTGGAAGTTCAATGCCTGGGGCGGCAAATACTCGCCTTGGGATCTCGATGATGAGGTGGCTCCGCAGATTCTGAAGCACCTGGAGGTCAGCGCGTTCGATGCTCCGCTGGTGATGGAGGGCGGCTCTATTCATACGGATGGCGAGGGCACCCTGCTGACCACAGAGGAATGTCTGCTGAATACGAACCGTAATCCTGAGCTGAGCCGCGAAGAGATTGCCGGTTATGTCAAGCAATATACCGGGACGGAGTCCATCATCTGGCTGAAGCGCGGCCTCAGCGGGGATGAGACGGACGGGCATGTCGATAACATCGCCTGCTTCGCGGCACCGGGTAAGGTGATTATCCAGGTCTGCGAGAACCCGCAGGATGAGAACTATGCGATTACGCAGGAGAATCTGCGTATTCTCGAGCAGGCAGTCGATGCCAAAGGCCGGAAGCTGGAGATTATCCGCATTCAGCAGCCGCCCCGTACAGATTATGAGGACAGCCGTCTGACCCTGAGCTATCTGAACTTTTATTTTGTGAACGGCGGTATTATCCTGCCGGTCTTCGGCGGTACAGCGGCTGAGACGGACAAGCTGGCTGAAGAGACGCTGGCCGGACTGTTCCAAGACCGTAGAATCCGTACCGTGAACGGAATGGCCGTGATCGGCGAAGGCGGGAACGTGCATTGCACCACCCAGCAGATGCCTGCAGTGGATGGAGCTTAACGAAAAGCGAAAAGAAGCGGAGGGGAAATTTGGAACTGTAGGAGCGTTAGCGACCGCCTGAAAGCTTTCCGTAGGAAAGCTCGCTTCGGAAGCATCAGCTGTCACCGGATTTCAACCGCGAAGAGTCGATTAAATCAAGAAATCTGGTGACAACAGCGGCCGGAAGTCCAAATGTTCACCGCAGCGACGACCAAGCTTTGAGTTCTAAGTGTTATAAGTTCATACAAGGAGGAACAACCATGAGACAAGTAAAAGTAGCCGCGACGCAAATGAGCTGTTCCGGCGACATTGATGAGAATATCCGCAAGGCGGAGACACTGGTTAGAGAGGCGGCTGCCCAAGGCGCGCAGATTATTCTGCTGCAGGAGCTGTTCGAGACGCCGTATTTCTGCCAGAAGGAGAAGTCGGATTACTATGCTTATGCTACAGAGCTTGAGCAGAACAAGGCGGTGAACCACTTCAAGGCTATCGCCAAGGAGCTTGCCGTGGTGCTGCCGATCAGCTTTTATGAGAAGAAGAATTATGCGCGGTACAACTCGCTGGCGGTCATTGATGCGGACGGAACCGTGATGGGCAAATACCGCAAGAGCCATATTCCTGACGGTCCGGGCTATGAAGAGAAGTTCTACTTCAACCCGGGCGATACCGGCTTCAAGGTGTGGAATACCCGTTATGCCAAAATCGGAGTTGGCGTATGCTGGGACCAATGGTACCCGGAAGCTGCCCGGGTGATGAGCCTGATGGGTGCGGAGATTCTGTTCTACCCTACAGCCATCGGCTCGGAGCCGCAGGATGGGTCGATTGATTCCAAGGATCACTGGCAGACCTGCATGCTGGGTCATGCTGCCGCCAACCTGATTCCTGTCGTGGCCTCCAACCGGATCGGCAAGGAGACTGACGAGGATTCCAGCATTGACTTCTACGGCTCGTCGTTCATCGCTGGTCCACAGGGCAACAAGATTGTCGAAGCCGGACGGGATGAGCAGACCGTGCTGGTCAGCGAATTCGATCTGGATGCGCTTGAGGTAGGCCGGATCGAATGGGGGATCTTCCGTGATCGCCGTCCAGAGCTGTACCGGTTGATTGCTTCCTATGACGGCGATCTGACCTTCTAAATTATGTGCTAATAGGTTCTATTGACCATTCAGTAAGCAGCCAGGATGCTGCCGGGGAGCTCTCTCCGGGGCGTTTTGGCTGCTTTTTTGCATGAGATGTTACAATATATCGATAATAATGTAATGTTATATAACACAATGAGATAAAGTTAATTGTCATCACTACTTTAATCTGATAAAATCTCCTTAAGTTATTTTACAAATAAGTGGGGGGATTGGAGAATGGGAATCCGGAAAAAATGGGCGATGTCAGGTATGGTGGCACTCCTGGTCTTGGCAATAGCGGGTTGTGGCTCTGATAATGATGCGAAAGGCGGCAGTGCGGACGGGAAAAGCCTCAAAATCGCTACGGATGCCAGTTATGCACCAATGGAGTATATGGATACCGATACGATCAAGGGCTTTGACATTGATTTCATCAAGGCGGTAATGGAGGAGGCCGGCATCGATTACACGGTCACGAGCACAGGCTGGGATACCATGCTGACCAGTGTGAAGCAGGGCACGGAATACCAGGCGGGCGTATCCTCGGTATCGATTACAGATGAGCGCAAGGAAACCTATGACTACTCCATCCCTTATTTCGAATCTACGAATATGATCATGGTTAAAGAAGGCAGCGACATCAAATCCGCCCTGGACCTGAAGGGGAAGAAGGTTGCGGTTCAGGCAGCCACCACAGCTGATGAGCTGATGAGCGGCATTATGGGCATTGACAACGGTAACCTGAAGCGGTTCGACAGCAATGCGGTAGCGCTGATGGAGCTGAACGGCGGCGGTGCGGATGCGGTGGTTGCGGATATCGCCATCGTGAACGAATACATCAAGAACAATCCGAAGGAGAAGCTGACCGGCATTATCGACAAGGAGAATTTCGGCTCTGAGTACTACGGCATCCTGTATCCGAAGGGCAGTGAATGGAAGGCCAAGTTGGACCCGGCGATCAAGAAGGTCATCGAGAACGGCAAATATGCCGAGATCTACAAGGAATGGTTCGGCGAAGAGCCGGACACGGCGGCGCTAATGAACGCGAAGTAGCGAAAGGGCCGGGAACAACTAAGCATGCGTAATGATTGCTATTGCGCGTGCTTCTTTTTTTGAGCAAGCCACAAGCAGAAGAGAAGGGAAGAATTCTATGGATTTCAGATTCGACATCATCGTTCATTATTTACCGGTTCTGCTAAAAGGGACCTTGTTCACCATCGGTGTATCACTGGTCTCCATTCTGTGCGGCTCCCTGCTGGGGCTGATTATCGGCTTCGGTAAAATGGCGCCCAAATGGTATTTCCGCTGGCCGTTCCATGCCTACATCAACATCTTCCGGGGTACGCCGCTCTATGTGCAGATTCTGATCGTACACTTCGGGCTGATCCCGTTGTTCTACGGCAAAACCTACGTGCTGATGAGCGCATTCGTGGCGTTGTCGCTCAATTCCGCCGCCTATTCTGCGGAGATCTTCCGCGCCGGTATCCAGTCCATCGACTCTGGGCAGCGGGAAGCGGCCTTGTCCCTCGGAATGACCCGGCAGCAGGCGATGCGCTTCATTATTCTGCCCCAGGCGATCAAACGGATGGTTCCCGCGTTCGGGAATGAATTCATTGTGCTGGTTAAGGATTCCTCGCTGCTGGCGCTGATTGCCGCCCCTGAGATTATGTACTGGAGCAATACCATGAAAGGCCAATACCTGCGGATCTGGGAGCCGTATCTGACCGCTGCACTGATCTATTTCATTCTTACTTATTCGCTCAGCAAGCTGCTTAATTATATTGAACGGAAGGTGTAACCCCTATGGAACCGATTATTTCAGTCAAGCATCTGTACAAATCATTCGGTGCCCATCAGGTACTGACGGATATCAGCGTCGACATTCACAGCCGGGAGGTTGTGGTCGTCATCGGGCCTTCGGGCTCGGGCAAATCGACCTTTCTGCGCTGCCTTAATCTGCTGGAGCAGCCGCAAGCGGGCGATATTATCATTGAAGGCACTTCCTTGATGGCCAAGAGCACAAGGATTAACGATATCCGTACCGAGCTGGGGATGGTCTTTCAGCAGTTCAATCTGTTTCCGCACCGGAAAGTGATCGAGAACATCATGCTGGCCCCGATGAAGGTGCGGAAATGGACGGCGGATCAAGCAAGGCAGAAGGCATTAGAGCTGCTGCAGAAGGTGGGTCTTAGCGAGAAGGCGGAGATGTACCCTTCCTCGCTCTCCGGCGGTCAGGCCCAACGGGTGGCGATTGCCCGGGCGCTGGCGATGGAGCCGAAGATCATGCTGTTCGACGAGCCGACCTCGGCCCTGGACCCCGAGATGGTGGGCGAGGTCTTGGCGGTTATGAAGGAGCTGGCCCGTGAGGGGATGACCATGGTTGTGGTGACCCATGAGATGGGCTTCGCCCGTGAAGTGGGGGACCGGGTGCTTTTTATGGAGCAAGGGGCCATAGTCGAGCAGGGTGCGCCGGAGCAGTTGTTCGGTAGCCCGTCGCATGAGCGTACACGGGAGTTTCTGTCCAAGGTGCTGTAAGAATCGCCCAAAGTAGAATATTGTTATTTAATCGGTTATATTAGAAGAGTAAGAAATAGGCAATAAGTCCAAGCGTGAATAGCTGCCCAGGGTGGCGGGGAGGAGGCTCGGGGATATCTTTTTTTAAAGTATAAGGATGACAGAGGTTCTGCATAATGATTTATCCTTATATTTCCGGCAGACAAGGATAGGGTGCTTAATAAGACCGCATAGGCTTTCTGCTGGTCATAATTCCATAATGATAGAAGGAGAATACGATGAGCACATTTAAAAATTGGTTGAATACGACAAAAAACGGACTGACAGAACAGGTTAAGAAATTTAAAAATAAAGACTTCATGAATGCTGTAGTGGCAGGCTGCGCACTGGTGGCTGCGGCTGACGGCAAGATTGAGGAATCCGAGAAGAACAAGATGGCGGGGTACATGAATCTCAGCAATGAACTTAAGGTATTTGATATGAGGGATGTCATCGCCCAGTTTAATTTCTATGTGAGCAACTTCGAATTCTCGCCCGAAATCGGCAAGCAGGAAGCGCTCAAGGCGATTGCAAAGTTCAGCAGCAAACCGGAGATTGGCCGCGTTATTGTAGGCGTATGCTCCGCGATTGGTGCGGCTGACGGTGACTTCGATGAGCATGAGAAAGCGGTTGTGCGGAATATCTGCAATGTGCTGTCACTTAGCCCTAGCGAATTCAGCCTGTAATTACAGGCTGGATTCCATTTGCTAATTAGGTGAAACTTTAGGCGATTCATCGCCGTATCACTGATGTAACACCCGCAAGCACACTTCTATCTGGAAACGGAGGTACTTCAAGTTGGCTGGAATTAATCTGGTAAAAGGTCAGAAGATCGATTTAACCAAAGGCAATGCCGGACTGTCTAACGTAATTGTAGGACTGGGTTGGGACCCTGCCGAACCGGCAAGAGGATTCTTTGGCGTCAAGAAACAGGCGAACGTGGACTGCGATGCCTCAGCGCTGCTGCTGAATGAGAACGGCAAGCTGACCAATAAGCTGAACCTCGTCTGCTTTCACAACAAACAGAATACGAACAACTCCGTGGTTCACTCGGGAGATAACCTGACGGGTGAGGGAGACGGGGACGACGAGCAGATTAATGTGAATCTGAAGTCGATTCCTGCCGATGTCCATAAGGTTCTGGTTGTAGTCAACATCTACGATGCTGTGAACCGCAAGCAGGATTTCGGGATGATCAAATCTGCGTATATCCGGATTATTAATGCGGCAGGCAACGCAGAATTGGTTAAGTTTAATCTGACAGACAATTATACAGGCTTCACAGCACTGATCTGCGGTGAGCTGTACCGTCATGGCGATGAGTGGAAATTCGCCGCCATCGGTGAAGGCGCCCACGCAGCGCATATCAATCAGCTGGCAGAACGCTATATCTAAATCCAATTTGAGAAAAGAGGGCTCTATTCATGGCTATCAACTTATCCAAGGGACAAAAAATCGATCTGACCAAAACCAACCCGGGCTTATCCAAAATCACAGTCGGCCTAGGATGGGATACGAATAAATACGATGGCGGTAAGGACTTTGACCTTGACGTTTCCGTGTTCCTGACCAATGCCAGCGGTAAAGTAGATAAAGAAACCAACTTCATCTTCTTCAACAACAAGCAGAACGAGAACGCATCTGTCGTTCACACCGGCGATAACCGCACAGGGGAAGGCGACGGAGATGATGAGCAGGTTCAAGTCGATTTGCTTAATGTTCCTGCAGATGTGGACAAGATTGCCTTCACCATTACCATCTATGAAGCAGAATCCAGAAGCCAGAACTTCGGACAAGTCTCCCGTTCTTATGTGCGTATCGTCAACGATGCGAACAGTGAGGAACTGATCCGTTTTGACCTGGGTGAAGATTTCTCCGTTGAAACAGGCGTAGTTGTAGGCGAATTGTACCGTAACGGCGCAGAATGGAAATTCAATGCGATCGGCAGCGGCTATAAGGATGGCCTGTCTGGCTTGACCCGTGATTACGGCCTGCAATAAGGCCTGGCGGTTCCGGGAATTAAATCTGTAAGGAAAGAGGGTTTTTTACAGTGACGATCAGTCTTTCCAAAGGACAGCGGATTGATCTTACCAAAACCAATCCGGGTCTGACCAAAGTAGTTGTAGGACTGGGCTGGGATACAAACAAGTATAGCGGCGGCAAAGATTTCGACCTTGATGCATCAGCATTCCTGCTGCATGAGGACGGCAAAGCCAAAAGCGAAAATGACTTTGTATTCTATAACAACCCAAGCGGCGGTACTGGATCTGTAACCCACACAGGCGACAATCGTACAGGGGAGGGCGACGGGGATGATGAGCAGATCGTCGTAGACTTCAGCCTGGTGCCTGCCAATATTCAGCGGATCGGGATCACGGTCACGATCTATGATTATGAGGCCCGGGCACAGAACTTCGGACAAGTCTCCAACGCCTTCGTCCGCGTAGTGGATGCATCCAGTGACCGTGAGATTCTGCGGTTCGATCTCGGCGAGGACTTCTCCACTGAGACTGCTGTGGTCTTCTGTGAATTCTACCGCCAGGGGGCGGATTGGAAATTCCAGGCGATCGGCAGCGGCTTCGCCGGCGGACTAAGTGCATTATGCAAAAACTACGGGCTGGACGCGCAATAAGAGCTTCAAAGGCGGGATCATCATCGATCCTGCCCTTTTTATACACAAAATCTGATAAGTTGCGCTCTTATCCATGTATAAAGGTGGCGTAAGAATGAATACAGAAGTAGTCAAAGGGCAGAAAGCAGACCTGACCAAAGGGAACCCGGGGCTCCGCAGTATTACGGTTGAGATCGGGTGGAAAGCTCCGTCTTCCATGGATATTGATGCTTCCGCATTCCTGCTTGGAGCGGGCGGTAAAGTGGGCAGTGACGACGATCTGATCTTTTATAATAACCCGTCTACTCCCTATATCACCTATAAGGATGTACCTGGGACGGCTTCGGGCGGATTGAAGCAGTTCGAGGTCTCGCTGGAACGGATTCCGGCAAACATAGTGAAGATTGCCTTCACCCTTACTCTGTATGACGGAGAAAACCGCAAGCAGATGTTCGGACAAATGAGTGAAGCGGAGTGCCGGATCGTGAATCAGGCGACAGGTGCGCAGCTTCTGCGGTGTAACCTTGGAAATCAGTTCTCTGTGGAAACGGCTGTTGTAGTTGGAGAATTATATAGACATGGTGAAGAATGGAAATACAGTGCGATTGTTGCGGGCTTCTCGGGCGGGCTTAAGGCGCTCTGCGGCAACTATGGCATAGAAGTAGCGGACGAGCCTGCACCGGCACCGAAGCCGCCGGAACAGACGCCGTCGCCGGGACGCCCGCCGCTTCAAGTGCCGCCGCCCCGCGCGGAGTCCTCCAGACCGAATATTGTGATTCCTCCACCACCTACACCGGCACCGCCTAAGCAGGAGGCTGCTCCCGCACCGGCGCTGAATCTCAATCTGAAGAAGATTGAGCTGAAGAAGAAGGGCGATTCGATTAACCTGAAGAAATCCGCCTCCGGTCTGGGTGAGCTGTTAATTAACCTGAACTGGAACCAGAAGCAGGGCGGAGGGCTGTTCAGCCGTAACAAGGGCGGGGTGGATCTCGATCTGGCCTGTCTGTATGAGCTGAAGAACGGCAGCAAAGGCGTGGTGCAGGCACTGGGCAATGCGTTCGGTAACCTGCAGCAGCAGCCTTATATGATGCTCGATGGAGATGACCGGACCGGCTCCGTAACATCTGGCGAGAATCTGCGTATAAACGGAAGTAAGGTTGCCCAGATCGAACGGATTCTGGTGTTTGCCTTTATTTACAAAGGAGTTACCAACTGGTCTGAGGCGGATGGAGTGGTTACCCTGAAGCAGGATGGAGGACCGGATATTATCGTTAATCTGGACGAGCATAACAACCGTAAAGGCATGTGCGCCATCGCGCTGATCCGGAATGTGGACAATGAGACCTTCAGTATTGAACGGCTCGTGCAATATTTCAGCGGTCACCGAGAGATGGATGAGGCTTATGGCTGGGGGCTTCGCTGGGTAGCGGGAAGCAAATAATTTGATATTACCGGAGGCGCAAGTGGAATGGACTGGTTCAGTGATTTTTTTAGGAGTATCGGTGAGAATTACGGGCATTTCTTCTCATGGAGTGATATTGCAGGAACGCTCTCCGACCCTGTCAGCTGGGGGATAATCGGAAGCCTGATTCTGCTGGAGGGTCTGCTGTCGGCTGATAACGCGCTTGTACTGGCGGTAATGGTTAAGCATCTGCCGAAGGAGCAGCAGCGTAAGGCGTTGTTCTACGGTATTATCGGTGCTTACGTATTCAGATTCCTGGCCATTGGTCTGGGGACCTATCTCGTCAAGTTCACGCTGGTTAAGGTGCTTGGAGCCTTGTATCTCTTCTACATTGCCTACAAAGGGTTGTACAAGGGCAGCAGCGGAGAAGAGGGAGAGATTAAGAATAAAGGCGCCTCATTCTGGAAGACGGTACTCCTGGTTGAATTAATGGATATTGCCTTCAGTATTGACAGCGTGGTAGCTGCATTCGGTCTTAGCAGTGAAGTATGGGTACTCTTCCTGGGCGGTATCCTCGGCGTACTGATGATGCGCGGAGTGGCACAGGTGTTCCTCAAACTGATTGCCAGATATCCTGAACTGGAACAGACGGCATTCCTGCTCATTGCACTTATTGCCGGTAAAATGCTTGCCGGAGCCTTCGGCTATGAATTGCCGCATGTCATTTTCTTTGGGATTCTGATTGCGGTGTTTGCGGGTACTATTCTATACAGCGCAAGCAAACGCAAAAAAGAGGAAAACCGCAAAGCCTGAACCATCTAAAAACCTGATTCATAAGTTCATATGTATAGCTGTACAGGAAGGCGGGGAGTTCACGGGAAGGGTGGACTCCGGCGTGCTTCCGGGTAATCGTTATATGTTGTAGCATGGCCTTTGCCTGGGTCTTGAGCAAGCCGGATGCCGTCCCCTAGAGGACGGCATCGCTGGTTCTGCTTGCTTGCAAATGGCTATTTGTCAGGTGCTTGGCACATCATTAAGGGGGAAGGGCCTTGAGATATTTCGATTACCTCACACAAGAACAGGAAGCCTCATTATTCCATGTTCCGCCGGTTTCATTTGATCACACTACCCGCAAGGATTTACTGGCTTATGCCGTCGGAGCAGCCCTTTATATGCCGGCCACCCGTGCCAGTGTTGCCGAAGATATTATTAAGCTGAGAGCCTCGGGGCTTATCACGGTAATCATAGATTTGGAGGATGCCATCGGGGACGGTGAAGTGGATTATGCTGAAGAGTCCATCGTCAGGCATCTGGCGTTTCTGTCCGCTTATGCGGAGAATGAGCCGGAGCAGCGCGGCAGTCTTCCGCTGCTGTTCATCCGCGTACGTAACCCTGCACAGCTGCGGGATCTGATTTTTCGGCTGGGATCATTAATCACCATGCTGACCGGCTTCGTCTTCCCCAAATTCTCTGTAGAGAACGGTACGGATTATTTCGAGGCCATTGCCGATTATAATGACACACGGAGCTATTCAGCCCCTGTGCTGTATGGGATGCCGATTCTGGAGAATGCACCGGTTATCTACCGGGAGAGCCGGATGGATACTTTGCTGGGGGTCCGCGATCTGCTTGGGCAATACCGCGAGTATGTGCTGAATGTCCGGATTGGAGCGACGGACTTTTCCAGTCTGTTCGGACTCCGCCGCAGCCCGGATATCAGCATCTATGACCTGACACCGATCCGTGACTGCATGTCGGATATTATTAATGTATTTGGCCGGGTGGAGGAAGGCTACGTGATCTCAGGACCCGTGTGGGAGTATTTTGCCAGCAAGGGGCACCGGGTCCTCCGCCCGCAGCTGCGGGAGACGCCCTTCGAGGATACCTACGGCAAGCATGGCCGCGAGATGCGCAACAGCTTCATCTCAAGCTCGATGGACGGGCTGATCCGGGAAGTGATTTTGGACAAGGAGAACGGCATTGTGGGCAAAACCATTATCCACCCTTCCCACCTCAGACCGGTGCAGGCAATGTATACCGTAATGCATGAAGAGTATGTGGATGCCTTAAGTATTGTAGACAGCAATGATGGCAGCCGCGGCGTGTTCAAGAGTGAATACTATAACAAAATGAATGAAATCAAGCCTCATTTGAACTGGGCCAGACGAATCTTACTACGATCTCAAATATACGGGGTGTTACATGAACAACAGAATTTTGTCGGATTACTACCCGAGAACGAGTATACACACGTTTAACATTGTCGAGAATCTGCAGGTTACGGTAACGGAAACCTCCAATCCTTTTCATATGCCCGTGGATTCCTTGTTCTCCATGGCTGCACGAATCAATAAGAAGCGCTCCTTCCTGTTCGTCAGCAAAGTGCTGGGCAAGCATATTCCCGTAGGACCGTATACCCCGCTGCTCAGCGGAGCGGCACTCGCCTTGCTTCTGTATCTGGAGATGAGCGCGGATACCGCTGACCGGGTGGTTATGGACCCGCTGATGAACCAGGCCGTTCATGGCCTGATCCATCCTGAATATGCGGAAGAAGCTTATCATGCGCTGCTTGCTGCGCGCCTGGCTCTGCCTGAGCCGGTTCTGTTTATCGGATTCGCCGAAACCGCTACCGCCTTGGGCCATAGCATGTATAATGCGTTCGCTGGCGGTGCGTCTTATATTCATACCACGCGTGAGATGATTCCTGAGCTGGAATCGGTGGTCACCTTTGAAGAGGAGCATTCCCACGCCGTAGATCATCTCTGCTATGCCCTGGACGCCGGGTTGTTATCGGGGACAGAGCCGATTGTGCTGGTGGATGACGAGATTACGACCGGTAATACGGCAATTAATACGATCCGGGATATCCAGTCCAAATTCCCGCGCAGGGAGTATGTAGTGGCTTCTCTCTTGGACTGGCGGAGCGATGCCAATATACAAGCTTACCGTGAGCTGGAGCAAGAGCTGGGTATACGGATAACCGCTTTATCCCTGCTTCAGGGAAGCATCAAGGTTGAGGGAATACCGCAGCTGCAAGCCGCAGCTGATAGCGGAGCCGCTGCTTCCACAGGCGCAGAGCTTGTAACCACTTATGTATTCGACGGTTTAGAGCGGCTTCCGGTAACCTCGGCGGATGGGCAGGGCGTTATCAATTCATCGCCTTATCTGAAGCACAGCGGCCGCTTCGGGCTGGAGTCTGCGGATAATGCGCAAATAGATGCAGGTGTAAGCCGTGTGGCCAGGCAGCTCCGGGGACTGCGCGAAGGTGCCCGTACGCTGGTGATGGGCGTAGGCGAGTTCATGTATCTGCCGATGCGGATCGCCGCAGAGATGGGGGAAGGCGTGTTGTACCAGTCCTCGACCCGCAGTCCGATCCATCCCGAGCGGCGTGAGGATTACGGCGTGCATAACGCCGCTGCCTATCCGTCCGCAGGCGATACGGAGATCACGAATTTCATCTATAATGTGGACCCCGGCCAGTATGACGATATCTTCGTCCTGCTGGAGCGGGAGGTACCCTGGCAGCGGATTGCGCCGATGACGGATATTTTACAGAGGCTGGCGGGCAATAAGGTACATCTTGTTGTGCTCAGCTCAGAACCACATACGGGAGGCTCAGGGCTATGAAGGGAATAGATATCGAAGCGATTCACAACAGAAGAATATCCCCTCCGGTTGCGCTGGGCAGCTATCCTGCTTCCGACGTTACCTTTCTGCTCAAGGATCTAAGCGATGTATCCCTGGAGCGGGGAACGGCCGAGCGGGAGGAAGCGATCCAGTCCGGCGTGCATTATTCGGAGATGCTTCCGGTGGAATACCAGCCGACAGAGCAGTATATCGAATTGTTTCATGAGACGCTGCAGCTGACTGCGAAGAAGGTGGCGCTGGCTGTAGCTGTGGTGTCCGAGATGATTGTTGCCCGGCGGGGAACGGCGAATACCGTGCTGGTCTCTCTGGCGAGAGCGGGCACTCCTATCGGGGTATTGATCAAACGTTATATTCTTGAGAAATATGGAGCGGACCTTCCGCATTACAGCATCTCGATAATCCGCGGTAAGGGGATTGATGAGAATGCGGTGCTCTACATGCTGCAGCAGCATGGACGGGATGCCGAGCTGCAATTCATCGATGGCTGGACCGGTAAGGGGGCCATCCGGCAGGTGCTGATAGAGGCCTGTGAGAGTATGCATAAGAAATATGGCATTACGCTAAATGATGATCTGGCGGTACTCGCAGACCCCGGGCACTGCTCGGGAACCTACGGCACCCGGGAGGATTATCTGATTCCAAGCGCCTGCCTGAACTCCACGGTATCCGGTCTGATGAGCCGTACGGTGCTCCGCGATGATCTGATCGGTGCTGAGGAATTCCACGGAGCCAAATTCTACAAGGAATGGCTGGACAGTGATCTGTCCAACGTATTCGTTGAAGCAATTACCCCGTATTTCGCGGAAGTAGCGGCAGAGGCACTAGCACAGGCTGCGGGGATGCTGGAGCATCCGCCGGAGATTACCTGGCAGGGGCTGGCTGATATCCGCAGTATTCAGGATACCTTCGGCATAGATAATATCAATCTGGTGAAGCCCGGAGTGGGTGAGACGACACGTGTGCTGCTGCGCAGAGTGCCCTGGAGAATTCTTGTAGACAGGCTGGATAATCCCAACCTGCGGCATATTCTGCTGCTGGCTGAGGACCGGGGCGTGCCGGTAGAGGTCTATCCCGGGCTGACCTACTCCTGCTGCGGAATCATCAAGCCGCTGAAAGGGGAGAGTGAATGATCTACGCCAGCGATCTGGACCGTACGCTGATCTACTCTCTTAGCGCGATAGGCGTTCCTGAGGACACCCCCGGTCTGGTTCCGGCAGAGGTTGTTGACGGCAGAACGGTATCGTATATCTCACAGCAGGCTCTGGCTACACTGAAAGAGCTGGCGGCGAAGATTGTTTTCATGCCGGTGACTACACGTACGATTGCCCAGTACCGGCGGATTAACCTGTTCCAGGAGACGGTCATTCCGGATTATGCCATCACCAGCAATGGGGGCAATATTCTTGTGAACGGGGTAGTGGACCTGGATTGGCGGACGGCTGTAGGCAGAGCGGTGGAACGCGGCTCCGCAGCGGCGGAAGAAGCCGAAAGTATCGTGCGTGCTGTGGTCCGGGAAGAATGGATCATTAGCCGGCGGTATTGCGATGAGCTGTTCTTTACGTTCGTGGTTCACCGGGATTCGCTGCCGCTGGAGGAGATTGCCCGGATGGCGCAGCGGCTGGGTGAGCTTGGCTGGAAGGTATCCCTGCAGGGGCGCAAGCTCTACATCGTGCCGGAGGCAGTGAACAAAAGCGATGCCATTATCCATGTCCGCCGCACCGTGCATTCGGAGCCGATGGTCGCCTCTGGCGACTCTCTTCTGGACAAGAGCCTGCTCGCCGCCGCCGACTATGCCATAGCCCCCTGTCACGGAGAAATATTTGCCGAGCAGCAGGCGGGTTTAGTACACTTAGAGTATCCGTTTACTGAGCGGCCGGGGGTGTTTGCCGCGGATGAGATTATGCAGTATGTTCACAGGATTTATACACATTTGACAGCATTGGGAGTTGGACCGCCACCATGAAAAAGGTAAATATATATTTCAACCGCTGGTTCTCTGTTGCCTATCACTATATGAATCTCATCCGGAGCAATGAAGACGGGATTCCGGTGCAAATCTTCGCCACCCACCCGGATATCCACCATATGTCGCTGCAAGGCGCCGATGTGGCCGGAACCGAGCCGGCGCTCGAAGGCATTGAATACGTGCAGTTCTGTGTTGATTTTTGCCGCCGGAATGAGATTGATATCTTCATCCCCCGGCTGCATATGCTCGATATTGCGCTGCATGCTTCGCTGTTCGATGAGATCGGGACGAAGGTGCTGGTCTGCCGTGATCTGGATCTGCTTGAGATGATCATGGACAAAGGCAAGTTCTATGAGAGCGTGAAGACCAACGGGATTATGACGATCCCTGATTATCATGTGGTTAGTAATGCAGAACAGTTCAGGGAAGCTTATGAAGATCTCACAGCCAAAGGACACAAGGTCTGCTTCAAGCCTACCGAGACGGAAGGCGGACTCGGATTCCGGATCATTGATAATGACCGCAGTCCCGTGGAGGAGCTGTTCGGGCATGTGACTCCGCTGATCTCCTTCGAGGAGGCTTACCGCATCCTTGCAGAAGCCGGGAGCTTCCCTAACCTGATGGTGATGGAGCTGCTGGAGGGCTATGAATATAGTATTGATTGTCTGTCGGATGAGAAGGGCAATCTGCTGGCCGCCGTCCCCCGCCGGAAGGCGGGCGGCCGTCTGCGGCTGATGGAGTATATTCCAGAGCTTGCGGAGGTTGCCCGCAGGGTGGCTGAGACGTACCGGATTCCGTTCAATTTCAATGTCCAGATGAAGTACAGCGGCGGCGTCCCCAAGCTGCTGGAGATTAACCCGCGGATGTCCGGCGGCCTGCATATCTCCTGTCTGTCCGGAATCAACTTCCCTTATCTGGCTGTCAAAAGCGCGCTCGGCGGCGAGGTTCTGCCTGCGGAGTTCGAGCATAACGTCCTGGCCAGCCATGTTGAGCAGCCGCTGATCATGAGAATAAACGGAGAATCCGTGATTACGGATTCCGTGAATTGAGCGTGAAGCATTCACGCTCATAAGAGGTGAGAGGAATGCAAGCTAAATTCAAAGTACTGGCGTATGCCGGTGCCGGTTATGTCGTAGCCGTACTGACCAGCGGCTTCCTGCCTGAGCTGGTCTCGCTGCTGCTTCCGGTAATCGGGGCGGCACTTGCGGTGCCGGAGCTCAGGCGCACAAGAGTGAATCTCCCGGTGGAGGTGATTCCTGCCGGACAGGAGCCGAAGGCCATTCCGGCGGCATCCGCCGCCGCACCGCAGGCTTCGTCTGCTGCCGCTGTTGCGACTCCTGCTGCTGCGGGACAGGCCTCCCCGGCCCAGTCGGGAGCCGGACACAGGGAGGAAATACAGATCGGGGCAGAGTTCGCCCCGGTGGTGGAGTATCTCAGTATTCTGGAGGATATGATTATCTCCGAAGGGCAGAAGGATACGCTGGACAATGAGATTGTCGAGAAGTCGCTGGCGCTGTTCGCCCGGCTGCAGCGCGTCATTCCGCTGCTCCAGGAGCTGGGCAATGGCGAGATAAACCATACCGTCCGCAGACTGGTGCTGAAGGACCTTAATGGAGTAATCAACCCGTTCCTGCGCCTGGGCGGCGAAGCCAAGACAAGAAACCGGAGAATGCTGCTGAACGGTCTGCGTGATGTCGATGCCAAAATTTCCGATATTGCGTCGACGATTGAGCACAAAGACCTGATGGAACTTCAGACCAAGGCGGAACTGATTCATCAGCGCTACAGCAGTTCCGAATTATAGGAGGAGGATAGCCATGTCCACGCAGTTAATTGAGCTTAGAAAAGAAGATGAGCAGAAGGTAGTCCAGGAGGCTTCCCAGCTAATTGAGCAGGTAGCCAAGACTGACACGGTGGCGCTGGATTCCCTGATGGATGATATCGGGAAGCTTGGGGTGAAGACGCAGGAGAAGGCAGGCCAGACCCTGAAGCTGCTGGACCGCCCCGTTAATGACCTGATGAGCGGCAAGCGGGTGGAAGTGCCCAATATGATTATGAAGCTGCGCAATGAGTGCGAGACCCTTCAGCAGAGCAAGAATGTCAGCTTCTTCGGCAAAATGCTGCGCAAAAGCCCGCTTAAGAATTATGTCTACAAATATCAGTCGGTCCGCACCAACATTGATGCCATTATCACCGGTCTGCGTGACGGCCGGGATACGCTGGAGGAGAGCATCGTCAACATGCGCCAGCTGAAGCGCACCTCCATGGAGGAGATCTATAACCTCCAGACCAAGATCGCCTTCGGCAACAAGCTGAAGGAGCTGTTCGAGGTTGAGATCGCCAAGCCCGAGAATGAATTCCGCAAAGCGTATCTGGAGCGCGGGCTGCGTAAGGTCATGGTGCGGATTCAGTCCATGACCGAGATGATTCTGCTCTACAATCAGGCGATTGCGGCAACGGATATCATCAATGACAATAATGACAAGCTGATTGATTCCGTAAACAACGCGATTGATAAGACCTCCAACCTGATCACCGTCTCGGCGATGATTGCGATGTCCCTGGCTGATCAGGAGAATGTCATCAATGCGGTCGAAGCCACCAACAAGACGATCGAGGACCAGTTCAAGGAGAATGCGCGGCTGCTGCGCACGACGACCGAGAAGACTACGGAGCTGCTCTCCAAGCCATCCATGTCCCTGGAAGCCGTGAATCAGGCCATTGGCGACCTGCTCAGTGCCCTGGATACCTCAGAGCAGTCCAACCGGCGGATCATCGAGAGCTGTCAGGATTATACGTCCAAAATGACCACCATCAACACCCAGCTGAACAACCGGCTCGGGCTGAATGAGGGCTCGCAGCCGCAGGCTTTGAAGCAGGCGGAGAGCGGGCTGAGCAGCTTTTTGAATTAGGGGTTTGATTCTGGGCCGGTAGAAATCCACTCATATTATCCCGCTCTCCCACATACGTTGTCACTAAGGCGACCTGTGGAGAAAGAGGGGATAAGCGGGATGATTCTGGGATGCTTGATCGTGGTGCTTATCGTCGTAGCCAGCAGTGAGAAGGCGGAGGCGATTGCCAGCCTGAATGATCGGGAGGATAACGGCCTGTGAAAAGGGTGCGGGCAGTGAACGGAATCCATAAATTATTGATGCTCTGTGATTCAAGCAATTTCCAGTGGTTTATTGGGTATAATAGCCTGGAGGCTGTACATCAGTCTTCCGGCACCACTGAAAATATAAAGTGAATACGGAGGTCAAATGGAGAACGAGGCACTGCTGCAGGTAGAGAAGCTTGCACTTAAGAAACAGAAGATCTTCCGGCAAAGCGTATTCCGGTACATTGCCAGGGCTATGCTCGCCAGCATGTTTATCGGCTTCGGCGTGATCGTAGCCTTTAAGACCGGCAACTTCTTCTATATGGAACAATCGCCGATGACCTATCCGATGGCTGCGATTACGTTCGGCGCAGCCATCATCCTGATTTCATACGGCGGGGGCGATTTGTTCACCGGGGATACTTTCTATTACACCTATGCGGCACTGAGGCGCAAGCTGGCATGGACCGAGGTTGTGCGGATGTGGGTCGTCAGCTATCTGGGCAACATTCTTGGGGCTGCGGCGTTTGCGCTGCTTATTTTTCTGACCGGATTGTTCTATGATTCCTCTGTCAACGGGTTCCTGCTGGATGTGGTGGCTCATAAGATGGAAGCTCCGGCGATGCAGCTGTTCTTCCGGGCGATTCTCTGTAACTGGCTCGTCTGTCTGGCTTTCTTCGTGCCAATGTCAATGAAGAACGACGGTGCCAAAATGTTCGCCATGGTGCTGTTCGTGTTCTGCTTTTTCATCTCAGGGTACGAGCATAGTATTGCCAACATGTGTACCTTCGCGATTGCCCTCGTCCTGGACCACCCCGGTACGATCTCCTGGGGAGGCGTGGTGCATAATCTCGTCCCGGTCACATTAGGCAATCTTATCGGCGGCGGCGTGCTAATGGGTGTGATGTATTACTATGTGAACAAGCCGTTTCTGGAGGATGAGTCTCACTGAACGGCAATAACACGACACAACAGCGATTCTCCGGTGATAGGGGGATCGCTGTTGTGCGTCCGTAGTTTGGAATTAGGGAACTGGGGGATATTATAGTGAGCTGTCAGACATGTTCCAGTAAAAAGGTGCGTTCTCTTTAGTATTGTGTTGGTACGAGGGTGCATGGTCCGGAGGAAGTACATAGAAAGCAAAAATCAGGGGCACTAATGCCCCTGATTTCGCTTAATGCCGCAGAATAAGTTGTTACATCACCTACCTGTTAGGATGAGTATGTGCTGTAGCGGTAATCTGCTGCTTACCACTTGGAGCCGCCGGAGCTTCGGCCGGATTTGCCGCCGCCAAATGAAGAGCCGCCGGAGGAACGACCGCCACCGCCGCCGCCCCAAGAAGAGCCGCCGGAGGAGCGTCCGCCGCCACCGAATCCTCCGCCCGAAGGCGGGCCGGAATTGCGTCTGCGGGCTTGGTCCCGGCGCTGCTGCTCGCGCAGCATGGCCATTCTGGCTGCGCGTTCGGCCTCTTCCTTCTGGCGGACCAGCCGGTTCGCTTCCTCTACGAAGGACGCGATCTGCGAAGCGTAGGAGCGTCCTGTCTCCTCCAGTTGATCCAGATCGTAAGGACCCGAGGCGAGACGCTGCTCCAGCTCGGTATACTCAGGCAGCAGGGACAGCTGGAAGCGGTTCTGCGAGGCAATTCCTCTGCTGTGCAGCAGATTGTAGGCGGCATCCACCCGGCCCTGCCCTTCCGTGAACAGCCTGCTCAGGCTGTCCAGGCGCTCCTCCAGAGAGTCTAGACTGCTGCTAATGCTACTCATGCTGTTTGCCGTCTCATCCTGCAAGGCAAGCAGCCGGTCCAGCCCGCTGCGGGCATTGTCATACTCTCCGCGTGCATCGCTGGTCCAGGTCTCAAGCTGCGGCACTTCTGCCGCGCCTTGCCGCAGTGCGCCGCCGGCCTCTTCCAGCAGCTTCTCCAGAGCGTCCAGATGCTGCCGGGCGAACCGGTTCTTCACCCCGGCCAGCCGGCTCTGCAATTCATTCCGCCGCTGGCTAAGCATTGCCCATGTGCTGCGTACAGTCTCCAGATCCCTGAGATTATTCTGCCGGATCATAGCCTGGCGTTCCGTCATAGCCACGGCTTCAGTCAGAAGGGCATCCATGTCAGCGCCAATCCGGCGCACTTCGTCCATATGGCCGCTGTGCAGCGGCGCTTCCATGGAACTGGCGGCAGCGGAAGCCTGGTCCAGGCTGTCGTAAGGCTTAACCTTCATATTGTGCA
The DNA here is from genome assembly GCF_037963835.1 of Paenibacillus sp. FSL H8-0332. Classification (NCBI taxonomy): domain Bacteria; kingdom Bacillati; phylum Bacillota; class Bacilli; order Caryophanales; family Paenibacillaceae; genus Paenibacillus; species Paenibacillus sp. FSL H8-0332. The sequence goes on from NZ_CP150145.1 coordinate 66,039, forward strand.
GGGAGTTCTGGTCGATCAGCTCTGCAATCCGGCTACGGGTAGCCGCCAGGATACCGGGGAAGGCCTTCAGCTTGTCGTCAAAGGTCTCCACATCCTGCACATCCTGCACAATCTGCTGTTGCCGCTCCTTCGCTTGTGCAGTAATCTCCTGGGCGGCGATTGGGTCGAACAGCTCCAACTGATCTGCCTTGGCCGTCTCTTCAGCCAGCTCCTGAAGATCTTGGGCAATCTTCTCCAGCGTATAGCCCGTCTCCCGGACCGCTTGCTGGCGCTGTTCTTCAAGCTCGGGGGCAGCCTGCTTCAGCTCGGTGATCTGCTGCTTGACGTTCCGGTCGGCATCGCTTATGACCGCGACCTTTTTCTCTTCTTCCTCCAGGGAGGCACGGAATTCCCCCTCTGTCTGCTGAAGCTGCTCTGCCGCCGCCTTAAGCGCAGACAAGCGGTAGAACGGCGGCAATGGTGCTTGCCCTGCTGTCTGCAATGCAGAGATTTCGACCAGCCGGGAGGTCAGGCGCTTCGAGATGCCCTCGACCATCTCCCCGGTCTTGCCTTGCACAATCCCTTGGAAAGGCTGAAGGGATTCCAGAGCGTGGTTCGCCCGTACCAGCAGGTCGGCGAGCTGCTCGCGCTGTGCGGACAGTCCCTTGCGGCGGCGCAGTCCGGTAATTAGCACATACAGCAGCAATATCAGCAGGGCGGCTAAGACAAGGCCGCCTGCAACCGGCAGGAGGGGGAATCCGCTGCCGCTGCCGTTAGCACCGGAGGCGGCTCCTGCGGTACCCGCAGCCGTACCGCCTGCCGCACCGCTGCCAGTATTACCGCTCTGTCCGCTGCTGCCAATGGCTTGCATCTGTTGGATCACAGAACGTATGCCTTCAGGGATATCTCCGTTTTTGGCATAAGGATTGAAATATTTCTCCAGCACCTTGTTAATTGCTGCGTTACCCGCAGCTCCGCCCTGTTGTATGGACCAGGCATCGAGCGCATCCTGCAGCCCGGGGTTAATGAAGCTGATCTCGGTTAGCTGATCTTCGTAAGCGATCAGGAGCAGGATGTCCCGGGACTTCAGCCCCCAGGTATCATATACATCCGCAGCATAACTGGATATGTCGCTCTCGGCCAGCGAATCAACGGTTAAGACGTGGAAGGTGTACCGGTCTGTAGTGGCAATCCGGCTAAGGCTCTCTGCTTCTTGGGCAGACAGCAGCCGGGCTTCATCCGTAATTACTCCCTGCTGTGCGGGGACATTCGCAGCATAGACCCCCGGTATCCACAACAGCGATAATATCAAGACCAAGGCGAGGGTGAGGTTTTTTCTCAATCTGACACACTCCGATCTATAGGCTATTGTTCATTGTAGTATGCTGATCATTATACTATATCATTAAACATTCTAAGCGCCGCAGATGCAGGCACCGCTGAATTGACGGGATAACCGCACAAAAACCGCACCCCCTTAAGGGATGCGGTTATGTAAGAAGTAAGCTATATTCATCTATTTCTGTATGAAATGGGCTATCTGGTCTGCAGGCACAGGATATACTGCAACCGGGACTTGATTTCTTTCTGCCATTTCATATCTCCGACTTTCACAGCAAGATTGAGCAGGTCCAGGTAATCGTCAACCTGCAGGGCGGTCCGGGTAGTGGCTGCGTTCATGGGTGTTCAGTCTCCTTTTAGCTCAAATATAGAAAATAATGAATGTTATACATCCAATAATGATAATCATTATCAACCACTAATGTTATTATCCACATTTTAACCGCAAAAAGCAATACAAATCTAAAGTTTTTGATTAAATCTAAGATTGTGCGCTCAAGAGTTAAGGATACGGAACCACAGGATGTGCACAATTTATCGGAAATGAGAAAAAAGGAGCAGGAACCCTCCCATTTTTTGTCGAATAAGCTTGTATACATATTAAGCCGATCTTACTGGGATAAAGGAGAATTGCGATGAAGCGGTGTAAATTGTTGCTTCTAATTAGCATTGTGCTCATGCTTGCACACCCCGCTGCCGCTTATGCCGAAAGACAGGAAATTAAGTACCAGGCAGAACTGGAGTATCCACCTTATAAGTACATACAGAATGGTTATCTGACTGGCTTCGATATTGATCTGACAAGTATGATCTTTGAGAAGAATGAATATCTTGTCCACTACAGCACCGGAAATTGGGAGCAGACGTACCGGCGGCTGACTGAGGGCGGGATTGACACTACCGGGCTGATGGCTGTCAGCGAGGAGAGGAAGCAGGATATTCTTTTCTCAAAACCAGTCTTGAAAAGCTATATTTCCGTCTATTCGCGTCAAGGACTCCAGGGTGAGGTCACGCTGGGCACACTCCGTAAGTACAAAATCGGTATCGGTAAAGGACAATATGCAGAGACCATCCTGCAGAACAAGGTGGGTATACCGCCTTCAGAATACATAGAATATGCAACCGTACCGGATGCGTTGGAGGCTCTGCGTCAGGGCGAGATCGACCTGCTGTTCGAGAATCAGGGGGTGGTCGATTATCTGATTGTGGAACAGGGCTTAACCGGTAATATTATCCGCAAAATGAGCAATTTGTATCCGCAGGATGTGGCCTACGGCATCAGCAAGTCCAAGCCGGAGCTGGTGTCCTACGTCAATGCAAGGTTAGAGCATATGGTAAGCTCGGGCGCCTTCGAAGAGCTGTATCAGCAGTATTTCTTCGTGCATTCCGACCATTATAATGAAAAAATGCGTAACCGGATTTTTACCTTATTCTCCATCGGGACCCTTCTGCTGGTTTTGGGCGCCATTCTGCTCCGGATCTATATCCGGCGGCTGCGCCGTACGATTCACTCTGAACAGGAATTTTTCAAGGATGTGATCGAGAATACCGGGGTGATTGTGTGGGCCGTTCACGGGGACAAACGAAGCGTGCGCTTCAACAAATATGCCGAGCTGATGACCGGGCTGACGGAGAAGGAGGTGCTGGGCTTAAGCATAGATGAGCTGCCTCTGGAAGCTGGAGCAGCCGTGCTTAGGGATCTCCTTGCCAAGGCGGCAGCACAGGATTATGCGACTAATGTGGAGCTGAGGCTCCCTGACCATTCTCCGGGTGCGCATTATTTCTCCGTCCGCACGGCCCTCATCAAGGGGATGGACGAGCAGGCGGAGGATATCCTCGTGCTGGTGGGCATCGACATCGATGAACGCAAGCAGAATGAGCTTAAGCTGCAGCTTAGCTACGAGGAGCTGGAGTCCACTTATGAGGAGTTGGCGGCGACAGAGGTGGAGCTGCAGGATCAGTTCAATAAGCTGGGGGTCAGCGAACGGCGGTTCCGCCTCGCCTCGGAAGGCTCGGGTGCGTACATGTGGGAGCTGGACTGGGACAGCGGCTTCTACAAGCTCTCGGACCGGTGGTACGAGGTGATGGGATATACCGAGGCGGAGATCAACTCCTTCGAGGGAGGCGTTCTCAGCATTATTCACCCGGATGATCAGGAATCCGCGCGCAAGGCCAGGCAGGAGCATCTTACCGGACTAACCCCGATCTATGAAACCGAATACCGTATGAGGACGGGGCAAGGGGAGTACATCTGGTTCGAGGTGCGGGGAAAAGCGATCGTTGACCCGAAGGATCAGATTGTCCTGTTCCTCGGCTCTCTGATTGACATCAGCAAGCGGAAGCAGGCTGAATTCAAGCTGAATAACAGCTACCGGGAGCTGGAAGTGACCTATGAGCAGCTTACAGCGACCCAGCAGGAGATTGTAGGGCAATATGATATGCTGCTGGAGAATCAGAAGAATATGCACCGTCTAGCTTATGTGGATTCGCTTAGCAATCTTCCGAACCGGCTCAGTCTGCTGGAGACGATGGAGAGTTATTTCCGCCGGACGGGCGGCAGTGCGGCGCTGCTTTTTGTAGATATGGATAATTTCAAATACATCAATGACACGCTTGGACACAAGTCCGGCGATATTCTGATCCGCAAGGCCAGTGAGCGTCTCCAGTCGGTTGTGCGTGAGACGGATATGCTGTCGCGGCTGGGCGGAGATGAATTTGTTGTTTTCCTTAAGGATATTGAGAGCCGTGTGGATGTGCTTAATCTGGCCGAGGATATTATGCGTGCGTTCCGCAAGTCTTTTCTTATCGGTGAGAGCAATCTGTATGTCTCCTCCAGTATCGGGATCTCCTTCTATCCCGAGGACGGCGAGACGACGGAAGAGATTCTGAAGAATGCCGATGTAGCGATGTACCGGGCCAAGGAAGAGGGGAAAAGCACTTATGTCGTATACGATAAATCCATGCATACCGCCTTCAATGACCGGATGAATATTGAGAAGCATCTGCGCAGTGCGATGAATAATAACGAATTCGAGCTGCATTACCAGCCGCAGGTACAGATGGAGACCGGTCTGATCTCAGGCTTCGAGGCTCTGATCCGCTGGAACAGTCCGGTCCTCGGATTTGTCTCCCCGCTCTCCTTCATCAAGATCGCCGAGGATTCCCGGCTGATTATCTATATCGGAGAGTGGGTGCTGCGCGAAGCCTGCAAATTCATGAACAGCATCCATCAGCGGACCGGCATTCCTTACAAAATATCGGTGAATATCTCCATTATTCAGCTCCTGCAGGATGATTTCGTAGAGATTGTGCTGGATAGTCTCGAGGAGAGCGGCCTTGCGGCATCCAGTCTGGAGCTGGAGATCACAGAGTCGATCTTCATGGAGTCGTTCGGGAGTACGGTCAGCAAGCTGGAGTTCCTGCAGTCCCGGGGGATACGGATTGCCCTGGATGATTTCGGAACAGGGTATTCCTCCCTTAGCTATCTGCAGCAGCTGCCGATCTCTACCCTTAAGATGGATAAAATCTTCATCGATTCCCTGGCCGATAAGGCCTTTAGTGAATCTTTTGTGCAGACGATTATTATTCTGGGCCACAAGATGGGCCTGGATGTAGTAGCAGAGGGCGTGGAGGATGCCAGCCAATGGGCTTTCCTCCGGGAGGCTCACTGTGACAAGGTGCAGGGGTATCTGATCAGCCGCCCGGTGCCGCAGCGCCAGGTGATGGAGCTGCTCGTTCCGCAGCGAAGGTATGACGCGGAGGAGCTTGAATAGAGCGCAGAGAACAAGTGCATAGGAAAGCGGGTCCCCGGCATAGGTTGCTATGCACGGCGGACCCGCTTGTTTGAAATATGGAATTCATATGTTTTGGGGCCTTAGAGGATGACGATTTTGTTTTTGCCGGTTTTCTTGGCCTCGTACAGGGAGTCGTCCGCTTGCTGAAAGATAGAGCTTTTGGAATCCCCGCCGTTATATTCATGCATTCCGATGCTCACGGTAACCGAGTTGTTGTCCATTTCGCTGATCCGAAGGCTCGCAATCCCCATGAGGATATTCTCCATGATCCGTTTCGAATCCTCCAATGTCTTGGCTGTCAGAATAATTACGAATTCCTCCCCGCCGTACCGGGCTGCGAAATCATCCGAGTCGATATGCTGTAGCATAACAGCGGCGACCTGCCGGAGAACGATGTCTCCGACCCAGTGTCCGTACTGGTCATTGACCTTTTTGAAATTATCGATATCAATAACAGCCAGCTGCATGGGAAAAGGATTGCTCTGCTGGTGCTCAATCAGCCAGCCCAGATATTCATGGAAGGTCTTGTGGTTGTACAGATCGGTCAAGGGGTCGATTTTGGACAGCCTGTCCATAATGATGTTCTGGATGCGCAGCTCTTGCTCTGACTTCAACGAATTCTCCAGCGAGCGCATAAGATCCTTGCCCCGGGCTATAACACCAAAGCCGGCCAGCGAGGTTCCGGCTAAGATCAGGGTGATAATGATGTTCTGGATGCGTAGCGTGTAATCGGTAATAGAGGTGTTCAGAAACAGTAGGATGATGTAGATCAGGCAGATCACAGAGGAAATCCTCAGATAATTCTCCCTCAGATAGATCATGGATACCAGCAGGGGAAGCAGCATAATCAGCGGCTTCACATGATATTCGGAACTAAGATTCAGGATGAACACGATGCCGCACAGGTGGCTTCCAAGAATGATTGAGAATTCGGATAACAACGGCTTGTATTTATGGACAGCCTCCAGAATCAGCAGCAGGGCGAACAGAATAGCATCTGGAATCCAGATATGCCTAATGAGATATGGCTTGTCGGACAACTCGGGCCGGTGGCCCCACATGGATAAGTAAACATATAGCTGGCTGGTCAGATAAACAATAAACGCCATCCAAAAGGTATTGAGGATGACGCGGTTCCAATACATTTGGCGAGGAGTAGGCGGCGGGATTTGCATAAGATGTTCCTCTTTTCCAGTGTCAATGTACTTATATATTCGACAATGTTCTCGTTTTTCCTTCTAGGTCTTATGTCGGGTACTAGGTCTGGAATAACGTTCGTGTTTGTGAGGTAATTGTTAGGTGATCTGAGTGTGTAATTCCGAGTTATGCTATAAACACGAACTATTAATGCTATTCATCATTGACACATTCGGATTTATTCGGTAAAATTCCAATTGGCCCGTAATAACGGGTTAAGCTGTTCGTATATCCTCAATGATAAGGTTTGGGGGTTTCTACAGGGGACCGTAAATTCCTGGCTACGAATAGGGTGCATTTTGCATACCTATGAAGAGGCCGGGATTTTTGTGTGCTGTTAAATATGCTGCTTGGAGAAGTGGACTGATATACCGCAGAGACGCGTCGCGGCCCCTGTCAACTGCAGGCCGAAGCCGTTTCACCCTGGGAGGAACAGAGAAGATATGAGTAAATATGATGTAATTGTTGTTGGAGCCGGTCCGGCTGGAATATTCGCTTGTTATGAATTAACGCTAAAGGCCCCTGAGCTGAAGGTGCTGCTGGTGGACAAGGGACATGATATCTACCGCCGCAACTGCCCGATCCTGGAGGAGAAAATCAAGCTCTGTCCGCCCGCCTCCGGCCGCAAGGAATTCGCCGGGTGTCTGCCGGCCTGCTCCATTACTGCGGGCTTCGGCGGTGCTGGCGCATACAGTGACGGCAAATTCAACATTACAACCGAATTCGGCGGCTGGATGACGGATTATTTGCCTCCTTCCAAGGTGCTGGAGCTGATTGAATATGTGGACGGGATCAACCTGGAGCACGGGGCAACCCCGGTCATTACCGATCCGACGACGGAGAGCATTCGCGGCATTGAGCAACGGGGATATGCCGCCGGGCTGAAGCTGCTGCGGGCGCAGGTCCGTCACCTCGGAACCGAGCAGAACCTGGAGATTCTGAAATCGATCTATGAATATCTGCGGACACGCATTGATATGTTATACAAGACGGAAGTAGCAGACATCGTTACTGTCAAAGAGAGCGGAACACACCGCATCACAGGTATTACGCTGAAGAACGGGGAGAGTCATGAGGCCGCTCTGGTGATGATTGCTCCGGGACGGGACGGCTCGGCCTGGCTGACAGAGGTGCTGAAGAAGCGCAGGCTCAAAATGTACAATAACCAGGTCGATGTCGGGGTGCGTGTAGAGACCTCGGATGTGGTGATGAGGGAGATTAATGAGCATCTGTATGAGGGCAAATTCATCTTCAATACCTCCGTGGGTACACGTGTCCGCACCTTCTGCAGCAATCCCTCGGGGCATGTGGTCGTGGAAAATCACAGCGGAGCGATGGCCGCGAACGGGCACTCCTACAAGGACCCGGCGCTGGGCTCGAAGAATACCAACTTTGCACTGCTGGTCTCCCATACCTTCACGGAGCCGTTCGACAAGCCAAATGAATATGCCCGGGAGATCTGCAAGCGGGCGAATGATCTGTCCAGCGGCGGGGTCATCGTGCAGAAATACGGAGATATCCTGCGGGGCCGCCGTTCTACGGAGACCCGGATCAAGGAAGGATTCCTGGAGCCTACGCTGAAGGAAGCGGTACCGGGCGATCTCGGTCTGGTGCTGCCATACATCACGATGAAGAGCCTGATTGAAATGGTTGAAGCTTTGGAAAAGGTAACCCCAGGCATCGCCTCCGAACATACCCTCTTCTATGGCGTGGAAGCGAAGTTCTATTCCGCCCGTCCGAAGCTGACGGATGAGTTCGAGACCGAAATCTCCGGCCTCTACTGCGGCGGCGACGGGGCAGGCATTACCCGTGGACTGGCCCAGGCCGGGGCGGCTGGCGTCTGGATTGCCCGCGGGATGATGGCGAAGAATGCCCAAGAGGTTAGCGTGCAACCGGCAGGAGTATAATCCTGGGCGGGAAGACGCCGTAAGGACAGCCGTACCCTCAAAAGCTGGGGGTGCGGCTGTTTTTTTAGCTGTTATGCCGATGCTTGAATTAACGCGTTTAGCCTGAGGCGGCGAAGGAACTGGAGGAACGGTAGCGACCGCCTGAAAGCTCACAGCAATCCCATAACAGAAAAAATACAATTGCAATCTATATAGTAGTGGTTCCCTTAATTTAACTCTGCTGATATAATGTTAGAATACATAACATGACAGAGTGGAGTGAACGTGCAGAATGGGAATTCGCCGGAGCAAGGCCGCTATCGTTATTATTTTACTGCTGAGTGTGGGGTTGTATGGCTTATGGATGGAGATGTACTGGGTACATAAGGTTGTCTATATGCTGCTGATGGCGGTGCTTGCCGGGCTTGTGCTGGATATCCGCCGGGGCGGAGTGCTCGGAGCCGGGCAACTGGCGGAAGCCCGGAGCAAGGTAGAGCTGCTCGGCAATGAGATCGTTGTGACCTCAGACCGGCTGCATGGTGCTTTGGAGGAGATCACCCGCCATACCGGAGGGCTTCAGCAGACGGCAGATTATTCGCATGCCTACGAGGTGGAGCTGCAGACCCGCAGCAATGAGGCGAAGGCCAATATTGAAGGCGCTTTTGCCACAATGGGCGGAGTAGCGGCGGTTACCGGACATCTTGGAGAATTGAACGGAAGGCTGAACGCAGCCATGCAGGCGGCGCGCACGGGGATGGCAGATATGCTGGATTCGCTGAAGAATACAGATGGGGTCATGGAGGAATTGCAGGAGCAGAGCGGAGATATGCTGGGCAAATTCACCGTGTTAAGCGGACATATTGCGCTGGTGGAGGAGATGAACACCCTGATCGTAGGCATTGGCAATGAGACCTCGCTGCTGGCGTTGAATGCCTCGATTGAAGCTGCGCGGGCCGGGGAAGCGGGCCGGGGGTTCGCTGTGGTCGCAGGCCGGATCAGGCAGCTTGCCGATCAGAGCCGGGATTCCGTGGAGCGCTCAACGGCGGTGCTGCGGGATCTCAATCATGGAGTACGGCAGGTGCTGGAGTCGGTCACGAAGGAGCAGACTGCGGTTGCGCATGGAGTGAATGAAGTGGCGAAGGTGAAGCGGCGTCTCGGGGATATCTCGGCCCGGGTGGAGGAAGTTGGGGTCATAGTTACGGAGTCAGCGGCTGCGGCAGAGCGGCAGAGCAGGCTGATCGACGAGGTGACCGGCGAACTGAGCGGTGCAGTAGGGATTGTCAACGAGACCATTGCTGGCGTAGACCTGACTCTGGAGCAGGTAACCCGCCAACGGACACAGATCGGACAGCTTAATGAGATCAGCGCAAGTCTGCTGCTGGAATCTCAGACCCTGCAGCAGTCGGTGAACGGCATTGCCGGACGCAAAGTCATTGAGCTGAGCCAATATACGGCGCGGCTTGAGGAAATGCAGACGGTGCTTCAGGAGATAGCAGCCAAGCAGGAGATGTGTGCAGCGGATGCGGACATCCATGGCAGAGTTCTTACGGCCTGTAAGAATAAGGTACCGGATGTGCAGGCCATTTGGTCCAACCGGACGGATGGTACCTTCATCTACTCGGAGCCTGCGGCCGGGCTGCTGAATGCGAAGCGCCGTGACTGGTGGAACGGGGCGATGACGGAAGGGCAATACGTCTCGCAGCCGTATGTCTCGGCCATTACCAAGCGTTCCTGTATCACGCTCTCCAGAGCAATTACGAACGGCGACGGGAAGATTGTGGGTGTGGTGGGGATTGATCTGGCAGTTTAGAGGCATTGAATAGTGGATGCATATTGTGTAGTAAGGAAGGGATAGAACGGTGAGAAAACTCAGCATATCGCGGCAGCTCTGAACGAAAAACAAATTCATAGACTGCCGCTATGTTGTTGAACTAACGGTTCCCGTTAGTTGAATCCCATCATTTTAATAAAGTAATCGTTGTAAGATATGATTTGAGGATCATCAAAAATTTGATAACCCAACTGCTTAAGTGATAATCTTCTTTGTTCTCCAAAAGGTATTGCTTTTGTAACAATACTATTTGCTCCAAAGTAGTCATAAAAATAATCCTCAATCATTTGTAACAACTCGGTAATTACATTCGAAATCTCGAATTCAGAACCAAGATCAAGCCGCAAAATTCCAATATTCCCATATTCTTTTTCAGGTTCATTCCTTGTAAAAAATTCAATAGTCCCAATTGATTTCGCTGTACTCTTATTAACAATGCTGAAACGTACATAATATTTTCTTTCGTATTCATAAAGCCAAAAACCTATGTGTTCTTTCATTTTTTCTAATGTCTGTATATTGAAATTATTCATACAGTTATCGCTGTTAAACAAACGATTAGAAACAGGATCGGAATAGCATTCTAAAAGATCTTCAGCATCTTCGATTTTTACTAACCTTACAAAAAAATGTTCTGTTTCAAAACTTGGACACACTTGATATGGATCTTTCACTCTGAAATTCGACATAAATAAACCACCTCAAAGAGAACGTTTGTTCCTATATAATACCATATAATAACAAGTGATAGTTTTAAAAAATGAAAATAATATTAACATTTTTTGAACTCTACTGCCCGGTTATTTTGAGGGGCTGTTATAGCCCCTATAGATTCACTTTCGTTTGTTACGGCCAATTAAGCCGCCAACTATCCAAAAGATCAAAATACCAACAAAGGCAAATACAATCCAAAAAGCTATACGCACAAGCTATCACTCCTTTAAAGAAACCATACGATAATAGTTAATTTTCCGCAATAGAAGGGCTTTTATACCCAGGAGAGAACACGACATCCTGGTTTGGAAATCCAATAGGATTATCTCAACCATTAGAGGCGGCTGGGCGGATTGCTATAACCAATATCCCATCTTATAATGGACCGATAGCTTGTCCTATGGAGGCCTGAGTGTGCAATATAATTTGAGTATTCTGCTGCAATTGTTTGAGCGGGCAGCGCTGCTGCTGATGTGTCTGTTCGTTCTGAGCCGGGTGCCGAGGTTCAAGGAGATTTTTGCCAAAGGGATTCATGCGCCGCAGGAGCTGGCGATTGTCACGGTCATCTTCAGCCTGTTCGCCATCTTCGGAACCTACAGCGGGATTAATGTGGAGGGGTCTCTGGTCAATGTGCGGATTATCGCCATTATAGCCGGGGGGATTCTGTTCGGCCCTTGGGTCGGGCTGATTACCGGGATCCTCTCGGGCGTACACCGCTTCCTGATCGATATCGGCGGGGTCACTTCGCTCCCGTGTCTGATTACCAGCATTACAGCTGGTGTGGTATCCGGGGTTATCTACCGGCGCACTTCGCCTGAACGGCGCTGGATCGCTGCCATTGCCGCCGGAATGGCCTGTGAGGCATTGACGATGGCGCTGATTCTTGTGATGGCTGATCCCCATTCGCTGGGGGTGGATATCGTGTCCAAGATTGCTTTTCCGATGATTATGGGGCAGATCTGTGCCGGGCTGATCGTTACGCTTGTGCAGAGTGTAGAAGGGGAGAAAGAACGTATTGCCGCGAAGCAGTCCAAGCTGGCGCTGGAGATTGCCAATAAGACGCTTCCGTATTTCCGCAGTATTACTCCCGAGTCGCTGCGTACGATCTGCGGAATCATCCAAGAGGATATCGGGGCCGATGCGGTGGCAATTACCGATACCAAAGTCATTCTGGCCTACGTGGGTGTCGGGGAAGAATATTATGCCGAAGCTAATGAGATCATCAGTGAGGAGACGAAGCAGACGCTGAGCAGCGGGGAGATTACCATCCGTGACGACGATACCGAGTACATGAACCGGGACATCCGCTCGTTGATCATTATTCCGCTGAAGGAGAAGGGTGAGGTGACAGGGTCACTCAAGATCTACTATACCCACGCGCATAAAATCACCTATTCCCTCCAGGCTATGGCTGTAGGGCTGTCACAGATCATCTCCACACTGATGGAGGTGTCACGGGTTGAGGGGATCAAGGAGATGGCCAACAAGGCCGAGCTGAAGGCACTGCAGACCAGTATCAACCCCCATTTTCTGTTCAATGCGCTGAATGCGATTATCTCCTCGATCCGGATCGACCCGGACAAGGCGCGTGAGCTGATCGTCAATCTGTCGGGGTATATGCGGTATAATCTGGAGCTGACCGATGAGTCCATAGATATCCGGCGCGAGCTGCAGCAGGTGCAGCATTATGTGGAGATTGAGAAGGCCCGCTTCGGCAGCCGCCTGAGCGTTCTGTACGACATAGATGAGGTAGCGGTGCGCATTCCGAGTCTGGTCATTCAGCCGCTGGTGGAGAATGCGATTATCCACGGGATTTTGAAGGGGAAAGGGAACGGAACGGTGGACATCTCGGTCAAGGACCACGGAGACAGCGTAAGGGTGCGAATTGCCGATACCGGAGCGGGAATCAGTGAAGAGACGATTGCGAAGGTCTACAGCGGAAGCATGGAGGGCAACAAAATCGGCCTCAACAACGTACACCAGCGTATCAAGCTGATCTACGGCACGGGTCTGACCATCCACCGGCTGGCTAAGGGGACGGAAATATATTTTGATGTGATAAAGGAGCAGCGATGAGAGCGATCATTGTCGAGGATGAAGTGCTGGCAAGACAGGAGCTTACGTATCTGATTCAGACCCATAGTCAGTTCAAGATTGCGGCGGAATTCGAGGACGGGCTGGATGCGCTGAAGTATCTGCAGACGGATACGGTGGATGTGATTTTCCTGGATATCAATATCCCTTCGATTGACGGGGTGCTGCTGGCCCATAATATCAGCCGGTTCGCGGTCAAGCCGTATATTGTGTTCATTACAGCCTATAAGGAGCATGCCGCCGAGGCGTTCGAGATTGAAGCATTCGACTATATTCTGAAGCCTTACAGCGAGACGCGGATCAGAGCGATGCTGCAGAAGCTGGAAGGTGCCATCGCGGCCAGAAGCCGCCAGGGGGAAGAGGGGCCGGTGAAGCTGGGCAGCGATAAGGTCAATCTGTGGAAAAATGAAAAGATTATCGTCGTCGATGCAGACGAGATCTATTATGCTTCGGCGCAGGAGAAAACAACGAGTGTGATCACCAAGGGGGAGGAATACAGCATGGCCCTAAGTATCAGCGAATTCCATACCCGCCTGCCACAGGAGCAGTTCTTCCGCTGTCACCGCTCCTATCTCGTCAATCTGTCCAAAATCAAGGAAATCATCCCCTGGTTCAACAATACCTATCTGCTTAGGCTGCGTGATCTGAATGTGGAGGTTCCAGTCAGCTGCAGCAAGGTGAAGGAATTCAGGCAGATTATGCGTCTCTAGCGGCAGTTCATTCCCCGTCAGTGTCATCTCATTCCGGATTTCTCTCAGAAGGAGCTCCTTTCGCTACAATGAAGAGGCAAAGTAAGCCTTGAAGCGACTTCGAAAGAGAAAGAAGGAATCACCATGACAACGACAATGACCAGTAAACGGTGGCTCATCGTACTAGGTACAGTAATTATGCAAATGGGACTCGGTACCATCTACACCTGGAGCCTGTTCAATGCACATCTTGTCAGTACATTTGGGTTTGAGCTTAGCTCAGTTTCGATAACGTTTTCTATTACCAGCTTTGCCTTGGCCTTCGCCACACTGTTCGCAGGCAAGCTGCAGGACCGGTTCGGTCTCCGCAGACTGACCGCAGCTTCCGGCATACTGCTGGGGCTGGGGCTGATTCTAAGCTCGCAGGCCAGTTCCCTGCCGATGTTCTACCTGCTGGCTGGCGTAGTGGTCGGATATGCGGACGGAACGGCGTATATTACTTCGCTGTCCAACCTGATGAAGTGGTTCCCGAAGAATAAGGGACTGATCTCCGGGGTGTCCGTGGGTGCTTACGGAACGGGCAGTCTGATCTTCAAATACATCAACGGCGGCCTGATTGAATCGGCTGGGGTGTCGAATGCTTTTCTATACTGGGGCCTGATGGTCATGATGATGATCCTCATCGGCTCGCTGCTGGTCCGGGAAGCTCCGGTAGCTGCACCAGTCATGGGCAATCAGAAGCTGGCCGCCTCCGGGACTGCACTTCTGCCTAAAGATTATACGGTAAAAGAAATGCTCCGTACGAAGGAAGCCTACCTGCTGTTCGTGATCTTCTTCACCGCCTGCATGAGCGGCCTCTATCTGATCGGTATCGTAAAGGATATCGGTGTGCAGCTGGCGGGGATGGATGTGGCGACGGCGGCAAATGCTGTAGCGATGATTGCTATTTTCAATACGGCCGGACGCCTGATTCTTGGCGCATTATCCGACCGGGTAAGCCGGACCAAGCTGATTAGTATCACGCTGGCGGTAACGGCTGCGGCGATGTTTATCCTCAGCTATGCCACACTGAGCTATGGCCTGTTCTTCGCCTGCGTGGCAGCCATCGCCTTCTGCTTCGGCGGTAACATTACCGTCTTCCCGGCGATTGTCAGTGACTTCTTCGGCCTGAAGAATCACAGCAAGAACTACGGCATCATCTATCAGGGCTTCGGGATCGGCGCGCTATCCGGTTCGTTCATCGCTGCCTTCCTCGGCGGGTTCAAGCCTACTTTTAACATCATCGGACTGCTGTGTATTCTGGCTTGCATCCTGGCGGTTTCGCTGCAGCCTCCGGTAGCCAGAGCAGCCAAAGCCAAGGGAATGAGCCTGAAGCCATCACGGCATACGGCTTAAGCCTATATCGACTTACGTCGGCTTAAGAGAAGCAAATAAGAGTAATATAGACAAAGAGAATAATTCGGAGAAGAGATGTCCTACGTCCGCGTTAGCGGGGGGGAGGTCTCTTTTTTGTTGGGGGGTGGGGTGGAGTGGGGGGAGTGAGGTGGATGGATGTGAAAAACTGAATAGGATGTGCTGGAGCGGGGTGAGGAGGGCGGATGTGTGTGGAAAACTAAATAGAATGTAGTTGCACGGGAGTGAGAGTGCGGAAGTGTCGAGGGCGAAGTGCCAAGTACTGTTGGTATCTTTCGCTAATGTTGCATTTATTACAACTTGGATTCGCACATCCCTAGTTGTTTGGTGAGATTGTTGCAGAGAATACAGGAATTAGCGTGCTTAGTCGCTTGGGTGAGAGGCAATCCTGCATTTCGTACAACAATTGATGAATTTGATTCCTTTTATAAGAGGAATGTTGTATTCTGTGCAGCAGTTTCAATTGTTGTAACCAGAAAACAGGCATCCGGCAGAGCGGGTTCGCTCTACGGATGCCTGTTTGTCTAGGACTATGTGTATAAGAAGGAGGAAAAAGCTGCGGAGGGAAGGTTAGCCTTCCAGCAGCAGGGATTCCGGGTCCTCCAGCAATTCCTTGACTCTAACCAGGAAGCTGACCGCTTCTGAGCCGTCCACGATCCGGTGATCGTAGGACAAGGCGATGTACATCATCGGACGGTTGGCCGTCCGTTCCTCATCCAGCGCGATTGGGCGCAGCTGGATCTTGTGCATGCCGAGAATGCCGACCTGCGGGGTGTTGAGGATCGGTGTGGACAGCAGGGAGCCGAACACTCCGCCGTTCGTGATCGTGAAGGTACCGCCCTGAAGCTCCGGCAGGCTGAGCGTATTGGCGCGCGCCTTGGAGGCCAGCTCGCCGATCCGCCGCTCGATCTCAGGGAAGCTAAGCCGGTCGGCATCGCGGACGACTGGTACAACCAGGCCTTCCTTGGCAGCTACGGCAATGCCGATGTCATAATATTTCTTCAGCAGGAGATCTTCCCCGTCGATCTCGGCATTCAGCATCGGGTAAGCTTTGAGCGCGCCGATGACGGCCTTGGTGAAGAAGGACATGAAGCCGAGCCCGACCTCGTGCTTCTCCTTGAAGGCATCCTTGCGGCGCTTGCGGATGTCGAGAATGGCGGTCATGTCCACCTCATTGAAGGTGGTCAGCATCGCGGCCGTCTGCTGCGCTTCGACCAGGCGGCTGGCAATCGTCAGCCGCCGCCGCGACATGCGCTTGCGCTCGGTGGCTTTGCCGTCCTCGGCGTGCGGCGCCTTGCCCGCTGCCGTCGGCGCGGGCTTCGCCGGCTCCGGCCGCGCAGCCGCCTGCGGCCCGGCTGCGCCATGACCATTCACATCGGCCTGACCGATCCGGCCGATTGGGTCGCGGGCACTGACCTCGCCGAGGTCGATGCCCCGCTCCCGCGCCAGCTTGCGCGCCCCCGGCGAAGCCAGGGCCGCAGTGCCAGCCGCCGCACCTTCGGCGGCGGCTGGAGCCGTTACAGCAGCGGCCGGTTCAGCCGCTGCTGCACTTGCGGCCGCTGCAGGCACGCTGCCGCTCTGCGGTGCGGCCGCTTCCGGCTTGCCGCCGCTGGCAGCACCCGCGGCGCTGCCGGCGCCGATGATGCCGATGGCTTCGCCAACGGCAACGTTCTCGCCCGCCTGGCGCAGGATGGAGGAGATGACGCCGTCCTCCTCCGCACTGATCTCGAGATTGACCTTGTCGGTCTCAAGCTCGGCAAGCACATCCCCCTGGCCGACAGTGTCGCCTTCTTTAACCAGCCATTTGTAGATCGTTCCTTCGGAAATCGATTCGCCCAAATCGGGTACTTTTATCTCGGACACAGGCCGTACCTCCCCAAATATAGTGGTGTGCGTGATATCGTATGACCGCCTTACTGTGCTCAGGAAGACGGTACAGGTGCTTGCACTGCAGCATTCAATTTCAGGGCTTCCCGGACAATGCGCCGCTGCTCGAAGCTGTGGACATCTGCGTAGCCGCTAGCCGGGCTGGAACGATCCGGACGGCCGATGTACTGGACGGTGACCTTCTGCGGTGCGATGGCGCGCAGCCGGGATTCGGCATACGTCCACCCGCCCATATTCTTCGGTTCCTCTTGTACCCAGACGATCTCCTCCAGAGAGCTGAAGCCGCTAAGGTGAGCGCCAATCTCGCGTTCCGGGAACGGATAGAGCTGTTCCATGCGCAAAATGTGCAGCCAGGAGAAGTCCTGTCCGCGTGTGGCCTCCAGCTCCGTCTGGAGATCGATGCCCACCTTGCCGCTGCATACCACGAGGCGCTTCACTGCTTCCGGCTTACTGCCGAGCAGCGGCTCGGGAAGAACCGGCTGGAAGATGCCCGAAGCGAGATCCGCTCCGGCTGAGGTGCTGCGCGTGTTACGGATCAGGCTCTTCGGCGCCATGATAACCAGCGGCCGGGCATCCGGTTGTCCGCAGAGCGCGGCCTGACGGCGGAGCAGATGGAAATACTGCGCAGCACTGGTCAGGTTGGCTACAGTCCAGTTCTCCTCGGCGGAGAGCTGGAGGAACCGTTCCATTCTGCCGCTGGAGTGCTCCGGTCCTTGGCCTTCATAGCCGTGAGGCAGCAGGATTGTCAGGTTGCTGCGCTGTGTCCACTTGGCGCGTCCGGCAGAAATGAACTGGTCAATAATGACCTGAGCGGCATTGGCGAAGTCGCCGTATTGAGCCTCCCAGATGACGAAGGTCTCCGGTGCGAACACATTATAACCATATTCGAAGCCGAGGACAGAGGCCTCGGACAGCGGACTGTTGTAGACGCCGAATGAAGCGGCGGCATCACTCAGCTGATGCAGCGGAGCATAGAGTTCACCGTTCTCGCTGTCATGCAGCACCAGATGACGGTGGGCGAAGGTGCCGCGCTGTGAATCCTGTCCGCTGAGGCGGATCGGCGTGCCATCCTTCAGGATGGTAGCGAAGGCAAGCGTCTCTGCCAGTGCCCAGTCCACCCGCTCTCCGTCATTCAGTGCATCCTTGCGGCGCTGCAATATCCGTTCCAGCTTCGGATAGACCTTGAAGCCGGCCGGTACGCGCAGCAGCTCGCGGTTAATCTCCTGCAGACCGGCCAGCGGGAAGGCATTCGGACGCTTCTGGGGACTGTCGTTATCCAGCGCGACGGCGGTTTTGGATTCCGCATTCTTCTGCTTGCCTTCCTTCATCTGATCGAAGGCCTGCTGAAGGACACTCTCCGCCTCGGCAATCATGTTCGTTACATCATCGGCTGTAATTACCTTCTCGCGCTCCAGGCGTTCTGCATAAGCGCGGTATACAGTAGGGTGGTTCCGCACCTTGCCGTATACAATCGGCTGTGTAGTCTCGGGATCATCCATTTCATTATGCCCGTGGCGGCGGTAGCCGATCAGATCAATCAGGAAGTCCTTCTTGAACATATGGCGGTAAGCGCAGGCCAGACGGACTGCGGCAATACAAGCTTCAGGGTCATCGGCATTGACATGCACGACCGGGATCTCATACCCTTTGGCCAAGTCGCTGGCATAATGGGTGGAGCGGGAATCTTCGCTCTCTGTGGTGAAGCCGATCCGGTTATTGACGATAATATGCACGGTACCGCCATTCTGATAACCCTGCAATTTGCCGATATTAAGCGTCTCAGCGACAATGCCCTCTCCAGGGAAGGCGGCATCGCCGTGCATCAGCACAGCCATGGCCTTGCTTGTATTCAGCTTAGGCATTCCCGGAGCGTTGCGCTCTTCCTGTGCAGCACGTGTGAAGCCCTCAACTACAGGATTGACGAATTCTAGATGACTCGGGTTATTCGCAAGCGTGATCCGGGTGCGCACGGTCTCGCCTTCGCGGACGGCACGGTCAGCCCCGAGATGATACTTCACATCACCGCTCCAGCCGTAGGTCACGCCCATGGAGCCTTCTGAAGGGAACAGCTCTTTGTTCGGCGAGTGATGGAATTCCGAGAAAATAATATCATAAGGCTTGCCCAGAATATGAGCCAGCACATTAAGTCTTCCACGGTGGGCCATGCCCATCAGAATATGCTCTGCGCCATCATGCGCGGCGGCGCGGACAATCTCATCCAGCATCGGCACAAGGGCGTCATTGCCCTCCAGGCTGAAGCGCTTCTGGCCGACGAAGGTCTTGTGCAGGAAGGTCTCGAAATGCTCCACCTGGATCAGCCGCTTCAACAGCTCTTTACGCTCTGTATTATTCAGCGGGGCAGGGGAGGTCATGGATTCCGCCTGGCTGTTGAGCCAGCGCAGCTCGCGTTCATCATGTACATGCCCGAATTCATAGGCGATGGTCTGGGTATAGGCCTGGCGCATTCTGTGGACGGCATCCATCGCGGTATGCACATCCGCAGGGGCATTATCCCAGATCAGCGAAGCGGGCAGTGCATTAAGATCCTCGCGGGTAAGCTCGTAGGTCTCCAGCTCCAGCCATTTGGCCATCGGGTTCGTGCTGCGCTCCAGCGGGTCAATGTCTGCGGCCATATGGCCATATATACGAATATTGGCGATCAGCTTCGAGGCCTTGACGGCCTTTTTGAGCCACTGCGCATCTGCGGATACGGCAGGCCTTGGAGCCCTCTCGGCATCGGGTGCCAGTGGAGGGGGGCCGGATACGGTGAAGAGATCGCGGTAATGTTGTTCAACAGAAGAGGGGTCCTTGACAAATTGCTCATATCTTTCTTGGATGTAGCCCAGGTTGGGGCCGTAGTATTTGCTCCATACTGTGTCGTTATAGGGCTCTTTGACTGCCATGAATAGGTCCTCCTAACGGATAAACTCCACGCGAGGCATCCAGTGTGCCACTTGGCGGAGCTGCAAATGTTTGCGGTTTCATTCTCATCCTATTGTGCTACTTTCCGGCGGGGTAATCAATTCATACTTTCGGTCAATCCGTTCGCAATTTGGCATGATTCATTACAGTATTCATACGGAACTATCATAAATAGAAATAATTCATTTATATATGGACGCACTTAAGAATTGAAACGAAGCTGGACCGTCGCTGCGGTGAACATTTGGACCTCCGGCCGCTGTTGTATTTGAATTTCCTAATTTGAACCGCTCTTCGCGGTAGAAATCCAAATACAAAGGCGGACGCTGCCGCTCCTCCAGTTCCAAATTTCCCCTCCGCTTCTTTTGCTTTTTGTTATTTCTTTAGTGCTTTCAAAATATAAACTCACATAACTCTCCGTTATATATACAAATGGGTAATTGTCTCTATACGATGGTGCGTGCAGCGGTAAGCCGGGGCGGTTAGAGTTCCCTTTAGTATATTTAAACTATTACATAGGGTTTGAACTTGGAACTGGAAATATTTATACAAGCTGCTGGCAATTTCAGCTAAGTTTCCTCACATTTTAACATAAAAAAATTCCAGAAAACGACACACTAATCGCGTATGATCTTGTATAATGTTATTGCGGAGAACGGTTTCATCGATTCTTGCCAGATCCTTTCATGATGGAAAGGGTCCAGTAAAAGGTAAACCTGCCGAAAGACAGGGGCACAAAGTCTCGGATCTAAAGTAGAAATACTACAAAGTAGCAATACTACTATGATGGCCGGACTGCCTGGGGACGCGAAAATTCTAGGAGGAGATTTCTTGGATATGTCCAACCAGGGGAATAACGAGTTGCAGGCAGTAGATCTGGATTTGGAATGGGTAGACTTGCTGATGTCTGCCAAGCAGGCGGGGATCGCGGCAGAGGATATCCGCCGGTTTCTAAGCGAAAAGGCACTCCAGGCGATGTAAGGGCGGTCATCATTGTTCGGATACATACAGAAAAGGCACAGCGGCCGGTACGCTGTGCCTTTTCTGTATGCCTTTGAAAGGATGCCTTCGCCGAAGGTGGCCTCCCTGCCAAGTGAAGTCTTCCCGGCGGCATACAATACTACGTCTAGTTGTCCTTTTGATCCATACGCCATTTCTGGTAATCGAGGAACTCCTTGAATTCCCGTTTGCTTATACCGGAGGCCATGGCCTCCTGAACCAGCCGGAACCATTCCCCGTCCAGAGCCTGTTCTTCCGTCTCTGCCAGCCCGCCATACAGCAGTGCATGAATGGATACCTGAAGCGCGTCAGCGATTTTTTCGATGAATTGAATGGAGGGGTTGGATTGAATGTTCCGTTCCACATTACTGAGGTATGATTTCGCCACATCAGCCTTATCCGCAAGCTCGGATAACGAATAGCCCTTCTCCAGCCGGAGTTTGTGGATGCGGCTTCCCATAGTATCTGACACGATTACAACGCCCTCCGTACTTTTTTGGTAAAAGATAAGAATTTATATGCTTCGCGCTATACATTCTCCTTATCTTTCTCGCTGAAACGGCACCGCCCTTTAAAGGGACAGTAAAGCCGTTTCCATTTGTAAGTATAACAAAAATCCGCAAATCGGACAAAATTCATTGAACCCGGCAGCCGGGAGAAAAGGAAAAGGCACACCCGGCCCGGTTGGGGAAGGATGTGCCGTCTTCATGGATTGCTGACCTACTTGGCTTCTCCCAGTCCTTGAAGTGCATCGAAGGTCCAGTTCAGAGCTAAGCCGTCACCCTGAAAAATGTTCTGATCGAGCGTGTTGTCTACGAATTCGAAAGCGATCTTGAAGGTCTTGGACCCGGCGGCGGCAATCCCTCCTGGCAGTACGCCTGCTGCTACGAGATCGTAGCTGGGGGTATTCTTCAGATCCTTCAGGGAGATCTCGGACAGCACATGACCGCTTAGTGAACCGCCGGTGTACGTACTATCTAGGAGCTTGACCTTGAAGTGGTCTCCGAGATCCTGGCCCGCGTTATCACCCATGGCATCGGTCACGGTGTAAGTGGTGGCAAGCTTGAGGAGCTTGATATCCAGTGTGCCGTCATTGGACAAGGTGAAGGTGCGGACGGTGTAGTCTCCCGGCTTCAGATTCGTCAGCGCTACCGGAGTATTGAAGGAAGAGCCGAGCTTCAGCGTACCTGCGGCGAAGGTTGCCGTGCTGGTGGCTGTGG
Organism: Paenibacillus sp. FSL H8-0332; assembly: GCF_037963835.1. Lineage (NCBI taxonomy): Bacteria > Bacillati > Bacillota > Bacilli > Caryophanales > Paenibacillaceae > Paenibacillus > Paenibacillus sp. FSL H8-0332. The sequence continues at coordinate 88,005 of NZ_CP150145.1, forward strand.
AGCTGAAGTAAGCGAAGGTGCCCCCGCCGATTAAAGACAAACCCAGTGCTGCCGATGCTACGCCAAGACCCAATGTTTTTTTGATACCCATGATTTATTTCCTCCTCGAATGGTTTGATTTGTTGTGGAATTATTTGAGACTGCCTTTTTCCTGGTTGGCTTCGAAATTCAGCGTCAGTGCAAGCGTATCGCCCTGATAATAGTTCTGCGGCTGGAGGGTCTCCTTGAAGGCAAACTGGATGGTCAGGTTATCCGAGGTACCGGCTTTAATGCCGGACTTCTCTCCGCCTAAGATCGCTCCGACAATTCCCCGGGCCACCAGATCGGGACTCTCCTGCTCCAGATCGGCCAGCGAGATGACCAGGAGCGGCGATTCTTTCTTATCCTTGTTCACGAGGAAGGTCACAATAATATCATCCTTGAAATTGTGGGAGCCGTTGTCTCCCTGAGCGTCTGTAATGGCGGATGAGGTGCGCAGTACCACTTTGGGAATATTGAGTGTCCCGTCATTTTTGAGTTTGAAGTCCCGTAAGACGGTATCACCCGGCTTGAGGTTGCTGAGATTAACAATGACGGAGGGATCAGATTGAAGTGATAAGGTTCCGTTGTTAAAAGAAGCTGAGGAAGTAGAAGTGCTGCTGAAGTAAGCGAAGGTGCCTCCGCCGACCAGGGTCAAGCCTAATGCTGCCGATACAACGCCGAGACCTAATGTTTTTTTGACGTTCATTTGTTCATCCCTCTCTTATGAGTCTGCTTTGTGCATAGCCGGTGCTTCCGGCAAGCTGTATTGTGGCTCCGCGTTTCGTAAACGGGAGAGGACAATCGATCATTGTATGAGGTCAGTCAAAGTATCCGGCCCGCCGCCGCCGGTTGCGGAAGACGAGACGTTCTTCTTTTCCAGTGCCGCAACGGCCTTCCATGAAGAATACAGCGCGTAGAGGAGCAGAAGCAGTCCGGGAATAATCATCAGCACTACGCTTCCGGCTTTGGAGACTGCGAAGCTCATGGCATAGCCCACATAGGGGACGGTCACGCCGGTATACTCACCTACCACATTCGTGGAGCTGACGGCGGCGGTGTCGGCTGAATCATTATTGTCGCCCTTGGTGGTGTAGCTGGCTTCCCCCAGAGCACTGTTCAGCTCGGCAGCGACCACGCGGTGGGTGATCAGAATGTTATCGGGATTCAAAAAAGTGATCACATCGCCCTTCTGGAACCGGCTCATGTCCCCGCCCGGCTTAATGGCCACAATGGAACCGGTCTGAATGCCGGGCTCCATGGAGCCGGATAATACCGTCTTGATCTGGTAGCCGAAGAAGGAGGGCTCGCCGCCGGAGGCTTTGGAGATGACAACGGCTGTGATTAGCACCAGGAACACTATAAGAATCAGAGTGGAAATTATCGTATTGACTATTTTTCGGATGCGCATCTTATTCGCCACCTTTGCTGGGTTCAGATTGTGGAGCCGGTGTAGCTGTAGGAGCAGGCTGCCCGCCGTCCATCACAGTGCCCGGAATTGGAATTTCGCTGCCGGGTTCATGATCTGGAGTCGCTTCCGGTAAAAGAATCTCAGGCGCCGGAGTGGCAGTGGGAGCAATAACCTCTGCTGCTGAAGCTGTGGGGACTGGATTGTCCTGTACAGGAGCTGTGGGAGCGGGCTGCTCTCCCGGCTGGCTTTTGTCAGGAAGACTGGTTGCGGCCGGCTGGTTCTGGGCTTGTTCATGCTCCAGCTTCAGCTTCAGCGCTTCGTCAGCAGCCTTCTGCTTCTCTAAGGCGAGCCGTTCGGCTTCCTCCGCTCTGGATTTATCGGCCTTTTCAAGCGCCAGGCGTTCCTCTTCCTCTTGCTGTGCCTTCGCTTTGTCCTCAAGGGCCGTCTTGGCTTCAGCGATCTCTGCCAGCCGTTCCTGCAAGGTGTGGATGGTGGAGGACAGGGTATCCTTGGACGCCGTTAATTCGCTATTCATCTGCTCATACGTGTTCAGCAGCGCGGGGGATACCTGCGAATCTGCCTGATAGGCGCTGGTTACGAACGAGAGGATAGGCTCCTCAGCAGGGAAGCTGTAGTCATCCTGCCGGAGCAAGACGCGGTCCGGATTGCCGGTGGGCAATGATCCGCCGATATCATGGATCGTGCCAAGGTAATGCATAATTCCGCTTAACGTCTCTGCCAGCGATTCCGATAGAATCCCGCTTTGATGAAGACTCTCCTGAAGCTGGTCGAAGAACTGTGCGTCACGGATTTCCAGACAGTTAGGGTCGAGATTCACCATATATCCTCCGAGCTTGTGCAGAATGGCCGCTGCATGGCCAATTTCCTGCAAGATTTGTTGCCAGACCGTCCCATTGAAGCTCAGTTGCTTCTCCAATAGGTCGATCTCGCTGCCAGCTTGAGTGAGCTCAGCCGAGAGTTCGCCAGCCGCCTGATCCAGCTCCGTAAGCGATAGCTCTCCGGTAGCGACAGAAGTGTTGTACACTCCACTGATGCTATGGCTGCCAAGGGAGGATTTCAGCTCCATGAGGGTGCTTAGGTGCCCGCTGAATTCCGATAGCAGCTGTTCAATCTGACCCGGGAATACCGAGCACAGTCCGATGGAGCTGATCTGTTCCTGGGAGGTTTTGAACTCTCCATAGGTACTGCCGATCTGGCCCGAGGTGTACATCAGAAGCACGGATACTGCCATACCTGATTGCAGAATCCGCAGGCCGAGCTTCCTGGCTTTTCGTTTGCGCCGCTTGGCAGATCTGGGGTACATAGCTAAGCCCCCTCTCAACTTGCTAATGAGTTATTCGTTATATTCGTTCTTTATAAAGAACGTTTTCGTAAGCAAATCATACACTGCGCCGCTTGGAAAAGAAAAATGTTAATTTCAGCGAAATGTTCGCAATAAAGTACGAATTGAGTGGGATATCTCTCTGTAACTGCGGTTATCGCTGTTTTTCACAAATGTTCTTTATAGAGAACAGTCGGCGGGCGTGGCTGGGAGGAGCGGAGAAAGGTGAGGGGGAGACTAGGGGGAGGTAAAGTGCATAGAGTTATTCGCTGATAGTGGGCGAGTGGTGGAAATGAGGGGCAATAGTGCCCCTGAATGGGGCGAAAGTCGGCGGCGAGCGGGAGGGGTGTGGGCCGAATGTATGCGAAAAACTGAACACAATTCGGATGCTGCACCAGTTGGCTAAACGATGGGTTGGTGTATTCCTTGGCAAAGAAAGGGCTACTTTATGTTTTTGGAAGAGACTTTATATGACATTCTCTTAGGATTGGTGTTTCGTATACCGCTTAAACAGCGGAGAGGACGGAACGATTGTGGAAAAGCGGCAGCGGTCGCCTTGGTCTCCGGATTTTCACCGCTAAGGGGAATGAAAAAAATCTGGAGACCACAGCGATTGGAACAACGGTCCGTTCGCGCAGCGTCCACCCAAGTGCTCACGTTGATCCTACTCCGCATAAAGAGCTGTCCCAAGCAGCCATTTCATGGCTTTTGGGACAGCACCTCTCCGCTATTTTATGAAAATGTACGGTTTCGATGAATCTGCACCTGTTCAATCATTCGATTTCCAGTAAAATCCAATCTTAAGGAAGCTTCTCCCCGCGCGAGGTGACGTACAGCTCATACCATTCCTTGCGGGACAGCTCTAGCTGGTCTGCGCCTGCACAGGCGGCGATCCGCTGCGGATTCACGGTGCCGATGACGGGTTGGATGGCTGCGGGATGCGTCATTAGCCAAGCCAGCACGATGGCTTCGGGTGTCGTAGCCTTCTCGTCAGCAAGTCTCCGTACCATGGCCGCTGTATTCACAACATTCTCCGGCTGGCCTTCAAGCGGCCGTCCGCTGAAGAGTCCCTGGGCCAGCGGGCCCCAGGCCTGAAGCTGGATATTCCCGGCACGGCAATACTCCATGGTGCCCTCCGGGAACGTAATGTCCTTCCACGGGTCGCGGTTCACGCTGAGTACGGCGTCAACCCAGCTGATCCGGGACAGGCTCATATGCAGCTGATTGACAATGAACGGCTCGTCGCAATAAGTCTGTAACAGCTGGATCTGGGCAGCACTCATGTTGGAGACACCGAAGTGGCGCACCTTGCCGGAGGCCTTGAGCTGATGCAGCGCTTCCGCTACCTCTTCGGGGTCCATTAGCGGATCGGGTCGGTGCAGCAGCAGAATATCTATATACTCTGTGCCCAGCCGTGCGAGAGTTCCATCGACGCTGGACAGAATGTGCTCCCTGGAGAGGTCGAAGCTATTGGAGATATCGCCTGGCTCCATCAGCTTGATGCCGCATTTCGACTGGAGCAGGATGTCCCCGCGCAGCCCCGGCCGTTCCTTGAAGATCTGCCCGAATACCTTCTCCGCCTTGCCGCGGGTATAGATATCCGCATGATCAAAAAAATTAATGCCTATAGACAGCGCCGCATCCAGCGCCTCATGCCCCTGCTTCACATTCGCAGCCGTGACTGGTTCACGGTCCCAGCCGCCGCCCAGCCCCATGCAGCCCAGGGCGATACGGCTGGCGGGTATGCCGCGCCGGTTAAGGGGTAACGCTCTCAGCAATGTGATCCCTCCATCATATTCAGCTTGAGAATGCTCCGGTTATGTTACCGGAAAAGCATACATCTTTAGAACCCGGTGTGGTATCTCTTGTCACTGGAGGAACGGTGCTTCGTGGTCTCCTTATCCTTCTCTTCCTCTTTCTCAAGTGTCAGGTCCTCTACGGGTATCGGGTCCACATGCTGCTGGCTCTCATCCACATCGAACAGGCTAGGCTTGTCCGTAGGGTATTGCTCCGGGTGGTCACGCTCGTCTCTGATCGGCTTTTTGTCATCACTCATAACGGCTTCACTTCCCTTTCCAGAGTATCCGTCAGGCGGGGCCGGCACAGCAGGTACAATATAAAAGACTAAGGTTTGAATTTGAAGCTGAGTCGCTCGCCAGCGGTTTGCTCCCTAATAAACACATATGGTCTTCGTTAAACAATCACAGCGGCTGAAAGTCGTGATGCAAGTAGGAGATATAAGGTGATTCGCACAGGGCAAAATAGGCGCGTCGGACGACAAGGGGACTGCCTGCTGCCGATAACGGCAGAACGGACAATCCCCCTGATTTCGTACTATTCTATTCATCCGCTTCTTTTATTCGTCTGCGATAATCGGTCTGCCGATATCATTCATTTTACGGACAGCTACATCCTCATACAGACGCTTCAGCCACTTCAGCTCGGTCTGGCTATGCTCATATCTGCCGTACATCATATGCAGCACCGAGCGGGGCACAATGGAGATATGCTCCTCGTATACTTGATAGGCGAAATTCACCTGATGCTCCGCCTCCCGGATGCGCTCTTCCAGCAGCTTAGCCACCTTGTCCTGGTCGATATGGCGCGCAAGGGCCAGGGCCATGTATAGAGGATGATACGGGGGATCACTTTTCTTGATCTGCTGGAGAATGAGCTGCTCCATCAATTCTTTGCCTTTATCCGTAATGCGGTAGATGGTCTTATCCGGCCGGTCCGGACTGTGAATGATCTCCACCGCCTCGATATGGCCGCCTGCAGCTAGCTTGTCAACGGCATAATATAAGGAACCGGTCTGCAGCTTGATGACTTGATCCATGGAGCGTTCCTTCATAACAAGGGTGATCTCATAGGGATGCATATCCCGCTCCAGCAGAATTCCCAGAATCAGCAGCTTCATCGGCATGGCTTACCGCTGACCTTGATTTGCACCGTGCTTGCTGCCCTGCGGCAGCAGACGGTCCTTCGGCATCAGCAGAACGAAGACCACAGTAAGCACCGCCGGAACGATCGCCCACAAGAAGGTATGCGAGATTGACGAAGACAGTGAGTTCGTGATTTTCTCCAGTACAGGCGGCGGAATCTGTGCTCTGGCCTCGGGCGTCAATGCGGAACGCGGATCGCCGAAGGAAGCGGCCTGACCGCCGTCTCCGAAAGCCGTGCTAAGCTCCGAGGCGAAGCTGTTGCGCTGGATAATGCCGAAGATCGTAATCCCCAGCGTCATCCCTAGCGAGCGCATAAAGGTACTGGTGGACGTTGCCGAACCGCGCTGGCGCATGTCGAAATGCTGGATCGAAGACAGGCTGAGCACGGAGAAGGAGAAGCCCACGCCGAAGCCGGTCAGCGCCATGAAGGCATTAAGTGCCATACGGGAAGTCTCCGGGGTCAAGGTACTGAGGGAATAGATCCCGCCCACGAAGCAGACTGCTGACAGCAGCATGATGTTGCGGAAGCTCGTTTTGGTAGTAAGCAGGCCGCCGGACTGGCTGCCGATTACGGTACCGATCATCATCGGCATCAGAATCAGGCCGGAGTTGGTGGCGGAGCCGCCATATACCCCCTGGACGTAGATCGGGATATATACCGTTGCTACGATGAATGCCGAACCATAGAACAAACCAAGGATACTGCTGGTTGCGAACAGGCGCTGGCGGAACATGGCGAAGGAGATGACCGGCTCTGCCGCGATTTTTTCAATGATAATGAAGGCGATCAGAAGCACGGCGAACGCAGCGAACAAGCCGAGAATGACCAGAGAATCCCAGGCATACTGGTTGCCGCCAAGCTCCAGGGCGAACATCAGGCAGATAATCCCCGCCACCAGGGCGAAGGCGCCGCCCCAGTCGATCCGCTGCTTGGAATGCGTTATGGATTCTTTGTAGGAGGACATAATAAGGAAGAACGAGACGATCCCAATGGGCAGATTAATATAGAAAATCCAGTGCCAGCTCACATATTCGGTGATATACGCACCAAGCAGAGGCCCGATCACACTGGAGATCCCGAAGACAGCGCCGAAGAGTCCGGTGAGCTTGCCTCTTTTCTCAGGCGGGAAGATGTCGAAGACAATCGTGAAGGCAATCGGCATCAGTGCACCGCCGCCAATCCCTTGAATCGCGCGGTAAATACTAAGCTGGGTGATGCTGGTAGCCGTTCCGCACAAGGCGGAGCCGATCAGGAACACGATAAGCCCGAAGATGAAAAACCGTTTGCGCCCGTACATATCAGATAATTTGCCGAAGATAGGGGTCCCGGCCATAACCATGACCATATAGGCAGAGGTGACCCAGACGATTTTATCCAGTCCTCCAAGATCGGACACAATCGTGCCCATAGCTGCGGCAACAATGGTATTATCCATGGCTGACATCAGAATGCCGAGCAGCAGTCCGACAATGACGAGCTTGAGATTACTTTCTTTGGTGTGCATGTTAAGCTCCTTTATGTTTAAAATTCAATGGAATCTTATTATATTCAAATTTGAATAGGGTGGCAATTGTTTTTTTCAGGAGGACAGACGGGGTATGAGCTGCTTGGGAACTTGCATATGTGTAATTGGTATTCCTTATCTGCGGGTCCTTTATTCCTGCTGCAATAGGGCAGAGTATCTGGAGGAGGGGCGGGAGGCGCGTGTCCGCTAAGGCCTTGACATACCCGTGGGGGGTATATTATATTGGTGTAGAGGAGGCTGATTCCTGTGTCGACAAAAGAGAAGGAACCTGTTGGACATGATTGCGGCGGTGATGATTGCCATTCTTCCGCTTCCGGTGTGCGCAAGAGCCATCATTCCCCGGAATTCAAGAATGGATTGACTACCCGGCTGAACCGGATTGAAGGGCAGATCCGCGGGGTGAAAGGCATGATTGAACGCGACACCTACTGCGATGATGTGCTTAATCAGCTCGCGGCGGTGCAGGCGGCTCTGAATAGTGTCGGCAGGCTGCTGCTTGAAGGCCATATGAAGAGCTGTATTATTGAACGGATCGAAGCCGGTGAGCATGAGGTGATCGACGAGCTGCTGGTTACAGTGAATAAGCTGATGAAATAGTCTATACCAAACAACAATTAGGAGGGTAATCAAATGTCGAATGTAACATTGAAGGTTGAAGGAATGTCTTGCGGTCATTGTGTAAGTTCTGTGGAGAAGGCTGTGAGCGGCGTGGGTGCAGCGGCGAAGGTAGATCTGCCAGCGAAGACGGTAGCGGTTGAATTTGACGAGAATACAGTAAGCCTGGATGCCATCAAGGCAGCGATCGAAGATCAGGGCTACGATGTAGTGTAAGCATAGTTAAACTTAGCTAAGCTAGCTGTAATGCAAGGGCTTGGTGCCGGGAATCCTGGAGAAGGGGAGCTGGCGCCAATGCCTTTTATTTTAAAGATAAATATACCCCTTGGGGGTATTAGGAGGTGCGTGAGGATGGAAAAGAGTGCAGATTCTGCCCAGAAGCAGGCCACGCTGCAGATTACAGGAATGACCTGCTCTGCTTGTGCGACGCGGATAGAGAAGGGATTGTCCCGTATGGAGGGGGTATCCCGGGCGAATGTTAATCTGGCACTGGAGCAGGCTACGGTCGGGTATGATCCGGCGGTTGCGGATATGCCGCAGATTGAAGAGAAGATCCGTTCTCTTGGCTACGATACGCTGAAGGAGTCGGCGGATTTCGATATTACCGGAATGACCTGTGCGGCTTGCTCGTCACGGATTGAGAAGGTGCTTGGACGGATGCCGGGGATTGCCGCGGTCAATGTGAACCTGGCGCTGGAGACCGCGCATGTGGAGTACTCGCCGGGTAATATCAGTACTGCCGAGATTATGGATAAGGTGAGCAGCATCGGTTACAAGGCGGCCCTCAAGCAGGACCGCAAGGATATCGCCGGACAACGCAGAGAGGAGATTACGCGCAAGCGCAATAATTGGATGATCTCCGCCCTGCTGTCTTTGCCGCTGCTCTGGGCTATGGCTGGCCATTTCTCCTTTACTACCTGGATCTGGACGCCGGAGCTGTTCATGAATCCCTGGTTCCAGCTGGTGCTGGCGACCCCGGTACAGTTCATAATCGGCTGGCAGTTCTATGTCGGCGCTTATAAGGCACTTAAGAACGGCAGCGCCAATATGGATGTGCTGGTGGTACTGGGCACCTCAGCCGCTTATTTCTACAGTCTGTACCTGACGGTGGATTCCTTGAACATGAGCGGTATGCACCATACGGTGGAGCTGTACTTCGAGACCAGTGCGGTTCTGATTACATTGATCCTCGTAGGCAAGTGGTTCGAGGCGCTGGCCAAAGGGCGTTCATCGGATGCGATCCGCAGCCTGATGGGGCTTCAGGCCAAGACTGCGCTGGTGCTGCGTGACGGTGCGGAGCTGAACATCCCCGTAGAGGATGTAGTCATCGGAGACATCGTGCTGGTGAAGCCCGGCACGAAGGTTCCTGTAGACGGTGAAGTGGTAGAGGGACTGTCCTCAGTCGATGAATCCATGCTCACCGGTGAGAGCATCCCGGTGGAGAAGAAGCCGGGTGACTCCGTGATCGGAGCGACGCTGAACAAGAACGGCATGCTGCGGGTCAAAGCCCGCAAGGTCGGCCGTGATACGGCATTGGCACAGATCATTAGAGTAGTGGAAGAAGCCCAGGGCTCCAAGGCGCCGATTCAGCGGGTCGCCGATGTCATCTCCGGCATCTTCGTGCCGATTGTTGTCGGCATTGCCGCTGTAACCTTCGTGATCTGGTATCTCTGGGTGGCACCCGGACAGTTCGCCGAGGCCCTGGAGAAAGCCATCGCGGTGCTAGTCATTGCCTGTCCGTGTGCACTTGGGCTGGCAACCCCGACCTCCATTATGGCCGGGTCCGGCCGGGCTGCTGAGTTCGGTATCCTGTTCAAGGGCGGACATCATCTGGAGGCTGCACAGGGCGTCAAGGTAGTTGTAGTGGATAAGACGGGAACGGTGACCAACGGTAAGCCGGTGCTGACCGATATTATAGCGACTGCAGGAAATGAGACACAGGGCAGGGTGCTTGCCGAGAATCGTCTGCTGTCGATTACAGCGGCTGCGGAGAAGCTCTCGGAGCATCCGCTGGCGGATGCCATTGTGGCGGGTGCACAGGGCAGAGGCATTGATCTTCCGCCTGCCGAGCAGTTCGAGGCCGTGCCGGGCCGCGGCGTGTCGGCTGTCGTAGACGGCCGGAAGGTAAGCGTAGGCACGCGGCGGATGATGATAGAGAACGGGCTGGATATTGAAGCCTGGACCGGGATCATGACCCGGCTTGAGCATGAAGGCAAAACAGCGATGCTGATCTCTGTGGAGGATGCGGTAGCGGGAGTAGTAGCAGTGGCGGACACGATCAAGGAAACCTCGCGCGCGGCCGTAGCCAGATTGCAGGACATGGGTATCGAAGTCATAATGATTACCGGAGACAACAAAATTACAGCTCAGGCTATTGCGGAACAGGCGGGCATCCGCACGGTGCTGGCAGAGGTGCTGCCGGAGGGCAAGGCCGCCGAGATCCGCAGACTGCAGGAAGGCGGAGTCAAGGTCGCCATGGTCGGCGACGGCATCAACGATGCACCGGCGCTGGCGACAGCAGATACGGGGATGGCTATCGGCACGGGTACGGATGTGGCGATGGAGGCGGCGGATATTACGCTGATGCGCGGCGATCTGATGAGCATCCCGGATGCGATCCTGATGAGCCGCAAAACCATGCGCAATATCAAGCAGAATCTGTTCTGGGCGCTGGCCTACAACACAATCGGAATCCCCATTGCTGCGCTGGGCTTCCTGGCACCCTGGTTGGCCGGAGCCGCGATGGCCTTCAGTTCGGTATCGGTTGTACTGAATGCGCTGCGTTTACAGCGCGTCAAGCTGTAAGAATTATGCGGCCTGCCGCAGCCGGAGTCATCCGGACGGACGGAAGGGCGCAACTCAAAGAATCGCCGGAGTGTATCTGCCGGCGATTCTTTATTTTTTAAAAGATAAGAATTTATATGCTTCGCGCTATAACTATCCTTTTTCTCGCTGAAACGGTACCGTCCTTTAAAAGGACGGCAATGCCGTTTCCACTTGTCGAATCAGCTAAATCGATCCACAAATGCTGTCAATTCTGCTCTATTTGCCTGTTGATGCGGAAGCCGCAGCGGTCTTTTTCCGGCCAAGCAAGTTCGTGCCAATGACCCCGGCGATGATCAGGAAGGATCCGATCCAGTGATAGACCGTGATCTGCTCACCCAGGAAGATCGCTCCTGCTGCAATGGATACGATGGTGGATAGATTGGTGAACACGCTCATGAGTGAGGCCTCGATTTTGGATAAAATATAGGTTGAAGTCAGGGTTGTGACCAGCGAGGCGATCACCCCCAGATATATGGCGGACAGGACAAATGTTGTGCTTCCCAGCGGATTCAGGAAACCCCCAAGCGTTCCGCTGACTGTATGTCCGGTGAGCGAGATGATCATGAAGGTGGCGAAGCCGACCCCCATCATCAGGTAGCTGAGCTCAGCCGGGCTGAAGTGGCTGGAGAGGGAGCGGGCCAGCACACTGTACCCGGCAAAAGCGAGACAAGTCATAAACAGCAGCACAATCCCGGTCATATTAGACAGCTGAATGCCGCTTCCCTTCATGACGAAGATGAATACCACGCCGAATACCGAGAGGAAGATGCACAGCTTTTGCAGCAGGGTAGTCTTCTCTTTCAGGAAAATTCCGGCGATGATCATCGTCACCACCGGAGTGAACGAGTAGAGGATGCCTCCCTCGGCTGAGGTGGCGCGCTGAAGTCCGAAGACCTGCAGGGTGAAGAAGCCGAGCGGATACATCGCGGCGAGCAGCAGGGCCCGGCCAATCGGCTTGCCCCGGTAGGAAACCTTGACCCAGCCGAGGGCGACCGGAACCGACATCACGGCAAAAGAGGCAGCGAACCGGAAGGTCAGCGTGTCGAGCGGCCCGGCATGAACGAGTGCCACTTTGGTGAACAGGAAGGAGAAGCCGATAATGACCGCATTGAGTACGGCGAAGCTGTAGGCCAGCTTAAGTCCTTGTTTGTGCATGGGTACATCTCCTTGTAGGTTAGTGAAGATTGGATGCTGTAAACATTCGATCTATTACTTTAAAATTAAAGGAAAAGGCGTACACCAACAATACAAGGTTTCCTCAACTGTACCGGTACAGTTTGACGCGATCCCTATATAATAAGGGAAGAATAATAGGATAGAATACACGGCATAGCTTGGTAATGACGGCGAACGGAGGCGGGCGATGAACAAGTATCATCAGGTGATCACAGAGCTGGAGCGGCAGATGAAGGAAGGGCAGTACCGCCCGGGAGATAAGCTGCCGTCTGTGCGGAGTGCTTCAGAAACCTACGGCTGTAGCGTCAGTACCATTCTGAAGGCTTACGGGGAGCTGGAGCGGACGCATACGATCTACTCTATTCCGCAGAGCGGCTATTACATGGTGGACAAGAGTGCAGATTCGGCAGCGGCGGGGAGTGAAGGAACGGTTGATTTTGCTTCGGCATCGCCGGATCTGAACGTCTTTCCGTACCTGGACTTCCAGCATTGCCTCAATAAGGCGATTGACCAGTACAAATACCATCTGTTCACCTATGGCGATGCCCTGGGACTTGCGACGCTGCGCCGCACCCTGGTGTCGCATCTGGCGGAGTATCAGGTGTTCGCCAAGGCGGAATCGATCCTGATTACCTCGGGGATTCAGCAGGCGCTGGAAATTCTGGCCAGAATGCCTTTTCCCAGCGGCAGGACAGAGATTCTGGTGGAACAGCCGGGGTATGATATCTATCTGCGGTATTTGGAGGCTGAGGGCCTGCCGGTGAGCGGAATCGGGCGTTCGGCGGCGGGCATCAACCTGCAGGAGCTGGAGGAGCGGTTCGCCAGCGGACGATTCAAATTTTTTTATGCGATGCCCAGATATCACAACCCCCTTGGGACAACCTACAGCACAGAGGAGCGCAAGGCCATTGCCGGACTGGCAGCCAAATACGATGTCTATATCGCCGAGGATGATTATATGGCGGATCTGGGGATCGGACGGCGTTATGACCCGATCTATGCGTATGACCAGACCTCCCATGTCATTTATCTCAAAAGCTTCTCCAAAATCATCTTCCCGGGCCTTAGGCTCGGTGCGGTGGTGGTGCCGCAGCCGCTGCTGGAGACTTTCCGCTCCTATAAAGGCTACACCGATACCTCGCTGCTGTCTCAGGCTGCGCTTGAGGTATACATTAAGAACGGGATGTACGGGCATCACAGGCATAAGATCAAAGCCATGTACGCCAAAAAAATCCGTGCGGTATACGAAGCGCTCGGGCGGCATAATACGGAAGGCTTAATCGAAGCCTCTGCGGACAGCTCCGGCATCTATATCCAGTTCAAGCTCCCGCTCACCGTCAACCTGGAGCGTCTGGTCAAGCGCCTGGCCGGGCGGAAGATCCGCGTGGTGCCAGGGAACGGCTTCTATCTGCCGGGTTACCAGACCCGGGACAAATTCCTCCGTATCAGTATCTCCCGCGCCGGGCTGGAGCAGATTGATGAGGGAATCCTGGCGATTGTCCAGGAGGTGAAGCGCGGGAGCGGGTGGTAGAGGCGGCAGAGGAAGAGGAGTAAGAGGAGGAGGAAGAAGAAGGAAATCCCGCTTGTTGTCTGAGCCGCGAAATGGGATCATAATAGGCTTATATAGGAGTGAAGAGAGGCGGGACGATAATGAAACCTACGAATGAAACCCTTGAACTGTTGAACCGTCATACCTCTGTCCGTCAGTATCAGGACAAGCCGGTCAGTGACGAGCTGCTGGCAGCGGTAATTGGAGCGGGACAGATGGCTTCGACCTCCAGCAATGTTCAGGCTTACACAGTTATTGCTGTAACCGAGTCTGCGATTAAAGAGCAGCTATCCGTTTTGTCCGGTAATCAGGCCTACATCAAGCAGTGCCCGGTCTTTCTGGTCTGGTGTGCGGATCTGTACCGTCTGCGGGAAGCGTCCGCTCCGCATTTGCAGGGGAAGCCGTCCTACGAGGATACGGCCGAGAATCTGATTGTAGCGACTGTCGATGTGGCGCTGGCCGCGCAGAATGCCGCTGTTGCCGCAGAATCGCTCGGCCTGGGCATTGTCTATATCGGCGGCATCCGCAATGAGATCGCCGCTGTATCCGAACTGCTCGGACTGCCGGAGCTGGTCTATCCGGTCTTCGGCATGTGCCTCGGGTATCCGGCAGCCATGAACAGCATCCGCCCGCGCCTGCCGCAGGCAGCAGTGCTGCATCATAACGGCTACAATGCCGAAGCCGCAGTGGAACAGGCCCGCGTGTACGACGCAATTTCCAGCGACTATATGCGGGAGCGTACCGGCGGCCAGAGCGCAGCCTCCTGGTCGGAGATGATGGCAGGCCGGCTGGCTCAGCCTGCCCGGCTGCACATGAAGGAATTCCTGCTTAGCAAGGGATTCATGCAGCGTTAGAATTGGAAAGGCCTTCTCCGGAGTCTGTGGGGGAGGCCTTTTTTTGATTGGCGTGCCCAGAGGCACGCATTATCTAGTTGGTGCAAGTCCAACCAAGAGAGGGGCCAAGCCACTCTTGTAGCTAGGATGCTTGCGCATGGCGAAATCTGTGTGTAAAAGCGCATCGACAAAAGTACCGGTCAGAGACTGGGCGAGCAACAACCCAGGCCGTAACATCAAGTGAATCCTGCCGCGTCGTCAAAAAGGCCCTGCGAAGGGGAAGAGAGGAAGCCGAGTCCCGCTTTCATGGACGAAGGCCAAGGAAGCTGTACAGAACTTGGAACAACAGTGAAGAATCCTCCGGGGTATAGGGATCGGCATGGGTTGAAAGATAATGCAGTGAACTGGGGAGACCCTCCCCCACACGGGGGTTTTTTTTTTTTTAGAAACCCGTAAATAGGCGCTCTATAAGTCCAAAAGACGAAATGAACCGTCTGTGGGAAGGGAGTCCGAGGGGCTCGTAGTACCGAAGAACCTAAGGACAACATAACCTTAGGGAGGGAAGGAGCCCTGCTTTGTTTACGCTTTTGGAGGAGGTACGAGTGAGTGAATGCCAACCGGCTAACGACACCCAAAGAAAAAGTTCAAGAACTCCAAGAAAAGCTAGGTCATGCGGCCAAGGAGAACAACAAGCGTAAATTCCATGCGCTGTACGACAAAGTCTATCGCTGGGATGTGCTGAGTGAAGCCTGGAGACGAGTTAAGGCAAACAAGGGAGCGGCTGGAGTAGATGCCGTGACGCTCGCAGATATTGAAGCACAAGGAGAAATACGGTTCCTGAAGGACTGTGAGCGAGAATTGAAAGCAGGTAGCTACGATCCAGAGCCCGTACGGCGGCACTATATCCCAAAGAAAGACGGGAAACAAAGACCGCTGGGTATCCCGACGGTGCGCGACCGAGTCATACAGATGGCAACGAAACTCGTGATTGAACCGATCTTTGAAGCAGACTTCGAAGAAGTATCCTTCGGATTTCGCCCGAAGCGAAGTGCGAAAGGAGCGCTGGATCGAATCCGGAAAGCCTGCAACCGCAAAGGGAATTGGGTAGTCGACGTCGATATCCAAGGCTACTTCGACAACATTAACCAGGAGAAACTTATGAAATTGGTACAAATGCGTATCAATGACAGGCGAATCCTGAAATTAATACGGAAGTGGCTTCAAGCGGGTGTGATGGAAGAAGGAAACGTAAGGCGTTCCGATTTAGGCACACCGCAAGGTGGGGTGATTTCACCGCTACTGGCGAATATCTATCTGAATTACTTTGACCGACTATGGGAGAAATACGGAAGGGGGTTGGGAGAACTGACAAGGTATGCAGACGACCTGGTGGTGGTCTGTAAAACCAAAAAGGACGCCGAACATGCTTATGAGCTCATAAGCAGGATTATGGAACGTCTAGAGTTAACCTTACACCCGGTCAAAACTCGCATTGTAGGCCTGTGGACAGGAGAGGAAGGATTCGACTTCTTAGGAATGCACCACCGAAAAACGAAAGCAGAAACCTCTCAAGGGAAGGTGTACTATACCACCCAGCAGTGGCTAACGAAGAAGGCAGAGGAACGTATTCGAGGCGTGGTCAAAGATAGATTAGCACCGCCCGGCATGCGATCTAAATCGTTTGCGGAACACGTGAAATGGCTCAATCCGAAGATACAAGGATGGAGAAATTATTACTACACGAACTACAGCCAAAAGAGATTAGCTAAGCTAGACTGGTATATTCTGCAGCGATTAACCCGGTGGTACGCGAAGAAGAGACAGCGCAGAAGATGGATGAGTTCACTATCTGAAGTCAAGTATATAGCCAACATGAATGGACTAAAAACGCTATTGTGATCTGCATGCTCATGAATGACAAACATCGGAAAGCCGTATGAGGGAAAACCTCACGTACGGTTTGATGAGGAGGGGCTGGTTAATCCAGCCCTTTACTCTAGGACGAGGATGGACCGAACGTATGCGTAAAACCGAATACTTTAGGCTGGCGTGAAGGAACGCAGGCTCAATACGCCACAGCCAATAACAAATATTGAAATTTCCTGCAAGAAGTGCAACAATGCTGCCCAATATAAGCGGCCTATGCAGAAATCCTGCACGAAATGCAACTATGCCAACGCTAACTTGCTCAAAACACCAAAATTCCTGCAAATCCTGCAACATTGCGCCGCAGCCAGTAACGTATCTGGAGAAATCCTGCAAAAACTGCAACAATGCTACCATATACAAGCGGTTGCTGAGAGTAAAAACTCTCAAATTGGCCAGTGACAGGCAGAGCGCCGCTATGAGAACGGGAAATCTCTCAGAACGTATGCGGAAAACCTAAAATAGTGGGCTGGCGGGAGGGAGCGAGTTCCAAATGTATGCAGAAAACCGAGCACAATGGTCTCGAGCGGAGGCAAGCGTGCCGAATGTAATCGAAAAACCGATTACAATGAGCTGACGGGAGTCGCGAGGACCAAATGTAACCGTATTAAACCGAACCCATTGGGCGACCGCGCGCGGAACGTAATTCTCCCGTTTAACAAATTTACGCTCCTCGAAAATGCGCATTAAGAAAAATTGCGTGTTGCGCAAAAATATGGAATGCGCTAAAATCTGGGAAGAGGTTGGATTTCGCTGGACGCCAACACCCGGGCCCGGAATCGCGCCGTAGCCTAATTCCCTCTCCGCTTCGCGGCTGTGTGTGCTGTGGATGATCTTGAAATGATAGATTGGAGAAGGAGGAGAATGATATGGTACAGGTAGATGGGCAAGAGACAAAGGTGGCTGCACGTTTGACGCACAAGGTATTCTTCGAACGCGATGATATTGACTTCACGTTCCAGTGGCTGCTGTCGTTTGCACACTGCGGCGGCGTGGCACAGGGGGAATTATTCAAGCTGGCGCGGCAGATCGACCCGAACTCTATTACCAGCTGGAAGAATGAATTCGAGCAGGAAGCGGCCAAGGTGGAGGCAACCGCAGAACGAAGTCTGAAGAAGGGCCATCTGATCAGCGCCGGTGAGGCATTCATCCGTGCCCATTCGTATTACAGGGCAGCCTTCTATGGAGCTTTTCCCGGCGAACCGGATTTCGCGCGGTATCACGGCAAAAGTGTGGAATGCTTCCGCAAGGCGCTGGATGCGAAGTCTGAGCAAATTCCCCATGAATGGGTCGAGGTGGAATACAAGGGGTATAAGTTCCCGGGCTGCTTTCTGAAGGCGGAACACGGTAATGCGCCTAAGCCAACAATAATTTTCCATAATGGCGGGGAGACGCATAAGGAAGACACCTATTTTCTCGGAGGGCAAGCGGCTATTGACCGGGGATACAACGCGCTGATCGTAGATCTTCCTTATGATGTATGTGTCAGATTCTATGAGCCGGAGGCGACAGCCCGGAACTTCCCGCGCGAGGAGCTGCATAATGTCTACAGAGCCACCACGGATTTCGTTCTGGCCCGTCCGGATGTGGACCCTGAGCGGCTGGTGGTCAGCGGCATGAGCTATGGCGGGGCCAAGACGATGGTGCATGCCAGCTGTGACGACCGCTTCGCAGCGGCAGTGCCCAACTCACCGGTGTACTCCATGGCGTCCTTCATTGAACGTGGTATGCCTTCGTTTCTCCGGGGCAGTGCAGAAGAAGCGGCGGAGCAGACTAAGAAAATGCCATACACCGGCCAGGTCCTGTTCGCCGCATCGGCTTGGTCGCACGGCTTCGACAGTATTGCCGAATGGTATCATCTAGCCAGGGAAGCCATCGAAGTGGACCCGAAGGACGTCAAATGTCCCCTGCTCTCCATGTATTCTGAAGCGGAGCATCCTGAGATGCAGCGGCAGGCGAGAGACACTTACGAGAAGGCTCCGAACAAGAAGAACGCGATCTTCAAGGGGACGGAAGAGGATGGTGCCGACCTGCACTGCCAGCTGAATAATCTGCCGCTCAGCTACCAGGTGATGTTTGACTGGCTGGACGAGGTGCTGGATTATAACATTCAGCTACAACCGGCGCAGTAAGCAATTCTGCAGGTTCGGGCCGGATCTGTGGTGCTGTCCTTTCAGCACCGCAGATCTTTGACTACATATAAGGATTGGAGCAATAGAGTGCCATGACGACTGAGAAACCGGGCTTGAGAGAACGTAAGAAGGAAGAAACCAGGCGGACGCTGAGTGATGTAGCATGTAGTCTAGCCATGGAGAGAGGAGCCAGTCAGGTCCGGGTGGAGGATATTGCCGCAGCCGCGAATGTCTCCATGCGGACGTTCAATAACTATTTTGCGTCCAAAGAGGCTGCGATGGTCGGCAATGCGTATCAGCGTTCCGAGCGGGTTGCTACTACCCTTGCCGGCCGCCCTGCTGATGAACCGCTTCAGGACTCAATCCGCTCCGCTGTACTTGAAGGATTCGCTGAGACTACAGACCGGCAGTGGTATGCGCGCATCGTCCTTCTCCGCGATGATCCGGCATTGTTCGGCGCGACGCGCAAGGTGGAGATCGAGATTGAGCGGGAGCTCGCCAAGGTGATCGCGGAACGTACACATAAGGATTTGAAGCTTGATCTCTATCCCACCTTATTGGCCTCGCTGCTCATGGCGGCGATACGCGCAGCGGTTTTCCATTGGGTAAGCGCCCCTCCCGGAGGGGAGACGCTGAACGACATGCTGGAACAGGCGATTGGGCGATTGAGGTTTGAGTAATATGCACACGGAGGCGCTCCTGCTACGATAACGGAATCGTGGACAGGAGCGCTTTGTTTTTGCCGGGTGACAGTTGTCACTTTGAATCGATGACAGTCCATACTGATGCTCCACTCCGGTCTCCGGTACTATAGCAATATAGCCAAGAGGGCAGAAGGACACGGAGGGATACACGATGGA
This sequence comes from Paenibacillus sp. FSL H8-0332, assembly GCF_037963835.1. Lineage (NCBI taxonomy): Bacteria > Bacillati > Bacillota > Bacilli > Caryophanales > Paenibacillaceae > Paenibacillus > Paenibacillus sp. FSL H8-0332. The sequence continues at coordinate 107,161 of NZ_CP150145.1, forward strand.
ACATGTCATTGAAATGAAGAATGTCAGCCGCAGCTTCCAGGAGAAGCAAGCGGTGAAGCAGGTGAGCTTCAGCATTAGCCGCGGCTCGATCACAGCGGTGCTTGGCCCTAACGGAGCCGGCAAAACCACCACACTGGCGATGCTTCTTGGCTTGCTTGAGCCCTCGGAGGGCAGCGTGAAGGTGTTCGGTCTTAAGCCGGCAGACGTCAGGGTGAAGCAGCGGACCGGAGCCATGCTCCAGGAGGTCAGTGTCATGGACCGGCTGAAGGTCCGGGAGATTCTGGCCCTGATCCGCAGCTATTATCCCAAGCCTATGGAGATGGAGACGCTGCTTCAGGCCACGGGCCTTGGAGCGGGAGATTTGAACCGCTATGCGGAGAAGCTCTCCGGCGGGCAAAAACGCAGTCTCAGCTTCGCGCTGGCGTTGGCGGGTAACCCGGATTTGCTGTTTTTTGACGAACCGACGGTGGGGCTGGATACGATGGCCCGGCGGCATTTCTGGGAGAGGGTGCGGGGACTGGCCGATCAGGGCAAGACGATTCTGTTCAGCACCCATTATCTTCAGGAGGCTGAGGATATCGCGGACCGGATTCTGCTGTTCAACCGGGGAGTGCTGGCGGCGGACGGAAGCCCGGATGAGATTAAGGCGAGACTGGTCAAAAAGTCGCTGTCCTTCCTGGCGCTCGGCGACCCGGCGCTGCTGCGCAATCAATTGCTGGAGCTGCCAGCAGTGGAAGGCTGCTACGAGAAGGATGGACGGCTGCATGTGACGACAGGGAATACGGATGAGGCGCTGCGGGCTATTTTCGTGAACGGGCTGGCCGTGCAGGATGTACGGATTGACCAGGGGAAGCTGGATGAAGCGTTCGAGCAATTGACCCTGAATCCAGAGGAGGCGGCAGTATGATAAAACCTATGATGGCCCAGTGCAAGGCAGAGCTGCTGCGGATTATCCGCAATCCCTATTATGTATTCTGGTCGCTGCTCATGCCGATTATGTTCTACTTCATCTTCACGCGGGTGGTGAATACGGGGGCGGACGATACGAAGCAGTGGCAGGCGCATTATCTGATGTCGATGGCGGCCTTCAGCGTGATGGGCTCGGCGATTATGACCCTCGGCATCCGGCTGGTGCAGGAGCAGACGCAGGGCTGGAATACGTTTATCCGCATTACTCCGCTGCCGTCCTCAGTATATTTTTTCGGCAAAATGTTCGGTCAGAGCGTCATGCATCTGTTCTCGATTCTGTGTATTTTCGCAGCCGGGTATCTGATTAACGGGGTATCGCTAACTGCCTCGGAGTGGCTGCTTAGCGGACTGTGGCTGCTTGCTGGCTCTCTGCCTTTTCTGGCGCTGGGTACGATTATCGGGTCCATGAAGCGGGTGGATACGGCGAGCGGAGTGAGCAATGTGCTCTATATGGGGCTGGCGGTGGCCGGGGGCATGTGGATGCCTCTCGACATTATGCCTAAGCTGATGCAGAAGATCGGGAACTGGCTGCCGTCCTACAATTATGGAGCTGGGGCCTGGGCGATTGTAGCGGGAGGTTCCCCGTCGTGGAAGGCCGTGCTGCTGCTGCTCGGTTACCTGGCTGTATTTATGTTATTATCGGTCTATATAAGGCGAAAACAGGAAGCGGTGTAATCCATGGTGGCGCGTCAGCAGTTCCGGGTCTTTCCGGAAAGGTTCGGTTTCTTCCCCTATATCTGGCTGATCTATCTGGTGTTCCCGGTGATGAATTTCGCTGGCTACAGCGGCTATAAGCTGATGGCGGGTTATGCGCTGCTCTTGCTGTTCCTGGTGACGTACCGCCAGCTCTATTGGGCGGAAGATAGAATGTATACGGCCTGGTTGGGACTGCAGCTGCTGATTATTGTCGTGCTAACCGTAGTCTATAGCCCCTACAATATGTATATGGGCTTCTTCTCCAGTAACTTTGTAGGCTGGTATACCGATATGCGCCGGTTCAGACGGGCTCTGGCGGCGTTTACCGCCGTGCTGGCCGGACTGGGCCTGTTCTATCTGCCGCAGGTGTATGGCCCGGATATCCTGTTCATGCTGCCATTTGCGCTAATGATGCTGATCACGCCCTTCGGCATCCGCTCCATTAACCGGCGGCGGGTGCTGGAGAAGGAGCTGGACCAGGCCAACGAGCAGATCAAGGAAATGATCAAGCGCGAGGAACGGATGCGCATCGCCCGCGATTTGCATGACACGATGGGACACACACTGTCGCTTATTACGCTTAAGAGCCAGCTGATCGAGAAGCTGGTCGTCAAGAATCCTGAGCGGGCGCAGGCGGAAGCGCGAGAGATCCAGCGGACCTCACGGGCTGCGCTGCGCCAAGTACGGGAGCTGGTCTCGGAGATGCGCGCGGTCTCAGTCGCCGAAGAGCTGGCCGAGGCGACGGAGATGCTGCGCAGCGCGGAGATCGCGCTTGAGGTAGAGGGAGATGCAGCACTGCCGGGCGTATCCGATCTGACGCAGAGTATTCTCAGCCTCTGTATCAAGGAGGGAATCACCAATATCGTCAAGCATAGCCGTGCGGACCAGTGCCGGATTAGCATCGTAATGACACCCGGCGAGGTACAGATTACGCTGGAGGATAACGGCATAGGGGTAGAAGCCGGCGGTTCGCAAGGGACGGAGCGCCGGGACGGCAACGGCATGAAGGGGATGGGCGAGCGGCTGGCCCTGATTGACGGCTCGCTGACGCTTGCTCCGGGACCCGGCGGGGGAACCCGGCTGACGGTGGTAATACCACGGGTAGTTAATGGAAAGGATGGGGAAACGGCATGATCAGGATCATAATTGCCGAGGATCAGCGGCTGCTGCGCGGCGCAATGGCATCGCTGCTTGATCTGGAGGATGATATTGAGGTGGCGGGCGAAGCCGGGGATGGGGCGGAGGCGCTGGCCCTGATCGAACGTGTCCAGCCGGATGTATGCCTGATGGATATTGAAATGCCGCTGATGAGCGGCCTGGAGGTGGCGGAGATACTGAAATCGCGGGGCTGCGCCACCAAGATTATTATCCTGACCACCTTCGCCCGTCCCGGCTATTTCGAGCGCGGGGTGAAGGCCGGAATTCAGGGGTATCTGCTGAAGGATGAGCCGGTGGATAAGCTGGCGGATGCCATCCGCCGCGTGATGGCCGGAGGCCGCGAGGTCTCACCCGAGCTGGTCTTCGGCAGCCTGCGCGAAGAGAACCCGCTCTCGGACCGGGAGCGGGAGATTCTGAAGCTGGCCGCCGCGGGCCGGAGCGCCGGAGAGATCGCCGCGGCGCTCCACCTCTCCTACGGCACCGTCCGCAACTACATCTCGGAGATCCTCAGCAAGCTTGCGGTCAAGACCCGGATCGAAGCCGTGCGGCTGGCGGAGGAGAAGGGCTGGATGTAAGGCGGCTAAATTAGCTCAATTGTAATTAGTACAACAGATGTCCCCTGAATCCGCAGCAAAATCGAATCTGTTGTACGCTGTACAGCAGAAATCTGCGAAAGTGGTGTTTATGGGCAAGTAAACAAAAATCTGCTGTATAAAATACAGCAGAAGTGAATTTTGCCTGGAATATTGCAGATTCTATTGTAGTAAATACAATCAGGCAGAGTTATGCCGCTACAGACTACAGGTAGTGCCAAATCACCAGCGCAGCAACCCCTCTTAGCTCTGGCTCTTCGCCTGCTCCTCGCGCATCCACTCTGAGAGCTGGCGCCGCATCCGGAGGAACTCCGGCGAATCGGCGATCTCTTCGCGGCGCGGACGCGGGAAGGGGACCTCCACGGTGTGGAGGACGGAGCCGGGACGTCCCGAGAAGACGTAGATGCGGGTGGAGAGCAGCAGCGCCTCCTCGATGTTGTGCGTGATGAACAGCACGGAACGGCGGTTCTCCTCCCACAGCTCCAGCAGCCAGCGCTGCATCTGCTCGCGCGTCAGCGCATCGAGCGCGCTGAACGGCTCATCGAGCAGCATCAGCTCCTGCGGCGCGAGCATGGCCCGCAGGAAGGCGGCCCGCTGCTGCATGCCGCCGGACAGCATGTGCGGGTAGGCCCGCTCGAAGCCGCCGAGGCCGATCTTCGCCAGCCAGTGGCGCGCAGCCTCGCGGGCCTCCCGCTGCGGGGCGCCTTGCAGCTCGCCGCCAAGCAGGACGTTGTCCAGTGTGCTGCGCCACGGAAACAGCGCGGGCTGCTGCGGCATATAGCTGATCTTACCGCGCTGCCCGGTCACCGGGATGCCGTTCATGCGTACGGTTCCAGTATCGGGCAGCGTAAGGCCGCCGATAATATGGAACAGCGTGCTTTTGCCGCAGCCGGACGGGCCGACAATGGAGACGAATTCCTGCGGCTCCACGGTCAGGGACACCTGATTCAGCACCTGCGTCTCCCGGCGGCGGTGCGTGAATGACTTGGAGATGCCGCTGACTTCCAGTGCAGGCGGTGTATTCCTTACCTTAGGGCGTCCGTCTCCGTCCGCCTTATCCAGTTCAATCCTCGTAAGCTCAGACACTTGGCTTAGCCTCCTTCAGTTGATTATTTCTGATTCCGTTTTGGATTATCCTCTCGTGCTTCTTAAGCTTCCTTGCGCGGCTTCCAGCGCACCAGCCATCTCTCCAGCAGGGCAATGAGTGCGAATAATACGAGACTTAGCAGCACGATAATGGCGATGGCTACGAACATCCGGTCCGCACGGTAAGAGGCCTTTTGCAGCAGCAAATAGTAGCCGATGCCCTTGTCAGCGCCGATCCATTCGGCCACCACCGCGCCCATAACGGCATAGGTGGCGGAGATTTTGAGGCCCGAGAACAGAGAGGGAAGCGAGCCGGGAAGCTCCAGCTTGGTGAAGATCTGCCACTTGCCCGCACCGGCCATCTTCATATAATTCATCATCACCCGGTCGCTTTGGGCCAGCCCGCCCATGGCTGCAACAGCTACGGGGAAGAAGCAGACGAGGGTGATCAGGATGATTTTGGGCAGCAGGCCGAAGCCGAACCAGATAATCAGCAGCGGGGCCAGCGCAAGGGAGGGCACATTCTGGCTGAGGATCAGCAGCGGATAGAACGCTCTCTTGAGCCAGGGCAGCAGATGCAGCAGCAGGGCGGTGAAGAGGCCGATGCCCGTGCCGACCGGGAAGCCGATCAGGGTCAGCCGCAGCGTAGCAGCGGTGTGCTCCCAGATCCCGGAGGCGTTGTTCTTCGACTCACGCGCGATATCCGTGGGACTCGGCAACTGGTAGGCCGGGATGTCGAACAGCATGACCGATAGCTGCCATATCCCGACAAAAAAGAGGACCGCCACAAAGGGCGGCCACACTAGCTTCCAGGTGCTTCTCACGGCCGGTATTTCTCCGTCAGCTTATCCATGCTGATGCCGCCCGGATTATGGGCGATCTTGATCTGTGAGATCACACTCGGACTGCCGGAAGCGATCAGCGCCTCATGCATGTCACGCACGATATCCAGCAGCTCGGACAGTTCGCCTTCCATCGTGGTCTCCAGCGGATTCACCTGATGCTTCACGCCTGATTTCTGAATGACCTCTATAGCCTTGTCCACGTAAGGGATGGAATCCTCGTTGTTCGGTGTCTTGGGAATTACCTGAATGCTAAGCAGTGTGTTAGCCATGATGAATCCTTCCTCTCCAAGTTAAGTGTAAGATTCCCGCCATGCGGGTTCATTATGATTCCGGCAAAAATTCATTCGTAAACGTACTCTCCGCATCCAGCGGCTTATCCAGCAGCTTCAGGCCGTACATCCAGTCGGCGTAATTCTTCCAGATCTCAAGCTTCTGCTCACCCCAGCGCGGGGCGTCTTCCTTGTATTTCGGGCTAAGCCATTTCTGGCTGGCCAGCACCAGCTTGGGGTCCAGATCAGGTACAGCATCGGACAAGACCGTCGCGGCTTCTTCCGGGTGGTCGATGGCGTACTGATAGCCTTTTGACGTAGCCTTCAGGAATGCCTTCACCACTTCAGGATGCTCGGCGATCTCCTTCTCGCTGGTCGTCAGTACCGGGGTGTAGTAATCCAGCTGCGGAGCGTAATCCTTCAGATACAGCATATCCAGTGGCTCCCCGCGCAGCTCAGCTTCCACCCCGGTCCAGGCGTAGAAGATCCAGGCGAAGTCAATATCCCGCTTCACGGCTGTGAAAAAGTCCGCTTCGCCGATATTCACCAGCTTCACCTTGGAGACATCCCCGCCTTCGGGGTCCATGATGGCTTTCATGGCAGCCTGCTCCGCAGGGGAGCCCCAGCCTCCGTACGTTTTACCTTCAAAATCCTTCGGCGTCTTAATATTGCGGTCCTTCGGAGCCGCGAAGCCGGAGGTGTTATGCTGAATGATTGCAGCAATTGATACCAGCGGCACATCCTGCAGACGAGCCAGGGTCAGCGCCTCTTGGGCACTGATGCCGAATTGGGCTTCACCGGAAGTGACCATCGTGTCGGACCCGGCAGCACCAGGCTGTACAATCTGAACGTCAAGACCTTCCTCCGCGTAATAGCCAAGCTCCTTAGCTGCATACAGGCCGGTATGATTCGTGTTCGGCGTCCAGTCCAGGGCAATCTTGACCGGCGTCAGCGCCTTAGGTGCATCCGTGGGTGCGGCTGCGGATGCATCAGGCGCAGCCGTGCTGTTCCCGGCAGCAGGTGCGCTGGCTCCTGCATTGCCGCTGTTGTTCCCGCCGCCACATCCCGCTACGGTGAGCAGCAGCATGGAGCTGAGCAGTAGTGTGACTGTTTTTTTGACTCCCATTTCTCTTTCTCTCTCCTTCCAGCAACCCCTGGTCTTCAGAGCTTACAGAAACCTTATTCCTGTACATCCTTAGAATCAAAAAAGCGTCCCGAAGATCGGGACGCCAGTGACTTGCGTGAGGGGACTTCAGCTTCAGTACCGCTTAAGGCACTGTGCCGAATGAAGATTCCTACGCTGGCATTATCCAGATCAGGTATAAGGGTCAGTATCTTGTGGGATACAATCTCAGCCGGCCAATTCCAGCACCCCTGGTTCTATAAAGTTCACGGGTATTGCTATGTTCTTACGGTGTATTATAGACGGCAGCTTCGCGGTTGTCCAGAGCCGTCTATTCAATCCTTATCATAGTACCGCCTTTTGCGGCGGCTGCGGATTCCATTCCGCGCCTCCCGCAGTGTTAAGCCGATACTGACCGCGATCCCCGAAAAGGTCAGGAACAGAGCCAGATATTCGAATACGGAGTACTCCAGCATTTTGCTCCAGTCGATCTGGCCCTTCAGATCCTCGATGACCTGATTCATCCCGTAGATTCCGCTGATGACCGTAAATACGGTGAGCACCATCAGGAGCGTATCCCGGCGTTTGGCCTGGAATTTGTCCTGATACTGAAACAGATCATTCAGGGTCATCTTCACTTCATCGAACAGAGCATCATTGCCGTAAACCTTGCGCAGCTGGAAAAAAATCTCCCGCCCCTGCGACTGCGAGATCAGCTCCAGAAAATAGAATTTGGCGGAAAATTTATTGATCAGAAAGATCAGATTCTCGATCTCGTCGTAATCGTGGTTGATGCGCAGCCGGGAATGCAGATTGGCGAGCTTCAGCAGCACGATTTTATGAAAAATACTCAGCAGCAGTCCATAATAATACTCTCCGTACATCTGGTTGACCAGCTCCGTGGCAATATCGGGCTTCGCCCGGCTCAGGCAGCAGAAGGTCTGCTCGTTCGTCATATAATAGGTGTCCGGCCCCCAGCGGCTATAGCAATGCTCCCGGGTGTACTGCTCGATATACTCAGGATCACTCGCACTGGTAAAAGGTTTACCGTCTATAGTCAGCCCATCCAGCTGGGAGGCACGGTAGCGCAGCTCTACACTTATCTCATCCAGCTCTTCCTCACGGTTGAAGCCATAGAAGGCCTGCACCAGCATCCGTTCATCCACGAAAAAAGGCAGGGTCTCGAAATACGCGCCATCAATCTCCGCAGGGTCGAGAAACGGCTCCAGACCGGAGACGAGATTCTTGAACACGAAATCCTCCACCCGGCCGAAGGACTTCTCCTGGCAATGGATAAAGGCATGTTTATCCTGATAACACACATCCTCCAGTGTTCGGAACCGGTCAGCGAATTCCAGCACAGTGCTGAAGGGAAGGTTTTTCTCCTCGATAGCCACTCTTATGGTCAGAAAGCCCAGCTCAAATGGGCAGAGGAACACATCGGTGGACAGAATCCGGAAATTCACAGACTCGAAGAGCATTTCCAGCCGGCACGGCAGATCGTTTACCCGGGAAAAGCGGCGGAAGGAATCGCTGTCCTTCTCACGCGGAAACAGCACATGAGCGGCAAACGGCAGATAGCTGCGCTCCATTTTCTCATGGGACACGCAGTAGCCTTCTCCGTAATAGGCATTCTCCAGTTCCTTGTTATCGAGAAAAAAACGCGTGAACCCATCCTTCTGCAGACTTGCTATCAGCTCTTTATCCTGTCCGGGCTTGATGGAGAAGGGGAAAATAAATTGCAGCAACGCTGTATGCAGGGTGGGTTCAGAATGCAGTTCAACCATGTGGGTGTTCCATCCTTCTTCGCAGAATATGGATCTTGTTAGCTATATTACCCGATTCTCCAGGCGGTCACACTTAGGAGGAATAAAAGGGCGGCAAAAGTGGCCAATAGCCCCGACGTCTGGGCAATCTGCATATGATCCATGGACCAGCCGGTCAGCAGCGGCAGCACCGCGCCGCCAATTCCGCCGGAGGCGATCATAATGCTGGGCGTCGATTCTTCCGCGCCGGGCAGCAGCTTGCTGGAGAAGACCAGCGCGATCGAGAAGATGCCGGACATGAACAGGCCAAGCAGCAGGATGATCGCAAATGCGGCAAGCCGGTGACCGGCGAACGGGAAAATAACGAGCAGCAGCAAAGCGGCAAAGCAGCTGATGAGCACATAGATGCGGTAGGAAATCTTCTCGGCGATGACACCGGCGAACAGTCTGCCTGCCGACATGGCCAGCCAGAAGAAGGTCACCGTGAGCGCAGCCGCGGCCTCGCTCATGCCCAGCTTCGCGATGAAGATCGCCGGCATGAAGTTCACCAGGCTCATCTCGGTGCCTACATAGAGAAAGAAGAACAGAATGAACAAGCCAAGCACGACCCATTGCTTGCCCTTGTAGGGCAAGGACGACCGTCTGGTGGTTCCCGCTTCCGCTGCCGCCGCGCGGTCAGGGCGGGCAGGCCGCTCATTCAGCGCGCTGTCCAGCGGGCCGAATCTGCTCTTCGCCCAGAAGAGCAGCGAGAGAAGGGAGCAGGCGGCAACGATCAGGAAGGCCAGCCTCCACTGTCCTGCGGCAATCAGCGGACTGGCCGCCAGCGGCATGATCAGCGCCCCGACACCGAACAGCACCTCCAGCCTGCTCATGGCAACCGCCGTTCCTTCGGTGACTGCGGCTATAATAATCGTGCCGATGACGGCTTCGATCATCCCGAAGCCGAACCCTGCGGCTACGGCAATTACGTACATCCAGCCCCAGGGCGGGAGGAAGGCGTAGGCAATTTCGGCGCAGAACAGCAGGCCGGTGGCAATCAGAATGCCGCCGCGCTTGCCGAACCGCCGGTTCAGCAGCGGCGAGACCAGTACGCCGGCCAGGAAGCCCGCGAACTGGCTGAAGATCAGCTCGCCCCCTGCACTGTAGCTGCGGTCATAATGCTGGAGCAGCACTGGCAGAATGGAGCCCAGGACGACATGGGCGAGGCCGATTACGAAATAGGAGAGACAGCCGATCCAGATTAGTTTTTTCAAGGATAAGACTCCTTATTAATCAATTTATGAACAGATGCCGGGATTCAGAATGAACGGGAAGGGTACACTATATTAGGCACAGGTTAATCATAAATCCAAACCGTGGACGTGAATATATAAACTTATATTCACATGAATTTGAAGGGAGCTGTGACGTCAATGGATAACAAAGAGCTGGAGAAAACAATCATACAGGTGCTGGACGACAACAGGTTCGGTTCCTTCGGCACGATTGAGGCCGGTAATAAGCCTAAGGTGCGTTACATGGCGATATTTCATGACGGACTGTCCATCTATCTGGCAACTAACCGCAAGACTCATAAGGTAGAAGAGCTTCAGGATAATCCGAATGCTAGTCTCTTGCTGGGCTATGAACAGGGCGGTGGCAAGGATGTACTGGAGATTGAAGCTACGGTTGCTGTGACGAAGGATGATAGCTTGCGCTCTAAGGTATGGAATGAGTCCCTGGAGAAATGGTTCAAGGGACCGGATGATCCCGATTATGTCATTCTTGAGCTGTCTCCGTCACGGATTGAATATATGGGCAAGAACGGTGAGCATGGGGTGTGGCAGTCTTAAGCGGCTGTCTTTGGCAAAAAGGTGGCGGTGTCCGGTAACGGATAAGTCCCGCCTAAGCCTAAGTATTATATAGCCCGGCAACCCGGGCCTCTTAGGGACCTTCATGGTTCATAGGGGGCCCTTTCTGCTGCTGCTTTCCTGATTGTGCCGGAGGAATCATGCTATAATGACCTCAGGTTATCGACATCATGAAGCGGAGGGGAATGGCATGAACTGTGTTGACTGTGCTGACATCGACCCGATAGAGGATCAAGGGGAGCTGAAGCTCCGCCCCTGTTCTGATCCGCTGGCTGCTGCCATCCGAAATGCCGGTTATGAAGCATTTCAGACAAGCAAGACCTGTATCATTCCATATCATCGTAAGGAAGAGCTATTGAAGCTTATAGAAATGCTGGTGGCGGCTAAGGACATAGCGGACTCCTTATCCGTATGCGTTAAGAGCAAAGGCGCCCCTGCGGCTCCGGACCGGTGGCTGACCTTCGATCAGCTGAAGGTCCGTTTCGCTAATGAGAATCTGGTGTCCATCATTATGAGCCATGATTTCTGCAGCCACATGCAACCGATTGTGAATTTCAGCGAGGAGATTGTCGGCTTTGAATTTCTGCTGCGCCCGCTGCCCCAGGGCAGTTATTTTCAGCCCTATGAGCTGTTTGAAATTGCCCGCCGTACAGGGTTTCATTCCTTCCTTGACCGGGCCGCCCGGATCTCGGCGATAGAGACCGGCAGTAAGCTGCTGCCCAAGGGCATTAAGCGGTTCATTAACTTCCTGCCCTCTTCTATTTATAATCCCAAGTATTGTCTTACTCATACCTTCGAGGCGATCCGGAGGCTGGACCAGAACCCGGAGGATTATGTATTTGAAGTAGTGGAGACGGAGCAGATCAGCGATGTTGCACATCTGCGCGCCATTTTCGCCGAATACCGACAGCAGGGGATGCGGGTTGCGCTGGATGATGTCGGCGCGGGCTACTCGACGCTAGAGCTGATGTCCAGCCTCCAGCCCGATTATGTCAAGGTTGACCGTAGTCTGATCAGCTTCTGTGACCGGGATGAGGAGAAGCAGCGGATGCTAAGGGAGATTATCTCCAGGGCAGGACAATTCGGTGCAAGCCTGCTGGCCGAAGGCATTGAACGCCGTGAGGAATTCCTGGTCTGCCGTGATCTGGGCATGGATCTGGGACAAGGCTATCTGTTCGGGCTGCCGGAGGATAAGCCGCCGGGGCGATTCGGAATTACGGCCTGAACAGTAAGGATGATTCTCCCCGGATGCAGGCAGACCCCAAGGCTGCCGGTATCCGGGGATTTGTGATGTCACTTAGAAGGAAGAAAGGATGGAGAACAACGTGAGTGTAACCCTATTGTACGTAGAAGATGACCGGGAGATCGGCAGTGTCGTAGCGGCAGATCTGCGGGAACGGGAATATGCTGTGCGCTGGCTGGAGAGCGGGGACGGAGCGCTTGAAGCCGCAGAGGGCTGCCAGCTGGCGATTCTGGATGTGATGCTGCCGGGGCTGGACGGCTTCACCGTCGGCCAGCGGCTGAAGCGGGCTTATCCGGAGCTGCCGGTTCTGATGCTCTCGGCGCGCACCTCCATTGACGATAAGCTTCAGGGGCTGGACTTCGCCGATGATTATCTGACCAAGCCGTTTCATCCCGATGAGCTGGCGGCGAGAATCGAGGTTCTGCTGAGAAGAAGCGGCGCTGCTGCGCCCGCTCAGTTGACCCTTAAGCATCTGGTTGTCAGACCGGGGAGCAGTGTGGTCACGGAAGCTGCGACCGGACGGGAGATTATGCTTACCGGCAAGCAGTTTCAGATCTTCTCTTATCTGCTGCGGCATTTGGGCCAGATTCTGACCAAGGAGCAGATCTATGAAGCGGTCTGGGGGGAGAGCTATATCGACGGCGACAAGACGCTGATGGTACATATCCGTTATCTGCGCGAGAAGCTGGAGCTTGATCCGGCCGCGCCGGAGATTATTGAGACCGTGAGGGGAATCGGCTACCGGGTGAGAGGGTGAAGGGGGCAGGGCGTTTCCAGCTGCTGCACCGTTCGCTGCTTTTTCGCTATCTGCTCATTATCGTAGCTGCACTGCTGTTCGTGCCGGTTGTTATTCCGCTGACGATTGCAGTGTACAGCATCTTCGGGGGGCTTACTCATACAAGTCCACCCAAGGAGTATAAGCAGTATTCCAGTGTGGATAAGCTGGAGATGATGTGGCATGAGGAAGCCCGCAAGCTCCTTGACCAGCCCCCTGCGGATATCACCCGGCGGCTGTCGGTCTTAAGCGAAGCCTATCCGTTGTCCAGAATATTCTGGGTCGATCATGCGGGGAAAACACAGCTGGTGACAGAGCCTTCAGGACCGCCGCTGTTCTTGACGGGAGAGGCTCCGGCTGTTCCCGCCCAGTGGAGCGCCGCTGAAGCGGTAGCCTTCATGAAGGACAGTGCGGCGCTGAAGCCGCTGGCGATTGTCGCATTTATAGGAGACCGGGCAGAGGCCGCAGAGGGCTTCATGGTTATGCAGATTCCTGAGGATATTACGAAGAGCAAATATGCGGCAGGACTGGATAAATGGTATTCGATTGCCATGCTGGTGTTCTTCCTGCTGTTCATCACCAGCTCCTGGTTCTTCTTCATCATGATCCGCAGAAGGCTGCTGCGGCTGCAGACCGCTATGGTGTTCACCGGGCAGGAGGGCTTACCGCAGATTGTTCCGCCGGGGAAGCCGGATGAGATCGGGCATCTGGAGGAAGCGTTTAATACTATGGTGACGGAGCTTAAGGCAGGCCGTGCAAGGGAGGCGGAAGAAGAGGCGCTGCGCAAGCGGCTGGTAGCCGATCTGTCGCATGATCTGCGGACTCCGCTGACCGTCATTCGCAGCCACCTCCATGTACTGGGCAAGGAGCCGTTGTCAACACGCGGCCAGTCCTCCCTGGAGCTGATGGATCAGCGGATTGAGAGCCTTGGCATCCTGATTGAGAACCTGCTGTCCTACAATCTGCTGAACAGTGGACGCATTGCGCTGACTCTGGAACGCCGGGATGTGCTGAGACTGGTACGGGAGAGCGCCGCCGCCTGGTATCCCGTCTGGGAGAAGGAGGGGTACCGGATTGACATTGATCTGGAGGCTGCGCCGCTGTATTGGGAGGTCGATGACACCTGGTTCCGTAGGGTGCTGGATAACCTGTTCCAGAACATTCTGCGTCATGCACGCAGCGGATTATATGTAGGAATTCTTACGGAGATCCGTGAGGGCAACCGGGTGATTATCATTTCGGATCACGGCGGCGGCCTGGAGCAGAGCTCGGATTCCGCCGGAGCAGGTCTGGGACTGTCGATTGTCGATCTGCTGCTGAAGCGGATGGACCTGGAATGGAGCATGGAGAGTACGGCGAAGGGTACCGAGGTTGTGATCTGGAAGCGGGACGCCTGAACAATTTAAACAAAATTTAAACTTGCTGCTTCCGTGCTTTTAACCTTGGGGCGTTATGCTGTTACCGAGGTGAAGAGAATGAAGGATACAGTGATAGAGACAAGAAATCTGCTTAAGGAATACCGCGGCCGTGCGGCTGTGAAGAACCTGAATCTCAATATTACAAAAGGGGAAATCTACGGGTTCCTCGGGCCGAACGGTGCCGGCAAAACAACAACTATCCGCATGCTGCTCGGCCTGATCAAGCCGACCTCCGGCAGGATTGAAATCTTCGGCAAGGAGCTGCGTGCGAACCGGATGCAGATTCTGCGCAAGATAGGCTCGCTGGTGGAATCGCCGTCCTATTACGGGCATCTGAGTGCATGGGACAACCTGGAGGCGATCCGCCGGATTCTGGGTGTGCCCAAGGTGCGCATTGCCGAGGTGCTGGAGATCGTATCGCTTACCGGGGAGGAGAAGCGGCCGGTCAAGGGCTTTTCACTGGGTATGAAGCAGCGGCTGGGGATAGCGGCAGCTCTGCTGGGCAGCCCGGAGCTGCTGATTCTCGATGAGCCGACTAACGGGCTGGACCCGTCAGGCATACAGGAGATCCGCTCCCTGATTAAGCGGCTGCCCGGCGAGCAGGGCATTACAGTTCTGGTATCCAGCCATCTGCTGAGCGAGATTGAGCAGATGGCCGGTACGGTCGGCATTATCCGCGAGGGGCAGATGGTCTACCAGGATACTATTGCCCATCTCCAGCAGCAGGCGGCCGGCCATCTGCGCCTGGCGTTATCCGAGCCGGAGACTGCGCTGATGACGGCGGTGCGGCGCGGCTGCGGCGGCGAGCTGCAGGAGGGCCGGCTGGTCCTGCCCCGGATGAGTGATGCCAGAGTATCGCTGTTGGTCAAAGAGCTGGTCGAGGAGGGCCACGCGATCTACAGGGTAGAGGAGCACAGGCAATCTCTGGAGGAATTCTTCCTGCAGGTGGTTGGGGGAGGGGAGCTATGATGTGGCGTGCGCTGTCGGCGGACTGGCTTAAGATCCGCGGCAAAGGCATATGGTTCCTCGCCTTCCTTGGCCCGCTGGGCCTCATCGCCATGCAGGGACTGAATTTCGGCCTCCGTTATGACTATCTTCGCGGGCAGTACCGGGAGGACCTGTGGGGTGGCCTGCTCAGTGAGGTCGTCCCGTTTGTACCGATTGCCCTGTATCTTGGAGGCACACTGATCTGCTCCCTGATTGCGAATGTCGAGCATCAGACCAGCGCCTGGAAGCAGCTCCTGGCGCTGCCTGTCTCCCGTACGGCTGTGTTCCTGGCGAAGCTGCTGCTATGTCTGCTGCTGCTTATCGTGTCCTGCCTGCTGCTGTCGGCGGGGACTGTCATTCTCGGGTTGCTGCTCGGATTCGGTGCTCAGCCGATACCGCTTGCGGACGTCCTGCGGATGGGCTTCGCCGCTTATGCTGCGGCCATGCCTATCATTGCACTCCAGCTGTGGCTGTCTCTATCCAGCCGGAACCAGACTCTTCCGGTATCGGTGGGGTTGACTTTGTCACTGGTCAGCCCGTTCGGGTTATACTTCACGGAATGGTTCCCGCTCTCCTGGCCTGCCTTAGCCTGGAGTGATCCGCGTCCTTGGCTGTTCAGCGGAGCCGGCCTGTTGCTTGGACTCCTGGTAATCCTGCCTGGAGCCATACATTTCGCGCGAAAGGATGTGGACTGAATATGCGGACTTTTCTGCGAATAATGTCTGCGGAGTGCATGAAGATAGCCGGATTCCGTACCTGGCTGTTAATTCTGCTCAGTCCGCTGGTCTCTCTGCCGATTGGTGCGCTTTCGGACATGCAAGAGGATAGGGTGATAACCTGGCAGGTTCTGCTGAGTACGATGTCAGCGGTACATGCGCTGCTGTTTCTTCCGGTACTCTCTGGACTCTTCGCCGCTTTAATCTGCCGCAATGAGCATAGTGACGGTGGCTGGAAGCAGCTCCTGGCGCTTCCGGTTACACGGACCTCCGTATATTTTGCCAAATATGCATTAATTGTAGCGCTGCTGGGTGCGGTTCAGCTGCTGTTTCTTGCAGGGGTTCTGGGAGTGGGATGGTATCGGGGTGCAGAAGGGGGAGTTCCCTGGGGGCTGCTGATGAGCAGCCTGTTCGGAGGCTGGTTTGCCTGCCTGCCGCTGGCTGCCCTGCAACTGGCGATATCTCAAGGCTGGAGCAGCTTCGGCGCTCCGCTGGCGCTGAATGTCTGCTTCACCATTCCCAATATGCTGATTGCCAATTCCTCCACCTACGGTCCTTATTATCCATGGGTACAGCCGGTGCTGGCCATGTCCCCCTTCGGCGAAGAACGTTTCGGCGCCTTCAACCTGCCGCTGGAGAGCCTGATGATTGTCGTGTCGGGGAGCCTGCTTCTGTTCCTGGGAGCTGGCTTGATAGCCTTTTGGCGTAAGGCGGTATAAGATTCCCTTCTCCATGGACATTGGACGCCATTTTTTCTATAATTAATCGTAGAAGATACTATTAAGCGCCGGTGATGCCGGATGAGCATATGGAGGAGGGCGGGAGCATGGAACCAGCGGCACTTGAAGAATGCGATAACACCTGTAATGGTTCCGAACTGGAACCGGAATCGATGGCCTTGATTCTGCCGGACCGCGAGATTACAGATAAGATGGCAGAGATGTTCAAGGCACTGGGTGATCCGACAAGAGTTCGGCTTATCTACGCGTTATCCCAGCAGGAGCTATGTGTGCATGACTTGTCCTCCATACTGGATATGGGACAGTCGGCAGTCTCCCATCAGCTCCGCTATCTGCGCAATCTGCGGATTGTGAAGCGCCGCAAGGAAGGCAAGACCGTATATTATTCGCTGAATGATGCACATGTAGAGCAGATCTTCCTGCAGACCCATGAGCATATCCGGCATGAATAGATTGTTGTGACAGGAAAAAGGGTTGTCCCAAAGCCAGGTAATGGCTTGGGCAGCCCTTTTTCTCATTTTCAGGAAACTTAATACATGTGCCAGTGCGAGGGTATGTGTACGAAATGTATGCCTCCTCCACTTACCTCCTCTTCCTCAGACCGGAAGGTGACCGTGCTTCACAGCGGAATTCTCAATCTGCAGTGTGGAGTGCTGGATGCCGAAATTCTCTTCCACTAATTTAAGTGCTTGTTGCAGCACCTGCTCCGTATTCACCCCGTCTTTGATCAGCAGATGACCGCTTAGGGCATCCAGGCCGGAGGTGATGGTCCAGATATGCAGGTCATGCACATCCTGAACCCCTTCAATGCCCAGTAGCGCCTTCTCGACATCATCGGCATTCACGCTAAGCGGAGTTCCTTCCATAAGAATATGGAAGGCCTGCTTGATGACACCCCAGGCGCTGCGCAGGATGAGCAGGGCGACCAGCACGCTGATGATAGGATCTGCGACATACCAGGAGAACAGGTTCATAATCAGACCAGCCACTAGTGCGCCGACGGAGCCGAGGGCATCGCTGATCACGTGCAGGTAAGCACTGCGGATATTGATGTTGTCTTTAGCCCCGCTTTTGCGCATCAGTGACCACGCGCTGACGAGATTGGCCAGCAGTCCGACACTGGCAATCAGCATCATCGTTCCGCTGGCTACCACCGGAGGGGCGGAGAAGCGCTGGAAAGCTTCATACATAATGAATCCGGCAATCACGAACAGGGTCACCCCGTTGAACAAGGCTGCCATAATCTCGAACCGGTGGAAGCCGTAGGAGTTCTTGGAGGATGCCGGTTTCACCGCGATAATCATGGCTACAAGGCTAAGGGCAAGGGAGGCGGTATCGCTGAGCATATGCCCCGAGTCGGACAAAAGAGCCAGACTCCCGGTGAACAGGCCGCCGAAGAATTCAAGAAACATAATACCGCCGGTGATGATTAAGGCGATCAGCAGGCCTTTCTTATTATCCGGTGCGTGTGAATGTGAATGGGAATGCCCGTCAGCGTGCGAATGAGCATGTGATCCAGCATGTGAGTGAGTGTGTAAATCGTTGTTCATTTTGGAATTGTTCATTAGTAGGACCTCTTTTCAGTTAACATATGAATGATTGCTCATATGTTAATATTATGGCGAACGCAGGCAAATTACAAGCTTTTCTTATTTTTATTTTTGCCACAATCTGTGGGCCGAATGCATTGACACTGCATGATTCAGGGGAATATAATAAGTGTAAGTTAACATATGAACAAATACTCATATATAGGTTCGATCAAGGGAGATGAGTCATTTGAGTACGGTAGAAGACAATGTGAAGCGGAAATGGGTCCTGGATGGGCTGGACTGCGCGAACTGCGCAATGAAAATCGAGAATAAGGTCAAGAAGATTGAAGGCGTGTCCTCCTGCTCCGTCAACTTCGCCACGAAGACCATGATACTGGAGACAACGGCGGCTGCTGCGGATGAGATCGCCGGGCAGGCTGAGCATACAATTACCAAGCTGGAGCCGCATGTGAAGCCGCGGGCAGTTCAAGCTTCGCGGGCTGCTAAGAAGCCGTTGTCTGCGGAGAGTGCAGCTCAGGTGCGCGGTGTAGCGGTTCAAGGACAGGGCCATGTTCATACCCACGGTGAACCGCACGGTCATGAGCATGCCCACGGAGAAGGGCGTGCCCATGAAGACGGGCACCAGCATTCACATGCCGCTGAGCACAGCCACAGCCAGGAGGATTCACATGCCCACGGACACAGCCATGAGCATGGGGAGGGCAATACGCGCCGCATCCTGATCCGGCTGGGGGGCGGTGCTGTTCTGGCTGCTGCCGGGATGTTCCTGCCGGTCAGCGGAATTGCCGAGCTGCTGATCTTCTTAGCAGCCTATCTGATTGTCGGCGGTGAGGTTGTCCTCGCCGCTGCCCGGAATATTGTAAGAGGCCAGGTGTTCGATGAGAACTTCCTGATGGCCCTTGCGACCATCGGTGCTTTCGCCATCGGCGAATATCCCGAAGGCGTCGCGGTTATGCTCTTCTATCAGGTAGGGGAGCTATTCCAGGGAATGGCCGTGAATCGTTCACGCCGTTCGATTACAGCGCTGATGGATATCCGGCCGGAATTCGCCTATCTGAAGGAAGGCAATAATCTGCGCAAGGTGTCCCCCGAAGAGGTTAGAGTAGGGGACAGCATCGTAGTTAAGCCCGGCGAGAAGGTTCCGCTGGACGGGATTATTCTTGAGGGCAGCGCGATGATGGATACCTCGGCACTGACCGGAGAATCGGTACCCCGCTCGACACAGCCGGGAAGCCAGGTGCTGAGCGGATTCATTAACCGCAATGGCGTGATTACCATTGAAGTGACCAAGGACTTCGGTGAATCGGCAGTCTCGCAGATTCTGGAGCTGGTACAGAATGCTACGAATAACAAAGCGAAAACAGAGAATTTCATCACCAAATTCGCCCGTGCCTATACGCCGGTTGTAGTTATAACAGCGCTGCTGCTGGCAGTGGTTCCGCCACTGATTCTGAGCGGAGCGACCTTCTCGGACTGGATCTACCGTGCACTGGTCTTCCTCGTTATTTCTTGTCCTTGTGCGCTTGTCGTGTCGATTCCCCTCGGGTTCTTCGGCGGGATCGGAGCGGCTTCCCGCAGCGGGATTCTGGTGAAGGGCAGCAACTACCTGGAAGCGTTGAATGATGTGAAGATCGTTGTGTTCGATAAGACAGGAACCTTGACCAAAGGCCAGTTCACCGTGACCGGCAATGTTCCGGCAGAAGGCTTCACCGGGCAGGAGCTGCTGCGGGTAGCGGCTTATGCGGAGAGCCATTCCAGCCATCCGATTGCGGAATCCATCCGTGCAGCCTATGGCGAAGCTATTCCTGGTGAAGCCATTACCGACTATAACGAAATCTCCGGGCACGGCATCGCCGTTACCGTGGAGGGGAAGGCAGTGCTGGCCGGGAACATGCGGCTGATGGAGCGTGAAGGAATTGCCAGCGTGACCCCGCAGGAGTATGGAACGATCGTTCATATTGCTGTAGATAAGCGCTACGCAGGATATCTCGTCATTGCAGATGAAGTGAAGGACGATTCCCTTAAGGCGATTCAGGCTCTGAATGCACTGGGAATTCACAAGACGGTCATGCTGACCGGCGATGCCGCTCCTGTAGCCGAGTCTGTCGGCAGACAGCTGGGCATTAAGGAGATTCATGCAGAGCTGCTGCCGGGAGATAAGGTCGCGGCGATTGAACGGCTGGAGCGGGAAAAGGGGCCGAAGGAGAAGATCATTTTTGTCGGGGACGGGATTAATGATACTCCGGTGCTGGCCAGAGCGGATGTCGGGATTGCCATGGGCGGACTTGGCTCGGATGCGGCGATTGAAGCAGCAGATATTGTAATCATGACGGATGAGCCTTCCAAAATCGCCTCCGCCATTGGGATCGCCAAGCGGACACGGACCATCGTCTGGCAGAACATTGCTTTTGCGCTGGGAGTCAAAGCGGTCTTCCTGCTGCTGGGAGCGTTCGGAATAGCCACCATGTGGGAGGCCGTATTCTCGGATGTCGGAGTTACTGTACTCGCTGTACTGAACAGCATGCGCGCCTTACAGCCGCCGAAATCGGTATAATCGTGTAAGATGAATCGATAATGAAATAATTATGAAAAGTATAAGCCTTAATGATCCTAATTTTTGGGTCTTAAGGCTTATTTTTATTGCATGTATTATGTTTTTTGTCTATTTATGCCGATATATCAATATATATTTACAGCATATGGAAGACCACAATGGGTTTTTAGGGGGATTTTGCGGTGAATGAGGCAAGCGTATGGTCAAAATTGAAAATGAATGCAAAGAACGGAAAATCACTATCGCTGCAAAGCAAGTATTCGCTTGTTATTTTGGCAATTGCTATTGTACCTCTGCTTGGTGTCACGATCTTTTTCATGCAATATTTCGGGGGTGTGACCAGAGACGACAGTGAGGAGCTCGCCCAGAATATTCTGGAGATGAATACCACACGGATCGTAGAGTGGCTGAATACGCGGACATCTGCGGTCCAGGAGCTGATTGCGCAGCATCCTGAATTCGATACCGCAAGACCGGATACTATTTTCCCTGTGGTCAAGGTACTGGAAGAGAGCGATACGCAGTCCGAAGGCTACAGTGTCATTAACAAGCAAGGCATTCTGGCTAATTCCCTTAAGCTTACGGCGGATGTAGGCCAATCGGCATATTTCCTGCAGGCCAAGAAGAGTCTTGCCCCGGCGGTAGCGGAGATGTCTTATCTGGAGCAGCTCAGTAAATATATTATCCCGGTATTCGTTCCGGTCGTGGACAAGGACAAGCAGTTTGGCGGCGGCATCGCCTTCTCGGTGACACCGGACATTCTGATGGAGATGGGCAAAAACATCCACGTGGGCGATACCGGCTACGGATACGTGATCTCGGGCAAGGGGGATTATTACGCCTACTCCGAGACCGAGCGGATCGGCAAGAATATCGCGGATTATGCCAAGACAACGGAGATGAAGCAAGCCGTAGAGCATATTCTCGGCAAGGAAGCGGGCTCGGAGGCCTACAAGGGAGAAGACGGCAAACAGGTGATTACCTATTTCCGTACCGTCCCGGGCACAGACTGGAAGCTGCTGATTACGGTTCCCAAAAGCGAGATTACCGCCAAAGTCACCTCAGCCCAGCGGATATCCACATTGTTCATTGTAATCATCATTCTGGCGGTCATTGCCGTGGCCTTGTATCTGACCCGTCTGATTGTGAAGCCGATTGCAGCAATCTCCGGGGTGATGAAGAAAGTGGCGGACGGCCAGCTCAGCGAACGGGTAACCGTACGTTCCAGTGATGAGATTGGCCAGATGAGCCAGAGTATTAATGATATGATCGGATCCTTGTCCGGCATTGTCGGTAAAATCGATGCTACAGTGGCGCAGGTCGCTGTATCTGCAGAAGGGGTGCTGAACTACGCCAGCCAATCCTCCAATACGTCGGCAGAAATTGAGACGGTGGCCCAGGAAGTCGCCCATGGAATGGGAGAGCAGTTCAAGGGATCGGAGCAGGCGGCCAGAGCTACGGAGGAGATGGCGATCGGGCTGCAGCGGATTGCGGAATCCTCTGTTAATGTGTCCGACCAAGCGGAGACGGTCAGCACTGAGGTCGAGAACGGCTACGTGGAGATTCAATCCACACTTAAGCAAATGACTGTAATTAGCGGCGCAGCGGAGGAGACCTCGGCTCTGATCAGTAATCTGAGCGGGCAATCCGAACAGATTGGGCAGATTATCGATGTGATCTCGGAAATCTCCAATCAGACGGGCCTGTTATCCCTCAATGCGTCGATTGAAGCGGCCAGAGCAGGCGAGCACGGGCGCGGGTTCGGCGTGGTAGCGAATGAAGTGAAGAAGCTGGCGGAGCGCACGAACAGTGCCATTGTGAACATTGTGGAGCTGATCCGTCAGATTCAGGAATCCACCAGAGCGGCCGAGGTCTCTATGGAGAAGAGTATTGCTGAGATCGGCGACGGGATGGGTAAAATGCAAAACGTAGGCACCTCCTTCGACCATATCCGCTCGTCCATCCGTGAGGTATCGGTTCAAATTCAGGACGTCTCTGCCGTCAATGAGCAGATGTCCGCCGGGACAGAGGAGATTACAGCCTCCATCTCCGATATGCTGATCATTGCCAGAGATTCTGCCGAGAGTGCCGAGATGGTGGCGGAGGCTTCCACCGAGCAGCGGAATCTGATGGGCCAGGTCGTAACCTCAGCCGAATCCCTCAACCAGCTAATGAGCGAATTGCGCAGCGAGATCGAGAAGTTTCAATAATATCAGGTAAAATAATCGTAAACACCCCTCTGCCGCACAGGTTACTGTGTATAGCAGAGGGGTGTTTGCTGTAAGGCTGTGCTGTTAAGCTTAGTGCTGCTCCTCCAGCGTGAGGCTATCTATTCCCGCGCGGATGATGCTGCAGGAGGCAGTGAATTTGGCCATCTCCGTATCGCTGAGGTTCAGCTCCAGCAATTCCTGAATACCGCTGCTGCCGATAATGGCCGGCACTCCGGCACATACGCCGCTTTGTCCGTATTCCCCGTCCAGGATGGCGGAGACGGCGATGATTTTGTGTTCGTCATTCAGAATGGAGCGGGTGATGTAGGCGAGCGCACTGCCGATCCCGAAGTGAGTTGAGCCCTTGCGCGTAAAAATCTCCCAGCCTGCATCCTTCGTCTTGCGGGCGATATCCATAAGGTCCAGGCTGCTGAAGCGCTCGCGGTGCTGCTCCATAATCTGCAGAATCGGCTTGCCGCCGATCGTCACATGGGACCAGGCCACGAACTGCGACTCTCCGTGCTCGCCAAGGGCGTAGCCGTTGACGCTGCGCGGATCAATCGTGAACACCTCCGACAGCAGTGTTTTCAGCCGGGAAGAGTCGATGGAGGTACCTGTGCCGATTACCCGGTGCCGCGGCAGGCCGGAGATCTGCCAGACCATATAAGTGACAATATCTACAGGGTTCGCAGCGACGACGAAGATCCCATCGAAGCCGCCTGCCATAATCTCGGTGATAATCTCCCGGGTAATTACAGCAGCGGCATCCAGTACATCCAGCCGGGTCTGCCCGGGCTTGGGATTGGCGCCAGCCGTCAGAATGACGACATCCATCCCCGCGCAGTCGCTGGCGGTGCCGGCATAGACCTTGGTGCGTGTTCCGGTGAAGTCCATGCAGTGCGAGAGATCAAGCGCTTGTGCCATGGCCCGGTCGTAGGTGCGGTCGATCATCATGATCTCATCGCATATAGCCTGATTCACCATGGAATAGGCAACGCTTGAGCCGACCATGCCGGAGCCGACGATTGCCACTTTTCTCGATTTACTTTTCAATTGCCCAGTCCCCACTCTCTACAAGTATGGTACTATTCTAACTGATCTCATCGCAAGTTACCTGACATGGCACCGAAAATGCCCGCTATAGCCGTCCGTTATTTGGCCACAATTCACATGGAAGGTTAGAGTATCAGGGTTCTTATGAACTATAATATGCAGCTGATGGGCATTTGGGAAGGCAGAAGGAAGGGGTGCTCCCGGCAGTCATCCATGTGGCTGCCAGGGACACCCCCTGTTAATTGAAGATCATTCGTCCCCGCTTGGCCCTAGACCCGGGGCTGCGGAATCTGCGGCTCGGCAGGCAGCATTCCGGTGTAGTGCTTATACATGAACAATCTCCAGTGGAGGATCATGCCGAAGGCCAGAATGAAGAATAATCCGCCGGATTGCGGAACAGATACATACCGGTTGATGAACTCATGGAGCAGGGTGCGGACCAGCAGCAGTCCAAGCAGAATGAACGCGAAGCTCTTGGAGCGCTGGGCATAGATCAGCCCTTCACGTTCTTCGAACCGCGTACTGCGAATTAGCGGATAGGCAAAAATAAACCAGCCGACCAGGAATGCAAGGGCCGCCCACCACCAGGGGAAGCGCACTTCCGGTACGACAAACATGGCGAAGCCGGTGGACATGCCAAGCGGCGGAATCCATATTTTGCGGATGGTTACCGGGCGGGCACTGGCCTTCATGCGGATAAAAATCACCATCAGCGCCATGAATACGGCCCCCAGCGTGGAGCCCACATGCAGAAGTGAGGGGTTGATGTTACCCATAATTCACTGTCCTCTCTGTGATTTCGGTCACTATTGTCTTCATTATAGCAGATAATGAACGGATGTCAGAATGAGGTACATACAGCAAACCCGCCAGGGGTCTACCCCGGCGGGTCTGCTTGCTAAGTATAGTCAGCTGCTTCAGAGATGAAGCCTGCTATTAAGCTTAAGAACGGCTACGTCCGCCAACCGAACGCAGAATCAGGCTGACGATAAAGATCAGAACCACAGCACCGATCAGTGATGGGAAGACATAGTAGTCGCTGATCTTAGGTCCCCAGCTTCCCAGCAGCATGCCGCCGAGCCATGAACCGAGAATACCAGCGATAATGTTTCCGATAATTCCGCCTGGAATGTCTCTACCCATAATCAACCCGGCCAGCCAACCAATTACGCCACCAACAATCAACATCCATAGTAAACTCATTAACTCTCAGCTCCTTTTGTGTTTGTTGTCTTCGATGGTTACTATTAACCTTATGCACAGCGTTTAAACCAGTGTTAAATTTTGCCGGCACACATTTATTTAGTATTCCAGTCTGTCCAAATTTATGCTGTTTAACCCTGATATGGTGGTGGGTACATAAAGATGTTAGAGTGAAATAAAGGATCACCCGCTGAGTGAGAATAGGGGTGTACAGGTTATATAAGCTTATATACTATACAATAAAGGAGCCGCAGCCATGCACCAGCCTAATGAAGTGTTATTCTATATTGGAACGTACAACAGTGAGGAGAAAGAGGCCATCTTGCTCGGTGCGCTGGATAAGGAGACCGGAGAAATGAGGGTTATGGGCGGTAGCCAGGGGATCCTGAATCCTTCCTATCTGGCGGTTAATGCAGCGCAGACTGTATTATATGCAGTGAGCGAGCAGGATGAGGGTGCAGTTCATGCCTATGCCATTGAACCCGGCAGCAAAGCCTTACATCCGCTGGGCAGCAGAGCGACCGGGGGAGGTGCACCGTGTTATGTGTCCGTAGCTCCGCAGGGAGATTACATATTCGTATCGAACTATACGGGAGGCAACGTCAATGTGTTCCCGCTGAACCCGGACGGGTCCTTGCAGGAGATGTCTTCCCAGGTGAAGCATGAAGGCTCGGGAATCCGCAGTGACCGTCAGGATGCACCCCATCCTCATTCCGTGATTCCAGACAAGACGGGTGAACATGTGCTGGTCTGTGATCTCGGCCTCGACCAGATCGTGTTCTACCGTGTGGAGAGCGGGAAGCTGGTTACTCACCGGGAAGTAGAGCTTCCTCCAGGCTCAGGACCGCGCCATCTGGCGGTTCATCCTTCGCGGCAATGGATCTATCTGGTCAATGAACTGAGCAATACGGTCACCGTATTCGCCAATGATGAGCCTCAGGGTAATCTGAAGCTCCTGCAGAGCATCAGCAGTCTCCCGGAGCACTATACGGCCGGAAGTGATGATACGGCTGCCGATATCCATGTATCGCCATGCGGACGCTACCTCTACGTATCCAACCGTGGACATGACAGCATCGCCCTGTTCCACATCGATAATGCTACAGGTCTGCTGGAAGCGGAGGACTGGGTAATCTCCGGGGGACGCACACCGCGCAACTTCGCTCTGATCGGCGGCATGCTGCTCGCTGCTAACCAGAACAGCGGCAATATTGCCTCCTTCCGCATAGACAGTGAGACCGGCCGGCTGATCCCTACCGGCAATGAACTGGAAGTGCCGGCACCTGTCTGCCTTGTAGCCCTGGACTAACCTCTACAAGTGTCCATGTGCAGGAACAACAAAGCCCCCTGTCCGCCGGAATATGGCGGACAGGGGGCAATTTGGGCTTTTTATAGATAGAATAATGTCCGGTTAATGCACTCCTGTCCGCGGTTCCTCCCGCTCATAGAAGCCGATGTCGTCCAGCATAATCTTGTCTTCTGTCCCTTGCAGATAAAAGGTGATACCCTTCAGACTGTCCGGATCAAGCTCAGGCTCTTCCTCAAGGAACAGCTCGAAGGGCAGCTTGTACGTCTGGTAGACGGCCTCCGAGAGGTTGCTGAATTTGCCGTCACTGATCCGCTCCTCCAGCCATGGACTAAGCGTAAATTCCGTCTGCGGCAGCGGCAGAATGTCCATCACCTCGTCCAGAGGGATTCTTGCGGCGGTATCCTTGCTGTCGGTTAGCTCCACCTCCACATCCGGGGAGAGCTCAACCTCCGGCAGCGGCTTGGAATCTCCGTCCTCGTTAGGATCGGAATTATGGTTCGCCAGGGAGAAGGTCAGCCCCTCTACGGCAGGGGATTCCGCAAGCGTCCGGGTCAGCGTGTCGCTGAGCCTAATGCTGTAAGCGGCCTCGGCATCCGCAGGCTCCTGATCCGGGCTTGCGCTGCGCTCCAGCAGAATACCATAAGAGGGCTTATTGTTCCGCTCGCGGTCCTTCGCGGCCTCTTCGCTCCATTGAAGCCCGGCAGTTGAGACGGTCCCGCCTTGGACGGCACCTCTCTTGCGGTCTTCATCATAGTCAGCCACCGTAATATAGTTCCCGCTCTGGAAGCGGTTATAGTAGGCGGTATCCGGCAGCCACCGGGCGCCGCTACGGTAATCGCGGAACAATTGCCGGTATTCGGACTTTCCGTGCACCGTGGTCTCCAGGAAGGCAGAGACATAGATCTTGGCGATCTGCCGCTGCTGCTCCCCGTCCATGATCCGTGAGCGCTTCAGGAAGAGGCCGGTTGGCAGCGTCTGGTCGTATAGCCCCCAGTCCGTATTGAACTGGCTATGATTAGCGTCGGCAATATAGAGCGAGCTTTTGAAGCCAGGGGTATTGCCGGTGTAGGAAGCACGCATATATTGCCGGTCCCCGTAGAAATCATGCACATCGCCGTCACGGGCGCCCTGCAGGGTCAGGTAGCTCACATCGGTTAGACGGGCCTGCTTGCTGTCGATTATTTTATCCGTAGGGGCCAGGGCAATGACTGAAGTAATATGGAACTGCTGAAGGGCGTCCAGAGCCGGATCACCGCTGAACCAGCGTGACGCATCCGCAGCCATCGCTACGGCCTGCCCGCCGCGGCTGTGGCCCAGCAGCGCAACAGAGTCATAATCAACCTTCTGGTAAAAGGGGGTGCCAGGCTGCTCCGCGAAGCTGCCGATCTGCTGCAGATGCTTCAGAATCATCCAGGTCCGCGCCTTGAAGTCGTTGTCCGGAATACCCGACCAGGCCGAATAATTCAGGAAATTCTCATCCAGGGTGACCGCGATGAAGCCCCGGCTGGCCAGTAATTCACCAAGATAGGCATAGCCGTCCTCGGAGAAGTCCTCCATCATATGATTTCCATGCACCATGAGCACCAGCGGATAAGGCCCGTCCCCATCCGGCATCCACACTCTGGCATTCAGCGGGAGGGAAGCGGGATCGAACCCCCAGAACAGGGTCCGCAGCACGGGCCAGGAAGAGATATACCCGGTAGCGTCTACGGAAGCGGAGGCTAGCAGGACATCCTTGCCATACGCCTTGCGCTGCAGATCCTTGCCGCTGCCATAGGTGAAGGTGTGGAACTCATAGACGCCCGGCTGGGTGGGATCGTCCGCCGTTACGGGAAGCACCTGTCCGTCCGCCGCCAGACTCTGAAGCGAGGGTGCAGATACCGGGCTGCTTCCCGTCCCATAGCCATAGGCCAGTGCGAAGGGGGAGAGGAAGAGTGCCGCTGCCAGCAGACCACCGGTGAGCATTCTCCGGGTCCGCAGAAGACCGGCCGCAAGTCCCCCTATCCCGCAGGCCAAGGCTGCGATACAGGCGACAACGGCTGCAGCTCCAAGCTCCAGATCGGAAAAATACAGGATGAGTAGTACAGCCCCATAGGTGCTGAGCAAAGAGCCCGCGAACAGATGCGGACAGCGGAGTCCAGTTAGGGAGAGCAGCACAGCCAGCAGATTGCCGGCCAGCGCCATAACAAGCGTCCCCGCGCCGGCTGCCAGCATAATATCCGCTGCGCTTCCGAGTCCGGTAGGAATACCCATAATAACTATAGAAAAAGCCAGAATGCATAGAATCCAAGGACCGCTGAGCGCAGTCCTCCATAAGGTGGTATCGTATCTGTACGTCTCCAGAATGCGTCTGCCCAGTTCTCTGAGTACGCGCCTGTGCAGCCGCGGTCCCTGCGGCGCGGGGCCATACTCCAAATCCATTCCCATGATTATTTCCCCCTATAAGATGTAGCAATGATATTACTTTGGGGCAACAATAACAAGTGGGTCTTACAGGAACTGGAGCCGCTCCCTGCTCCGGTCCCATCGATTGTAGTCTTTCATCCAAAGTGAAAAAAGGTTTGACAGCGCGGGAAGCGTTCAGTATTATAGCTGTATAACCTACTAAATGGGTAGGAATAATAGAATAAGTTCTTACCGTACAGACGGAGGAACGCCTGCTTCAGGCTCGCAGATACGTGTCTACAAGACCGGTTTGACTTGCCGCAAGCGGGCTTTCCTGCGTCTATTGCTTGTTACAAGACTATTATGGGGAGTGGGCTAAGATGACAAAAGGGATCAAGAAGGGGCTTCTCGCCGGGTTTGCATTGATATTGACGGCAGGGCTTACGGCTTGCGGGAACAGTAATACAGGGAACAGTGCGGGTGCAGGAACAGCGGCCCCGGCAGCAACAGAAGCGGCTGCGAATACGCCAGCTGCACCGGAATCCACCCAGACACAGTCCAAAGATCCTGTAGAGCTGCTGAATGTATCCTATGATCCAACGCGTGAGCTGTATGCGAACTACAACAAGGCCTTCGCCGCCTACTGGGAGCAGGAGACCGGACAGAAGGTAACAGTTAAGCAATCACATGGCGGATCGGGCAAGCAGAGCCGGGCCGTGCTGGACGGCCTGGAGGCAGATGTCGTTACACTGGCGCTCGGGTATGACATTGATGCGCTTCAGGAAGCTGGGCTGATCGGCGCGGACTGGCAGAGTAAATATGAGCATAACAGCTCCCCGTATACCTCCACCATCGTGTTCCTCGTCCGCAAAGGCAACCCGAAAGGCATCAAGGACTGGCCGGATCTGCTGAAGGAGGGCGTAGAGGTCATCACCCCTAACCCCAAGACCTCCGGAGGTGCCCGCTGGAACTATCTAGCTGCCTGGGGCTATGCGCTGGACCACAACAATAATGATGAAGCCAAGGCTCAGGAATTCGTGCAAAAGCTGTTCAAAAATGTACCGGTCCTTGACACTGGCGCTCGCGGGTCCACCACTACCTTCGTGGAACGCGGCATCGGAGATGTGCTGATCGCTTGGGAGAATGAGGCGTATCTGTCCATCAAGGAGCTGGGTCCGGACAAATTCGAGATTGTGAATCCGTCAGAGAGTATTCTGGCTGAGCCGCCGGTTGCGGTGGTGGATAAGGTGGTCGATAAAAGGGGAACCCGTGAGGTAGCAGATGCCTACCTGAAATATCTCTACACCGAGGAAGGCCAGAAGATTGCTGCCGAGAACTATTACCGTCCGACACTGGATAGCGTGAAAGCCGGGTTCAAGGATCAATTCCCGGAGATCAAGCTGTTCACCCTGGCGGATAAATTCGGAACCTGGAAGGAGACCCAGGCGAAGCACTTCAATGACGGCGGGATTTTCGACAAAATCTACGTGCCGGGCAGCTGACCGTAAGATGCGGAACGGAGCTGCCCGGAACAGGTAAGGTGAATCTATGCAGGGCGGGTCCCGTCAAGGCTGATCGGCCACACGCCGAAGGCAGGAAAGGATGAATGGGCACATGAATGTCACGACCAAAGCTGCTGCAAGGACGGTGTCACGGCGCAAGCTGCTGCCGGGGTTCGGGATTACGATGGGGTTCAGCGTACTCTATCTGAGTCTTGTTGTCCTGCTGCCGCTGTCCGCGCTGCTCTTCAATTCAACGGGGCTGAGCTGGGCCAAGTTCTGGGATGTGGCTACGGATGCGCGCGTCCTGGCCTCCTACCGTGTCAGTCTGAGTACGGCGGGCGCTGCGGCCCTGATCAATGTTGTTCTGGGACTGCTGCTGGCCTGGGTGCTGGTGCGGTATGAATTCCCCGGTAAAAGAATCTTCGACGCCCTGATCGACCTGCCGTTCGCGCTCCCTACAGCCGTGGCGGGCGTATCGCTGACCGCCCTCTATTCCCAGAACGGCTGGATCGGCTCCCTGCTGACGCCGCTGGGCTTCAAGGTAGCCTTCACGCCGCTGGGCATCACGCTGGCGCTGATGTTCATCGGCATTCCTTTTGTCGTCCGCACGGTGCAGCCGGTGCTGGAGGATCTGGACAGGGATATGGAGGAAGCCGCTGCTACGCTGGGGGCAGGCCGCAGGCGTACCTTCCTGCGGATTGTCCTGCCGGAGCTGTTGCCTCCGCTGCTTACGGGCTTCGCCCTGGCGTTCGCCCGGGGCATTGGCGAGTACGGCTCTGTCGTGTTCATCTCCGGCAATATGCCAATGCGCACAGAGATCGCCCCGCTGCTGATCATGTCCAAGCTGGAGCAGTTCGATTACGCCGGAGCGACCGCCGTGGCCCTGATTCTGCTGTTGCTTTCCTTCCTGATGCTGCTGGTTATCAACAGCCTTCAGCATTGGGCGCGGAGGAGCTCGCGATAAGGGAGAACGGGTATATGCTTCATAAAACTTAAGTGAATGCTTCCGAAGTGAGTTTTGCACGAAGCAGATTCAGGAAGCCTATGCTAACAAAACTTAAGCGTATGCTTCCGAAGCGAGTTTTATTGCGATGTGTAGTCATGAAGTAGATGCTTCATAAAACTTTTAGGAGGAATAAATATGGCCGGTACGGTTCCCCTGCGTGTCCCTGGGCCGAGAACAGGCGCGTCATCGCCCTCTACGACAGAGTCACAAGCGGTGAAATGGGTGCTCATCTCCTTGGCCGGCCTGGTCCTGCTCTGGCTGATTGCGCTGCCGCTGATCATTGTGCTGGTGGAGTCGCTGAAGCGGGGGCTGGATGTCTACTGGGCCGCATTGACCGACCCGGATGCCGCCTCGGCGCTGAAGCTGACGCTGCTGGTCGCCGCGATTACGGTTCCGCTGAATACGGTCTTTGGCGTCATGGCGGCGTGGGCGGTGACCAAGTTCCGTTTTCGCGGCAAAGGCTTTCTGATCACGCTGATCGATCTGCCTTTTGCCGTATCACCGGTGATTGGCGGGCTGATCTTCATTCTGGTGTTCGGCTCGCACGGCTGGTTCGGCCCCTGGTTAAGCGACCATGATATCAAAATCGTCTTCGCCCTGCCGGGCATCGTGCTGGCTACGCTGTTTATCACGTTCCCGTTCGTGGCCCGCGAGCTGATCCCGCTGATGGAGGAGCAGGGCACGCAGGAGGAGGAGGCTGCCATTACACTCGGGGCGCACGGCTGGCAGATCTTCTGGCGCGTGACGCTGCCGAATATCAAGTGGGGCCTGCTGTATGGCATTATTCTCTGTAATGCACGGGCCATGGGCGAGTTCGGCGCCGTCTCGGTGGTGTCCGGGCATATTCGCGGCGAGACGAATACTTTGCCGCTGCATGTCGAAATTTTGTACAACGAATATCAGTTTTCGGCATCCTTCGCGGTGGCTTCTTTGCTGCTTCTGCTGGCCCTCGTGACGATGATTGTGAAAGGCTTGCTTGTACGCAAAAATGCGCATTGACAGCTATTGGGTGCCGTGCTAAGTTAATTCATAGTATACAAGGTGGTAATTACGGAATTTAGTGGAGTTACTTCCCTAACCGGGAAAGGGAGGCTTGCGAATGGCTAAACCACTGAAGGTGGATGAGGTATGGCTTGCACGGATCACGGAACTGCTCGACGATATGGAATTCGGCTCTTTGCACATCGTGGTGCATGAAGGCCAAATCGTACAGATGGAGCGCACGGAGCGCAAACGTTTCGAGAACAGCACAGCAAATACACGTGGTAGTGGAGAGACCGGAAGCCGGCGGACCGATACCCGTATTGGGGGATGAGGATAATCCAAAAAGACCTTCGATTGGGAAACCAATGGAAGGTCTTTTTGGATTGACTGTCAGTAACGTGGATTGCGCCGTGATCCGCTCAGCCCTTCTACGAGCAGAATAATAGCGGTAATTGCATGCATAATCCAGCCGACAAAAGGAATCAAGGCAACCACCGAGGTGACCACGCCCACTGCATTCCCGATGATCGGACCGCGCTCTCTCAGCAGAATGATTATGGCTACAGCATGCAGCAGAAAAGCGATTCCTAGCGGAGCCCAGGCATTTGCCACGACAAAGCTTCCCCCGATAATCGGCAGCGCCAGAAAAGCCTCATAAGCGAAAGTTCCCCATTTGAATAGTTTCCCTGTAGGAGACATAATTACTTCACCAACCTTCCAAAATAATAGTGTTGTTTGTCTATCCACAGTTTACCCAAGGACACGGGGTAAGAATAACCTGCCCGCCCTCAGAGAGCAAGTGCTGTGTTTTGAGTTATTGTACGCCGGAGGAGGCGGGGCGTTTCAATTTTGAACAAATACATATATATTGGTATCAGTATGGCAGCGGGATCTGCTTGCAGATTGCAGGATATTGGAGGAGAATTATGACAAATTCAGCACAGCCGGAGATCCGGCAGGAGCTGCCCTCAGTTGAGGATTATCTGGCGCTGCGGCAGGAAGCCGGGCTTAGTCCGATGAGCATAGAGGGAGCGTCCGCCGGACTGCCTAACTCCGCTTTTGCGGTGTCGGTGTATGTGGGGGAGCTGCTGGTGGGAATGGGCAGGGTAATTGGGGACGGGGGATGTTTTTTTCAAGTGAAGGATATAGCAGTGAAGCCTTCCTTCCAGGGACGGGGTCTCGGAAAAACCATCATGGGGGAAATCCGCACATTCCTGGACAGTGTGCCGGAGAAGGCATATATCAGTCTCATTGCTGACGGGGAAGCGGCCAAGCTGTATGCCAAATACGGGTTCGCGCCGGTAATGCCTGCTTCACAGGGAATGTTCCTGCGGCGATAAATAGTGTGAACTCGTGTAATGATAAGGGATAGCAGATTAGGAAAGTGAGGCAGCGGGAGAATGGATATTGTAGTGTTTGGAGCATCGGGCAGGGTTGGAAGTGCCATCGTACAGGAAGCGTTAAAAAGAAAACATGAGGTCACGGCTGCGGTACGCAGACCAGAAGCCTTCGGCCTCCAGCATGAGCGGCTGCAGGTGGTGGCTGCTGATCTGCTGGACCCGGCCTCGGTAACGGCAGCCGTGCGCGGGCATGAAGAGGTAATCAGTGCGTTCGGTCCGGCGGCGGGGCATGAGAATGATCTGCTGCGGGTGGCGGATTCACTGCTGGAGGGAATGCGGGCAGCTGGGCTTGAGCGTCTGATCATTGTCGGCGGAGCAGGCAGCCTCAAAACAGAATCGGGAGAATGGCTGATGGACACCGCCGGATTCCCCGAGGACTACCGCGCGCTGGCTTCGGCTCATGCTAATGCCTATGAGATCTATAGAGGATCAGAGCTGGATTATACGTATCTTAGTCCGCCTGCTGCTCTGGTAGACGGGCGCCGCACCGGCCAGTTCCGTATCGGCCTCGACCGGCTTATTGTAGATGAAGACGGCCGGAGCGGCATCAGCATCCAGGACTTCGCTGTGGCGGTCATCGATGAGCTGGAGGAAGGCAATTTCAGCAGGGCCAGGTTTACTGTAGGATATTGATTTTACTGTAGGGTATTGATGGGAGTGTACGCGGAGGCGGAAGGTGAAAAGGCAGCGGTAGAGTCAGCGGCAGGTTTAATCGCACTCTGTACAACTAAAACGCCTGATTTTACAAGGATTATCCGTTTAGTTGTAGTCTGTACATTTAAAACTCCCTCAGTGCCGGGATTCTCCCCAATCGGGCAGATTTAGTTGTACAAACTACAACTAGAAGAGGAAGGCTGTGCTTTTGAGTGTTTGTAGGTGTATGGAATACAACTATGGATGCAAGTATGCTTACTTTAAATTATATTTACCTATTTACTTATCTGGTCCTCAGGACTGAATAGTTGGAATCATTACAAGCAGGTAGTTGTGAATCCTTATCTATCTAACATAGAGGTCCTCTTCGTAGCGGGAGGACTTTTTGCTGTATAGGCCGATCCTTACTCGTTACTCGTTGGCCGCCATGAGCTACCTGGGGCATTTGTTTGCTGAAACGGGACTTAGTACAATCGAAGCAACTATAAAGGAGGTCTGGACCAATGGATGTAGTGACAGCGGAGGAGATGCGGGCATTCGACCGCAACACGATTGAGCGGCTGGGCATCCCGGCCATCGCCCTGATGGAAAATGCCGGACGGGCTATTGCCGAGGAGGTCATCGCCTTGTGCCGCCGCCGGGCAAGCTCGGCTGGTGGCGGGGCGTGGGGGGCTGGAGCGGTTGATGGTGGAGTGCGGAGGAATGAAGCGGGAGTGCCAGGTAGTGATGTGGGGCGGGACGGAGCGGGTGTAGTTGGTGGAAATGCACGGCGTGTTGGAGCAGGCACGGCTGGAGGTGGAGTGCGGAGTAGCGAAACGGTATCAACTGGTGGCGTAGCGGATGCGTCCAGCGGGCGCGGGGCACCAGGCTTCGGCACTGACGCTGCGGGCTTCACCGTCAGCGGAGATGCGGCGCTGATGCTTGCCGGTGCCGGCGGAGAGCATTGGCTCGTCCTCGCCGGCAAGGGCAACAACGGCGGCGATGGCCTCGCCGCCGCCAGGCATCTGCGTGAGGCCGGCATCGCCGTCACGCTGGTGTACGCGGCCGCGCCGGAGTCGCTGGCCGGCGAAGCCGCGCTGCAGCGTGATGCCGCTGCAGCCATGGGCATTCCTGCCGTAGTCTACGGCAAGGATGCCCTGGACCTTGCCGCATGCAGCGGCATCGTAGATGCGCTGCTCGGCACAGGCAGCGCGGGAGCCCCGCGCGGTGCCTATGCGGAGCTGATTGCCGCTGCGAACGCCAGCGGCAGAGCCATTGTGTCCGCGGACATCCCCAGCGGGCTGGATGCGGACACGGGGGAGACGCATGAGCCATGCATTCATGCGTCAGTGACCGTCTGCCTCGCGTTCCTGAAGCGAGGGCTGCTGCAATATCCCGGCGCAGAGGCCGCCGGGCGGGTCGTGGTCCGCTCCATCGGTATACCCGCTGCCCTTGCCCGGGAGGGCGGCGTCAAGGTCAGCCTGCTGACGCCGGAAGTACTGACGGCGCGCCTTAAGGTTGACCTGGCGCGCCGCCGTTCGCCCGAGGGCCACAAGGGCACCTACGGGCATGTCCTGCTTGCAGCAGGAAGCCTGCGCATGAGCGGCGCAGGCCTGTTGTCTGCCCGCGCTGCACTGCGTGCAGGCTGCGGGCTGGTAACTTGGGCGCTGCCGGAGAAGCTGCTGCCCTATGTGATCGGTTCCGTACCGGAGCTGATGCTGGCCCCGGTCGCCGGAGGCGACGGGGAGTGGAAAGCGGGTACGGCCGCTGAAGTGCTGCGGCTGAGTGCCAGCCGCGATTGTATAGCCATCGGCCCCGGCCTGGGCCGGTTCGAAGGAGATACGGAGTGGCTCCGCAGACTGTGGGAGGAGACGGACGGTCCTATGGTTATCGATGCGGATGCGTTGAATATACTGGCAGATGCCGATTACCGGAGCTGGAGCCGCCGCCATCCGGTTATTCTGACCCCGCATCCGGGGGAGATGGCCCGTCTGGCGGGAATATCTACAGCGGAGGTGCAGCGGGACCGGATCGGATTGGCATTGTCCTACGCAGTTGAGCATGGAGTGATCCTTGTGCTCAAAGGCGCCCATACCGTAATAGCAACGCCTGAAGGGCAGGCCTATATCAATATCACCGGGCATCCCGGCATGGGTACCGGCGGTGCGGGGGATGTGCTGACTGGCATCATCTCCGGTCTGCTGGCCCAGGGT
Source organism: Paenibacillus sp. FSL H8-0332 (assembly GCF_037963835.1). Lineage (NCBI taxonomy): Bacteria > Bacillati > Bacillota > Bacilli > Caryophanales > Paenibacillaceae > Paenibacillus > Paenibacillus sp. FSL H8-0332. The sequence continues at coordinate 143,400 of NZ_CP150145.1, forward strand.
CTGGATGCGGATCAGGCCGCAGCGTTCGGAGTTTACCTGCACGGGCTGGCCGGAGAACGCGCCGCCCGGAAGCGGGACCATCCTGCCGCCCTGATCGCTGGGGATATTATCGAGGCGCTGTAAGTGTAAGCACCGGGTTTGATGTCTCCAACCAACAGCGCCAGCCCTCCGGCAACATTTCATTAACAAGTTCAAGCTCTTGCTCGCTCTGGCGCACGGGCTGCTTGGAGTTCAAAGTCTATGTTAGTCTGCTGTCTGCTTGAGCGGATAATTAGGTGGATTTTGTCCACCTGCTGATGAGCGGATGAGCTCTGGCGGGACGTTAGTTGGATAAACGGCACTTAATTTAGCACATTTCACCCCAGGCGACAAAACTAACTTTATTAGTTGGAGCTTTTCCACTTGCCTGCCTGTAAACGGCAGAAACGGATGAAATAAGACACATTTCTCCAATTGTTTGCTTCGGGCATCCTATTGAGCGCGATGCACCGGACGATAAGAGTTAACGCAATGTGCCAGCGCGAGGTCATCGGGCCCAATGTAATCGAAAAACCGACTACATTGGTCGTGACGGAGACGTGTGGTCCAAATATAGTCGAAAAACCGACCATATTGGGCCTGACGGAGACGTGTGGTCCAAATATAGTCGAAAAACCGACCACATTGGTCGTGACGGAGACGTGTGGTCCAAATATAGTCGAAAAACCGACCATATTGGGCCTGACGGAGGCGTGTGGTCCCAATGTATGCGGAAAACCGAACACAATGTGCGGTGAGAAGGGTTTGCGGTTTCCGAATACTGATCCCATCCAGCCCGGCCTCCAGCCTTACCCGCTATCCCAGCCCTCCCCAATGCCCCCGCCTGAACCCGCCCTGATCAGAACAAGACCAGACAGACAAGCGGAATGAACAGAGCGAAGAAGGGAAGCAGGATCGGGAAGCGTTCGCCCGCGATTTGGGCGATGCGGAACAGCAGCAGGATTGCGAGTCCAGTAAGGCCGGAGACGAGGGCGTCGCCGCCCTGCTCCGCAGCGAGCCACAGGCCGGCGCCATAGCCGGCAATGGCGTACAGGGCCAGTGCCGGGCTGAGCGAGGTGGAACGGAACAAGCGCAGCAGCGCATCGGCCAGGATGGCAGCCGGTAGGCCGTAGGCGTAGATGGCATAAGGCACCGATACCGGCCAGCCGGACGGAATTCCGTTCTCATAGCCATGGATCAGCATGAACAGGGAGATCAGGATGAAGGTCAATCCGGCGGCCGACAGCTTGGTCAGAGCGTACATGCCCGCATTCAGGCGGACAGAAGGCAGGTTGAAATCCTTGTGTTGATTCATCGCTATACATCCTTTCGGGTTGGGGAATGAACACGGCCGGAATGACCGGCTGAAGCCTGGACATGGATCAGCTGGTCACCATGTCCCCGCCGTTAACATGAATGCAGGTGCCGGTTACATAAGAAGCATCATCGCTGGCCAGGTAGACATAGGCTCCTGCCAGTTCGTAAGGCTGTGCCGCACGTTTGAACGGAGTCTCAGTACCGAAGGCACTGACCTCCTCCGCAGAGAAGCTGGCAGGAATCAGCGGCGTCCAGACCGGACCGGGAGCTACGCTGTTGACACGGATGCCGCTGCCGGCGAGGGACAAGGCGAGAGAACGGGTGAAAGAGACGATAGCGCCCTTGGTGGACGAATAGTCTATCAGCTCCTTGTGGCCCCGGTAAGCAGTTATGGAGGCGGTGTTAATGATGCAACTCCCGGGATGCAGATGCGGAAGCGCCGCCTGAGTCAGGAAAAAAAACGGGAAAATGTTCGTCCGGTACGTCTGATACAGCTGCTCCTCCGAAATATCCAGAATACTCTTCTGCGGATATTGAACGCCGTGGTTATTGACCAGAATATCCAGCTTGCCGAAGGTCCGCACGGTATGCTCTACCGCTGCGAAGCAGCATTCCTTATGGCGCAGGTCCGTCTCGATCCGCAGGCATCGGCGACCCAGCTCTTCAATCCGGCGCTGGGTCGCTGCGGCATCGGCAGCTTCATCCAGATAGGCGATAGCAATATCTGCTCCCTCTCTGGCAAAAGCGAATGCCGCCGCTCTTCCAATACCGCTGTCTCCGCCGGTAATCAGCGCGGTCTTTCCCTGAAGCCGCCCGCTTCTGCCTTGCGGCTGCTCGCTGATTGGAGGCGGCTGCATCACGCTCTCCAGCCCGGGCTGGTGGTCCTGGTGCTGAGGGGGGAAAGCGACAGGCTGCACATGACAGACCGTCTTTTCACCATAATAAGGATACACGGGGTTCATCTGGGGTTACTCCTCCTTGCTGGCTCATCTCTTCCGTATATGGGTATGCATACGCCCAGAAAAGCGTGCGGCGTGAAGTGGAGTCATTAACTTAGAAATGGGGGAAATGAATGATGTATAGAGCAATGATAGGGGACGATTACGACGCGGCTTATCAGTTATGGGAGAATACGGACGGAATGGGCCTCAGTGAAGCCGACTCACGTGAGCATATTATCCGTTATCTGGAGCGGAATCCGGGGATCAGCCAGGTGTGCGTGAAGGAAGATGGCACTCTAATGGGCACAGCGATGTGCGGGCATGACGGACGCCGAGGCTATATGTATCATGTGGCTGTCGACAGCGGCAGCCGGGGAAGCGGTACAGGCCGTGAGCTGGTGAGGCGTTGCCTCGCGGAGCTGCGGGAAGCAGGCATAACGAAATGCCATCTCATGGTGATCGAAGATAATGCCCTGGGCCGCAGCTTCTGGACCCGTATCGGCTGGCAGGAGCGGGACGGGCTGTTGCTTTTCTCGAAATAAGAGCAGCGGATAATAGGTCACAATTCATGTAATAGTGTAGCTTTGGTGCGGACGCAGTATAATATATAGGTGCTGTACAATGAACGGATGGACATCCTTACATCATTCGCTGTACATGGCCGAATTCAGATAGCGGGAGACCAGAACTATGAGATTTAAAGATGTATTCTCAATTATAGGTCCGGCCATGGTCGGGCCTTCCAGTTCTCATACAGCGGGAGCCGCGCGGATCGGACGGGCGGCAAGGCAGGTGCTTGGTGAGCTGCCGGGAGAGGCCGAGGTTACGTTCTTTGGTTCTTTTGCCGCGACTTATCAGGGACACGGGACAGACCGGGCGATCGCCGGAGGCCTGCTTGATTTCGCCACGGACGACCACCGGCTGCCGGATTCCATTGAGCTTGCGGCCGAAGCCGGGATGAGCATCTCCTTTGGTCAGGGAACGGGGCTGTTTCCCCATCCCAATACGGTCCGTCTGCGTCTTGCAGGCAGGGAGAGCGGGACAGAGATGACCCTAACCGGCACCTCCATCGGCGGCGGCAATATTGAGATTGTGGATATTGACGGCTTCAGTGTGAAGCTGACCGGCATGTACCCGACGGTGCTGATTCAGCATATGGATTATCTGGGTGTGCTGGCCAGTGTTACGGATGTTATGCGGGAGGGCCAGTTCAATATCGGACATATGTCACTGGACCGGAAGAACCGCAGCGGCGCAGCCCTAACGGTGCTGGAGCTGGATGAGCCAGCCACGGCGGAGCTGCTGGAGAAGCTGCGGGCACTTCCGGCAGTGAAGAGCGTCAAGGTAATCGATTTGAATGGCAATACACAAGAACAGACACAGAAGGGGAAGGACATCACAACATGAATTTTCAAACACTCAGCCAGCTGGCTGTACTATGCGGGGAGCGGGAGCTGGGAATCGGCGCTCTAATGCTTGAGGAGCAGAGCGCCGAATCCGGCCGTTCTCAGGAGCAGGAATTCGCCACCATGCGCGAGTATTACGGGGTCATGAAGGAAGCGGTGCAGCGCGGCATGACCGAAGACACCACCTCACGCAGCGGCCTGACAGGGCTGGATGCCCAGCGGGTGGCCGCCTATAATGCAGCGGATGAGCCTTGTCTCGGGGGACCGGCAGGCCAGGCGATGGCGTATGCCCTTGCCGTCTCTGAAGTGAACGCCTCCATGGGCCGGATTATTGCCACACCGACTGCCGGCTCCTGTGGGATTATTCCCGGTGTGTTCCTGAGCTGTCAGGAGCGCTTCGGCTGGGACGATGATTATATGGTCTCTGGTTTGTTCGCGGCTGGAGCGATAGGGTATGTTATTGCTAATAATTCTTTTGTATCGGGTGCGGAAGGCGGCTGTCAGGCTGAGGTGGGTTCAGCGATCGGCATGGCGGCGGGAGCGTTGACCGAGATGCGCGGCGGGACTCCGGCACAGGCTGTACATGCGGTAGGTCTCGCGCTCAAAAATACACTGGGGCTGATTTGTGATCCGGTAGGCGGACTTGTGGAGATTCCATGCATTGTCCGCAACGGCTTCGGTGCCGTTACGGCGCTGGCGGCGGCGGATATGGCCCTGGCCGGCGTCCGCAGCGTGATTCCGTCCGATGAAGTGATCAAGGTCATGCTGGAGGTTGGCTCTGCGATGCCCGAGAAGCACCGGGAGACGGCCGGGGGCGGGCTGGCCCAGACCCCGACCGGCCGCCGGATTATGAAGGATCTGCGGAACCCGAAATAACCGCCCGGTCACAGGCGCTCCGCAGTCTGCCGTTCATCAGAGCATACGGAAGCGTTCCAGGTGCTCCCATAAGCCCTCCTGCCGGAGAATCTCCGCCTGCTTCGGGCCCATGAGGTCGAAGTGGGGGAACGGCTGGCGGTTATGAATATACCGCGCCGGGAGACCGTGCTTCTTGCACCACTCCCGCAGGCGGGGCAGATCGCTGCAGCCCACCTTGGTGACTGTTGTAATCTCAGGGTAGCGTTTATCGATCCAGTAATGGGTCAGGAACGCAATCTCCCCTGCGGAGACGGCCTGTTTCCAGCGGGTTAATTCCGCCCGGTTGATTCCAAAAGCCATGGCTGTTCATCCTTATCTGTAAGAGGAAGTAGACGATATATAACGCAAATATTACCGGAAGGAGAGTGTATTATGAACGGACAAGTAAGAGCGGATATCCGCCCCGGCATTCAGGTAGACATCGTACTGAAGCAGGATCAGGCGACCGGCAAGCTCACGCACGGCACAGTGAAAGACATCCTGACCAACTCGCCCCGCCATCCGCACGGAATCAAGGTGCGGCTGGCGGACGGCCAGGTTGGACGGGTCAAGAACATTACCGGCTCATAAATTGCTCCACTAACTGGTCGGCCTTCGTCTGATTGCATAAATTGCAGGCACAGACGCAGTTGTCCGGCGTAGTATGCCCGCCCTTGGCGCGGGGGAGCAGATGATCGATGGTATCCCCGTATTGGCCGCAGAAATAACAGGTATAGTTGTCCCGCGTCAAAATATAGGCGCGGAAGTCCTTGTTGCTGTATATGCGGCGGATCGTACGCCGGTTCACGACGATGGCTGCATGCTCCTTGACCAGCGTCACGGCAAGCTCAAGGTCGATCTCCTGATGCCAGCGGCGGCCCTTATCGCTGTGCCCGCGCATGAGAATCATGCCCTTGGACGAAGGAATCAGGGCAGAGGCATCCTGCGGATCGGGCTTCGGCCCGCGCTGCTGCGGAAGGCTGCGCCCGGTCTCGGCGGCATGCCGGGGACGCGCCTTGCCCTTAAGGCCGGCTGTGCCCGCGCTGCCTCTAGCGTCCCGGGCACGTTCCGGCCGGGACGCTGGACGGGGCTGGACTATGGGTGGCTTAGCCTTCTCGGGCGCAGCTGCCCCGGAGATAGAGACCGGCCCATTGTGCTGCTTGAGGGAGCCGGCCGGTCTGGCCTGGCGCTCCGGCAGGGCAGGCGCTACGCTTGAATGCACTGGCGGCAAGGAAGCTTCGGCCTCGCGGAGCTTGCGGCATTCCCGGCACGCTCCGCGCCGGGACACGCCCTTGGCGCGCTTGCCTGTGCGCCTGCGGAATTCAGCGAGCGGCTTAAGCTGATGGCAGTACGCGCATTTTTTGGATGGTGGTAGAGTTGTGGTCTCAGTCATAAGTGTACTTGGCAGAAGCGGCCCTTAAGCCGCAACCATCCAATCCCTTCTGTATTGTGAATGATAAGTACATATACTTGCATGCGTCCGTTGATGTCAGTAGTTGTCCTAATTGATACTAGTATAGCGTAAACCGCAGACATTCACACAGCAGGCACATCATGTAAATTTTCCGGAGTGTGATTTCTTTCCCGGCAATCTTGAGGAGAAATCTGTAAAATCTCAATAAAGCATAGGCGCTAACCAGAAATAGCCCTAATCCGTAGCCGGAAAACATGTGCCTGAAATGAGGAATGAGGATGAACGCAGCTAAAAAAATGCCAGTCGCTGTTAAGGTGCTGGTTGTACTTCAAGGTTTTTTGAGCTTGGGGGCTATCGCAGGCGGGCTGGCGCTGCTGGCAGATCCCAGCGGAGAATTGCTCGGCATGCCGGTCTCGGCAATGGTACGAATGCCCTTTCACAGCTTTGCTGTCCCTGGGCTGCTGCTGTTGTTCGTATTCGGCATGCTCCCGCTGCTCGTGCTGTACGGCCTCTGGAAGCAGCCGCAGTGGGCTTGGAGCTACGCCTTGACACCATTTAAGGAACGGCATGCGGCCTGGAGCTTTTCGCTCTATATCGGCTTCGGCCAGATTATCTGGATTATGGCGCAGACCTACATGTGGAACAGGGTCAGCTTGATTCATGTGTTCTATATGTCGCTGGGAATGCTGATTCAGATCGTGACGCTGCTGCCTGAGGTCCAAAGATATTTTATGCTGGACGGCCGTCCCGAAAGAAGTTAGAATGTCAGTGAACATAAAAGGGCTTACATTGAGCTGCGGGAGTGAACCGGAAATGACTACGATCTATGATATTGCCAAAAGGACCGGCTACTCACCAACCACAGTGTCCAAGGCGTTCAATAACTATTCCGATGTGCGGGCGAAGACGCGTGAGGAGATTCTGCGTACCGCCCGGGAGATGGGGTATCTTCCCAATGCGCATGCACGTACACTGACGACCAAGAAGTCCTGGACCATCGGTGTGCTGTTTGTGGAGAACACGGGGGCGGGAATCCGCCATCCTTTTTTCAGCGCAGTGATTGAGAGCTTCAAGCAGGTTGCCGTAGCCAAGGGCTATGCCCTCATGTTCATCTCGAAGGATGTCGGCGGCAAGCAGAGCGGATATCTGGAGAACTGCCGGATTCGCGGCGTCGACGGGGTGGTAGTGTTCCTCTCTGATTATGATGACCCGTATTTCCGGGAGCTGCTCGAGAGTGATATTCCGACCGTGGTGCTCGATTTCGAGACGGAGCTGTCGCATACAGTCTGTTCGGATAACATGACGGGTGCCCTGCAGGCGGTAGAGTATCTGGTTAGTCTTGGACACTGCCGGATTGCCCATATCTCGGGAGGCGGGAACACCTATCCGGGACAGCAGCGGGAGCTGGGGTACAGAACGGCGATGGAGCAGCAGGGATTTGAGGTGCCGGATGAATATGTGGTCCAGGGAGCCTTCTACGCGCTGGAGAATGGTTATGCTGCAATGAAGCGTCTGCTGGCCCTGCCGCAGCGGCCGACGGCTGTTTTTGCTTCGGGTGACTTGCTGGCCCTGGGTGCGGTCATGGCGGCTAAGGATCAGGGGCTTGCGGTGCCGGAGGATGTCTCGGTGATGGGCTATGACGACATTGAGCTTGCCGGATACGTCACGCCTGCGCTGACCACTGTACGCCAGAATACCGGACTGCTGGGGACCCGGGCGGCGGAGCTGCTGCTGGCATCTATGAACGGTCCAGGTACGGTTCAGGAAGCGCTTGTGCTGCCTGTGGAGATTATTGTGAGGGATTCCTGCGCACCGCCGCGCATGTGATGAAGGTGCGTTCATTCAGGAATACCTTTTTTTTTGGCAAAATCGAAACCGGTTTCGATTTCTTTCGTTTTCACCATTCGAAGAGGAGTGATTGACATGTTCACCGTTCAAACCGTAGTCACCGCAAAAGATACAGGAGATCGCCTGAGTTCCAAGGATGGCATTCAGTTTAGCGCAGAGGGCGCAGCGGCAAAAGCAGATATCGTGCTGCACCCGGAGCAGGCGTTCCAGACCATTATTGGTTTTGGCGGCGCGTTCACTGAAGCAGCGGCGTATACCTTGTCCCGGATGAGTCCGGCGAAGCGCACAGAGGTCATTCGGCGGTATTTCGATCCGGTAGACGGGCTGAATTACAGTATGGGCCGTGTGCATATCCATAGCTGCGACTTCGCACTCGGCAATTATACGTATGTGGAGGATGGGGATACGGAGCTTAAGACCTTTGATATCTCGCGTGATCATAAGTGGGTTTTGCCGCTGATTAAGGATGCCATGAAGGTCCGGGGCGGACCGTTCAGCATGCTGGCCTCCCCGTGGAGCCCGCCCGCCTGGATGAAGACCAACGGGGAGATGAACAACGGCGGCTCGCTGAAGCCGGAGTATGCGCCGGTCTGGGCACAGTACTATACCAAATTCATCGAGGCCTACCGCAAGGAATGCGTTCCGGTCTGGGCTGTCTCTGTGCAGAATGAGCCGGCAGCGGTGCAGACCTGGGACTCCTGCGTGTACAGTGCTGAGGAAGAGCGTGATTTTGTCAAAAACCATCTCGGCCCCGTGATGCACGAAGCCGGAATGGGCGATGTGAACATCGTGATCTGGGACCATAACCGCGATATTATGGTCGAGCGCGTGACCCCGATTCTGTCGGACCCGGAAGCTGCAAAGTATGTCTGGGGGACCGGTATCCACTGGTACGGCGGCGAGGAGTTCGGCAACGTGGAGCAGGTGCATGAGCTTTTCCCGGATAAGCATGTACTCTTCACTGAAGGCTGCCAGGAGGGCGGCGTTCGGCTGGGGGAATGGTTCACAGGAGAGCGCTACGGCCGGAACATGATTGGCGATCTGAATGCGTGGACGGAAGGGTATCTGGACTGGAATCTGGTGCTGGATGAGACGGGCGGGCCGAACCATGTGGGCAATCTCTGCGATGCTCCGGTGATTGCGGATACGGCTACAGACGAGGTCCACTACAACAGCTCGTATTATTACATCGGGCATTTCAGCAAATTCATCGCTCCGGGTGCGGTGCGGATCGGCATGGATTCGGCAGCGGCAGATGTGCTGGCCGCAGCGTTCCGCAATCCGGACGGCAGTCTCGCTGTGGTGTTGATGAACGAAGGCGGGGAAGCACGTACGCTGACGCTGGGACTGGGCACTGAAACCGCCGAATGCAGCCTGCCTGCGCACTCTATTGCGACACATCTGATTAGGCAGGGTTAGGCCTGCGGGGCAAGAGGAAGAGGGTTGGGACGGCGGAGTATGCTTGCAGGAGTAGAGGCTGTGATAGGTGGGCTAGGCGGAATGATGTGAGTCTGAAAGCATGGCAGCTTCCGGGTGCCGACGATTGTATTTTGTACACTAGATTCCTCCTATTCCCGCCTACATTAGCGATCTATTGCACTATGTACAGTAGAATTCTGCGAAAACGGCATTATAGGGCAGTAAGCCGGAAATCTGCTGTATGAAATACAACAGAAGGCTGCCAGAAGCGCAACTAGACAAATTCTAGTGCACAAAATGCAATCACTGCTAACGCAATCACTCATACACGAGCGGATGTATCAAAGTCACTCGCATCATTCTATTCTACGGAACCTTCAGCAAGGCTTATAGGGGCCGCTCCGCAGCACTCTTGCTGAAGCACAGCCGCGTAATGAATACGTACATTGATATTTTAGGAGGAGTAAATATGAGCAATTATTATTTTGATTCAGGTAAATTTATCATCGAGCAGTTCCATGAAGGTAAGCCGTTCGCCAGCTTCCTGCCCGGCCTTGCCGGACTGAAGGGGATACCGATGTGGACGTTCTATGTGAACCGCGGCCAAGGGATCAGCAGCTTCGGCGTGCGGGACAAAAACTCGCCGATCATGGAGTTCTCGCCAGCCAATATCTCCTACAAGAATGTAACATCGACCGGCTTCCGCACCTTCATCAAGCTGAAGGGGGCAGCGGAGATCTATGAACCGTTCCAGTCGGCCCGCCCGGACCCGGCAGCCAAGCGGATCATGACGATTCTCCCGAACGGACTGACCATTGAGGAATCGCATGCCGGACATGGACTGAAGACCACGGTCCACTACTTCAACCTTCCGGGGGATGATTATGCCGCGCTGGTCCGTCAGGTGGAGATTCAGAATATCGGGGGAGCTGAGCTTGAGCTTGAACTGCTGGACGGTCTGCCGGAGGTGCTTCCATTCGGGGTGGAGAACAGTAACTATAAGGAGATGGGGAACCTGCTCCGCAGCTGGATGGATGTGTTCAACCTGGAGAACGGAATTCCGTTCTACAAGCTGCGTTCCAGTACGAATGACGATGCGGAAATGAGCTCGATTGAGAGCGGACACTTCTATCTTTCCTCCACGGGAGAAGGGGAGCAGTTGTATCCGATCGTGGATTATGAAGTGATCTTCGGCGGGAATACTTCACTGACCTATCCCGACCGCTTCGCGGCGCTTCCGCTGGCCGGGCTGCTGGCACAGGCGCAGTATCCGGTCAACAAGGTGCCGTGCGGATTCAGTGGGACTGCCAGAACACTTGCCCCGGGGGCTTCGCTGAAGCTGAACACCATCATCGGGCATGTAAATGATATTGCCCGGATTAATGAACGGACGGCGGAGTTGTGCCGTGAGGAGTATTTTGCCGCCAAAGCCCTTGAAGCTGCCGCTCTGACCGAGGACTTAACTGCGGATATTGCTACCCGGACGTCCTCGCCGATATTCGATGCCTATTGCCGCCAGTCGTATCTCGACAATCTACTGCGCGGGGGGTATCCGTTTATCTTCGACAATGGGGCTGAGGGCTTCGTCGTACACCTCTACTCACGCAAGCATGGCGATATGGAACGGGATTATAATTTCTTCTCGCTGGCTCCGGAGTATTATTCGCAGGGCAACGGTAACTTCCGTGATATGAACCAGAACCGGCGTAATGATGTCTTTTTCCATCCCAAGGTGGGCAGCTTCAACATTAAAATGTTCTACAGCCTGATTCAGGCGGACGGCTATAATCCGCTCAGTGTGCAGGGCACCAGCTTTGAGATTCTGCCGGATGCTGGGGATAAGCTTAAGGCGTGGCTGGCCGGAGCGCTTGAAGGCGATGATGAAGGACTGGAGCGGCTGCTGGCCGGGCGCTTCACGGCAGGCAGTCTGATTAATTATATTGCCGATCATCAGATTACGCTGCAGATTAGCGAGCAGGAGTTCCTCAGCGGTGTGCTTGCCCTGTCACAGCAGAATATTGAAGCCGCCTTCGGGGAGGGCTTCTGGTCTGATCACTGGACGTACAATCTGGATCTGGTGGAAGGCTATCTCGATATTTATCCTGAGCGCCGCGGGGAGCTGCTGTTTGGGGATGAGACCTACGCGTTCTACGACAGTGCGGCGTATGTCCTGCCGCGCAGCGAGAAATATGTGATCAGCGGCGGCAAGGTCCGGCAATTCGGAGCCTTGCTTGAGGATGATGAGAAGCTGCACAAGCTGAAGCGGAAGGCCTCTGATACCCAGTGGCTGCGGACACAAGGCGGACATGGGGAGATCTACCGGACCAGCTTGTTCGTGAAGATGCTGTCGCTGGCCCTGAACAAATTCACCACTCTTGACCCGTACGGCATGGGTGTTGAGATGGAGGCGAACAAGCCGGGCTGGAATGATGCCATGAACGGGCTGCCGGGACTGGTTGGCTCCGGTATGAGCGAGACGCTGGAGCTTAAGCGGATGCTGGTATTCATGCTGGAAGCACTGGAGAACACTGCGGATCTGCCTTCAGCCGTGGCACTTCCAGCGGAGATAGCGGCGCTGCTGACGCAGGTAGACCCTGCTGTAACTGAAGTGCTGGACGGCTCACTGGATTCATTCCTGTATTGGGACCGCGTGGCCTCGGCACGCGAGGCTTACCGGGCAGAGATCCGCTTCGGGATTACAGGCGAGACCGCCGATTGGTCCCTTACGGTGATCCGCGATATGCTGGCCTTGTGGCTGCGTAAGGTGGATCAGGGTATTGAGCTTGCGGTGACCATGGGCAATGGACTGGTTCCGACCTACTTCCGGTTCGAGGCTACACGCTTCCAGCCGGTCACCGATGAAGCCGGAGAGCCGGTAATCAGCGGTTATGGACTGCCGAAGGCCAGAGTAGAGGCGTTCGAGGCTTCCGCTCTGCCGTATTTCCTGGAAGGCCCTACCCGTTGGCTCAAAACCCTGGACAATAAGCAAACCGCCAAGGAAATCTATAACAAAGTGAAACAAAGCGGCCTGTTCGATCCGGTTACCTCCATGTACCGGACTTCGGTGTCGCTGGAAGCGGAAACGCATGATATTGGCCGCATCCGGGCCTTCACGGCGGGCTGGCAGGAGCGGGAATCCAACTTCCTGCACATGTCCTATAAATATTTGCTGGAGCTGCTCAAGGCGGGGCTGCATGAAGAATTCTATAGTGAGCTGAAGACGTCACTGATCCCGTTCCTTGATCCGGAGGTCTACGGACGCAGTACACTGGAGAATTCCTCCTTTATCTCCACGGGCGGCAACCCTGACCCGCATACACACGGACGGGGATTTGTTGCCCGCCTGAGCGGCTCCACGGCCGAGTTCCTGAGCATGTGGAGAACGATGATGGCAGGCAGCAGCCTGTTCGCTACCCGGGATGGCGAACTAACGCTGGCGCTGCATCCGGCCCTTCCCGGCTGGCTGTTCGACGAGCAGGGAGAGGTCTCCTTCAAGCTGCTGGGCAGCACGGAAGTGACGTATGTGAATCCGCGTCATGCGGATACCTTCGGCGACAGCAAGGCGGTTATCCAGACGCTTGCACTGACCTTCCGGGATGGCGCGGAGCGCGTAATTACCGGCGGCTTGCTGCGCGGTGCAGATGCCGAGGCCTTGCGGCGGGGGGAGATTGCCGCGATCCGAGCGGTGATGGAATAAATGTGGCCTGCAATTCCAGTACAATAAGACATAGGAGGAGGCCCGCCCGGGTCTCCTCCTATGTCTTATTGTTGAATTGGCGGCAAGCGCAAATGAGGAGCAGAAGTGCACCTGCGTGGAGGGCTCCCCTACTCCAGCCGAAAAATGAGCCCCTAAATACGAAAAATGAGGCCTTTTACCGGGTACCTAAAACGCATACAATAAATACATAGAGATGAAAACGCTTTACAATAAAGATAGGTATTTTGGAGGTCCATACGATGGAGAACAAACGTAACACCAAGCCGAATCCGGCCATGGGGCCGTTCATTCCGGCGTCAATCGAAACCGGTTCAGGTCGCAAAAAACCACTGTGGAGGAAGTTTGTAGCCCAGCGTCATCTGCAGACCATGGCCCTGCTCGGCGTAGTCTGGATGATCATTTTCAACTACATTCCGATTTATGGCTTGATTATTTCCTTCAAGGAATATAACATCGTCAAGTCGATTGCCGAAGCTCCATGGGTAGGGCTGGAGCATTTCAGAGAGCTGTTCGCTGATGAGGATCTGCCGAATGTCATCCGCAATACGCTCGGCATCAGCTTAATCAAGCTGTTCATCGGTTTTCCGCTGCCGATCCTATTCGCCCTGTTTCTCAATGAGGTCCGTTCCATCAGATACAAGAAGGCTATTCAGACGATCTCCTATCTGCCGCATTTCCTGTCCTGGGTTGTGCTTGGCGGGATTCTGGCCACCTGGCTGGCTGATGTAGGGATTATCAACAATATTCTGCTTGCGCTGAACCTGATTGACAAGCCGATTACGTATCTGGCAGAACCCAGTTACTTCTGGACGATTATTATTACTTCCGACATTTGGAAGGAGCTTGGCTGGTCCGCCATTATCTATCTCGCGGCCATCGCCGGCGTATCTCCGGAAATGTACGAAGCGGCAACGATTGACGGAGCGGGACGCTTCCAGAAAATGTGGTTTGTCACACTGCCGTCCATCCGGGCAACGATCAGCATTCTGTTCGTTCTGGCCGTCAGCGGGGTACTGAATTCCAACTTCGACCAGATTCTGGTCCTGCGAAACTCGCTGAATGACAGTGCTTCTAACGTAATTGATTACTATATCTATCAGACTGGTATTGTCTCCAACCGCTTCTCCTATTCTGCGGCGGTCACCCTGGTCAAAGCGGTTATAGCACTGATTCTGCTGCTGATTGCCAACCAGGTATCCAAAAAAATCAACGACACGTCGCTGTTCTAGGACAAGGAGGACCTATATATGTTTGCTCTAAAACGTAAAACCAAAGGTGAAGCCATCTTTGATATCGTCAATAATCTGGTCATGCTCTGCGTCTGCTTCCTGACGCTGTATCCTATCTGGTATGTGCTGGTCAATTCCTTCAATGACGGGAACGACGCCATGCTGGGCGGCATCTACTGGTGGCCGCGGATGATCACGCTGAAGAATTTCGAGGCGGTATTCGCAAGTCCCGGTATTATGCTCGCCATGGGAATTACGGTAGCCAAGACAGTGCTTGGTGTCGCTGTCCACGTATTCTTCACCGCAATGGTGGCGTATGCTTTATCCCGCAGGGATCTGGTAGGCGGCAAAATCTACATCCTGATCGGCACTGTTACGCTGTTCTTCAACGGCGGTCTGATTCCGACCTTCCTGCTGAACCGCGATCTTCATCTACTGGATAACTTCCTGGTCTATATCATTCCGGTGATGTTCAGCTTCTTCGATCTCATTATCTTCATGACCTTCTTCCGGGAGATTCCTGATGGTCTGGAAGAGGCGGCCCGGATTGACGGGGCCAACGACTGGTCCATCTTCCTGCGGATCGTCCTTCCGGTCTCCATGCCGGTCATTGCGACCATTGCGCTGTTCCACGGCGTGTATCAATGGAATGATTATTTTGCCGGAATTATCTATATTAACAATGTGGACCTGCAGCCGATTCAGACGTATCTGTTCCGTGTAGTCGCCCAGTCAAGCTCCAATACAATGATGGTGGCTGTCCAGGGTAACGCGGCAACAAGGTCGGTAACCTCCCAGTCCATCAAGCTGGCAACCATGGTTGTCACTACGCTGCCTATCGTATTCGTCTATCCGTTCCTGCAGCGTTATTTTGTCAAAGGCATGATGATCGGCTCCATCAAGGGCTAATCATCTCCTTGCTACCAGGTAACTCCTCCAGCGCCCGGGTGTCTTATGGGCAACGGGGTTGAGCTTATAATTATTATTTTCTAGAAAAGGGGTAAACAAATGGTCATGAAACATAAGCCAAAGAAAATGGGTCTGCTGCTCGCAGCAGGACTAATGCTGACCTCCCTGGCGGCAGGCTGCTCCAGCAGCAATAACGCAACGGGGAGCAATAAACCGGCGAATGCGGAGGCTACCAAAGCACCGGCCACAGAAACAGCAGCACCTGCACTGAACGCTGATGAGCCGGGCTGGAAAAGCGATACTTCACCGATTACCTTCGACTGGTATCTGAACTTTGCCTGGTTCGCCAACAAGTGGGGCGTTGACCCGACTTCGCAATATATTACCAAGAAGACCGGCGTTAACCTTAACTTCATCGTTCCTGCCGGCAATGAGAATGAAAAGCTGAATACGCTGATTGCTTCCGGCAAGCTGCCTGACTTCATCACACTCGGCTACTGGGAAGATGCGATCAAAAAAATGGTGGAAGGCGAGCTGGTGCTTCCGCTGAACAAGCTTGCTGAGGAATATGACCCGTACTTCTTCAAGGTCTCGGATAAAGATAAGCTGGGCTGGTACACACAGCCGGACGGCAACGTCTACGGCTATCCTAACTCTTCCTCTTCTCCTGCCGACTACGAAAAATATGGCGATACTTATGTTTCGAACCAGACCTTCGCGGTCCGCAAGGATATCTATGAAGCGATCGGCAGCCCGGATATGCGCACACCTGAAGGCTTCCTCGGCGCCCTGAAGGCAGCCCAGGAGAAATTCCCTGAAGTGAACGGACAGCCGCTGATTCCGCTTGGTCTGCATGAGTTCACTGAGAATGGAAATGATTCCCTTGAAGGCTACATTCAGAACTTCCTGAACATTCCTTGGGAAAAAGACGGCAAGGTCTACGACCGCGAGACGGACCCTGAGTATGTCCGCTGGATGAAAACTCTCCGCCAGGCGAACCAGGACGGACTGCTTGCGAAGGATATCTTCATTGACAAGCGTGCTCAAATGGAAGAAAAGATCGTACAGGGCCGCTACTTCGCCATGCTCTATCAACGTACAGACTTTGCTTCCCAGCTCGGCACTATTTTCCAGAAGAACCCTGATCAGGTCTACATTGCAGTAGACGGTCCGGCCAACACCAAGATGGATCAGCCTGCACTGAACGGCCCTGGGATCTCCGGCTGGACAGTAACCCTGATCTCGAAGGATGTTAAGGATAAGGCGCGTGCGATCAAATTCCTCAGCTATCTGAACAGTGAGGAAGGCAATAAGGATCTTTATCTGGGCGAAAAAGGGGTCAGCTATGATACAATTGACGGCAAGGACCAGTTCCTGCCTGAAGCGTTGAAGCTCATGAACTCAGACCGTTCAGCCTTCGATAAGCAATTCGGCTCCTCCTTCACTTTCTGGATGATGCAGAATACGAATATCACCGACCAGTGGAAACCGGAATCCGTTGAGCCGTTCAAGCAACTGGAAGACTGGACCAAAGGCAAATCGATTAATACTTCGGAGTTCCAGTTAATCGATCCTACGGGTAACTCACCGGAAGGCATTGTTGCCACCAAGCTGAAACAGCTCCGCGGCAAAACGATGCCGAAGCTGCTGATGGCTGATTCCGATGCAGAATTCGACAAGATCTGGACGGAATATATTGCGAAGAAGGATAAGGAAGGTCAAGCAACCTTCGATGCCTACCGCCAGACGAAATATGAAGAGAACAAGAAAAAACTCGGAATGTAAGTTTTTAAATAAAAGACCCAATGGCCCGCATACTGCGGGCTTTTGGGCTATTTTCAAGAGGTGGGCATGAGAGAGAGAACAGGAGCATTATGGCACTCCTTCCACTACTGGTGGGGGCGGAGGTCACTGCAGAGCCGGCTGATTGCGGCCTATATCTTCATTATTCTGGGACCCAGCCTGCTGGTGTCCTTCTATTCGTATAAGGAAATCAACAACACCTATATGCGGGATTCAATCGAGAAGAACAGCTATCTGCTGCAAATGGAGAGAATGCATGTACTTAACCAGATTGAGGCAATGGAACGGGCCCTTCAGATGGCGTATAACGATAAAAGCGTGCGGGATTACCTGATCAGTGAGGACGATCCGACCCTGGGCGAGTTGATCGACTTCAATACGACTACTTTTTTGAATTTCAGCCAGATTCAGTTCAATAACCCCAACATCGAGCATCTGTATCTGTTCTCTGCCAGTCCGAATGTGTATGAGCTGTGGCCGGTTATTTTCCGTGAATCCCGGGTCTCCATGGAGCCCTGGTTCCAGCAGGCCATGAGACTGGAAGGAAGGCGGAATCTCTGGTCCTTTCAGAATACGGACATCGATCTGATGCAGCGTTTCTCGGGAGGAGCCGGGGAAGGTCAGCCGAAGGTATCTGTGCTGCGGGAGATCAGTATTCCGGCAGGGAATCATATCGGGATGGTTCAGGTAGATATGCTGCTGAGCAAGTTCACGCCCAAGACTTATACCTCTGTGCAGGATAACGAATCCCAGATGGTCATTGTAGATGATGCGCTGAATCTGTTCACGCGTACAGATAACTCCTTCCTGACCACTGATTCCGGGCTGAGCGCAGCGATCAAGGAGCGGCTGTCCGTCTACCGCAAGACCGGGGAATGGGAGATGGATTACAAGGAGAACGGGAATTCGTACCTGTTGATTCAAGCGCCGGTGGAGCAAATTGATGCCTCCCTGGTCACTGTTGTCTCGATGAAAGGCCTGATGAAGGATATTTCGCGGACCCGTAATTTGATTATCGGGGTGAATATCGGCTTTATTTTCCTGGTTACGGCGATTACCTATGTGCTGAATGCATTCATTCTCAAGAATCTCCGCCGCCTGACAGAGACGATGAAAAAGGTGCGCCGGGGCGAGCCGTATGGCAGTATTAAGGTTAGCGGGGGCGGAGAGGTCGGAGAGCTGGCGCATCATTTCTCCAAGCTCATGAATACGATCAATACGCTGGTTGCCCAGGCGGTCTATAAGCAGGCGCTGTCCAAGGAGGCAGAGCTGCGGACTCTGCATAATCAGATTGATGCCCATTTCCTCTACAATACGCTGGAGAATATCAAGATGCTGGCCGAAATTGAGAACCAGCGGACCATCTCGGATGCACTGACCCGCCTGGGCGGGATGATGCGTTATAATTTCAAGTGGACCGGGGAATATGTGAAGCTGAGAGACGAGCTCCGCCATATCGAGAATTATATAGAGGTCATGAATATCAGGTTCGAACACACCATTCAATTGGAGCTTCATATTGACAGCGCTTATCTGGAAGTGGAGGTGCTTAAGATGTCCTTGCAGCCGATTGTGGAGAACAGCGTGAAGCATGCCTGGAATGCAGACGGTGTAGAGTTAACGGACCGGATTGTGAAGATCGAGCTTTCAGAGGCGGAGGGGGATATCTTCATTGTCCTGCGCGATAACGGGCTGGGGCTGACGCAGGAGCGGCTGGTGGAGCTGCATGAGGCGATCTATGCGAAGGAAGAGCCTGGAGCGGATGCTTCCGGGATCAGCAGCGGAGGCTATAAGGCGGGAGGCGTCGGGCTGCGCAATGTGCATCAGCGCCTGCAGCTCTTTTACGGGGAAGCCTATGGGCTGGAAGTGCAGAGCGAAGCAGGGAAGTGGACAGCGGTGTACATGTCTCTGCCCAAAGTTCTATTGACGGGGGATAATCAGCGATGACAAATCTGATGATTGTGGATGATGAGAGAATGATCCGTCAAGGTCTGAAGGTGA
This sequence comes from Paenibacillus sp. FSL H8-0332, assembly GCF_037963835.1. Lineage (NCBI taxonomy): Bacteria > Bacillati > Bacillota > Bacilli > Caryophanales > Paenibacillaceae > Paenibacillus > Paenibacillus sp. FSL H8-0332. The sequence goes on from NZ_CP150145.1 coordinate 162,317, forward strand.
TGATCGAACGGGAATATCCGTCGGTCTACAATATATCGATGGCGGGAAACGGTGCAGAGGCACTGGAGCAGTACAAGCAGGAGCGGCAGGATGTGATTATCACCGATATCCGGATGCCGATTATGGACGGGATTACGCTGCTGGCGCGGCTGTCTGCGGAAGCAGGGGCGGGCGGAGCTCCGGCTGTGATTATTCTCAGCGGCCATGATGATTTCGAATATGCCAAAAGCGCAATCCGCTACCGCGTCAAGGATTATCTGCTGAAGCCGATCCGCCGCGAGGAGCTGTTCGAGATTCTCGAGCGGATTGCCAGTGAAGGGGCGGAGCGGGAATCGAGCAGCCATAAGCAGTTGCAGGAAGCAGAGGGCTACCGCCGCGAGCTGCGGGCGGCCCGTCTGCGCAGCCTCCTGATGCAGCAGGAGGGCGAGGTATCGGCGGCTCAGGAGGAGGAGCTTGCGGGGCTTGCGCTGCCTTTTACAGTAGGGGTGCTGAACTATCATCACAGTGACGGTACACGGATGAAGCCTGGAGAGGTGCAGGGGCTGCTGGAGCAGCTGGGCGGACCGCTGGAGCACAAATTCACGGAGATTCTGACGGACGGGGACGGGAAGCTGGTGCTTGTCGGAGAGGGGGAGAGCTTCCTGGAGCTGGCAAAGAAGGCCGAATCCAAGGAGCTTACGCGGCTGCTGCTCGGAATCAGCAGAGAGAGTCACAGTGCGGAGCAGTTCCGCACCTGTTATCTGGAGGCTTGCCGGGCGCTGCAATATACCTTTCTATCGCCGCAGGCCAGCTTCGTGGACTATACGGATATTCAGGCTGGACGGCTGAGCTTCCCGCTCCCGGAGGAGGAGCTGCGGAAGCTGCTTAATATGCTGGGAACCGGGCGGGAGAAGGAGATCAAGGCGCTGCTTGGCGTTATTTTTCAGACGGAGCATCTGCTCAGGCTGGATCTGAGTTACCTGGAGAATGTAGGGCGGAGTATGAATGAACGTGTACTGGATGAGGTGTTCCGTACGCATGGCGAAGCTTCGGTGGAGGTGCTGAAGCTCTACCGCCTAGTAGGCAACCTGCATAATTTCCGCCATTTCCACGACTATTACCGTGCGCTTGAGCATCTGCTCCTGAGCGTTAACGATTATATTATAGGCATCAAATCCGCTCATACGGAGCATGCCGATATGGAGGAAGCGCTGGCGTATATCGAAGCGAATTATGCCCGTCCGCTGAACATGGCGATGGTCAGTAATTATGTGTCCCTCAACTATTCTTATTTCAGCGAGGCGTTCAAGGCCTATACCGGGGAGAGCTTCGTGCTGTATCTCAAAAAAGTCCGCATCCGCCACGCCAAAGAGCTGCTGGCCGATAACCGGGTCAAGCTGGCCTCCGTCTCCGAATCCGTCGGCTTCGAGAACAGCAAGCAGTTCGCGCGGGTATTCAAGGAACTGGAGGGCATCTCCCCCGGGGAATACCGGGCGAAGCTGCTGATGGGGCGTTATCCCGGCCAGGCTGAGGATAAGGAGTCTTAGGGCTGGAGCAGATGCAGGAATGATAGCGGGTGAAATAGAAGGGACGGGTGGCAACGCTGCCGGTTCTGGTCTATGATAGGAGAGATGAAAGGCTAGGAGGTTACTTACATTGGAGGAAGTACAAGGAACACTGATTACGGTGGATATGCTGGCCGCAGACTTCCGGCAGTTGGGCGTTCAGGAAGGCATGACACTGCTCCTGCATTCCTCCTTCAAATCACTCGGGCAATGGGTGGCAGGCGGACCGGTTGCCGTGATCCTGGCGCTGGAGCAGGTGCTGGGCGAGGAAGGGACGCTGGTGATGCCGACGCAATCCGCGGATCTGACCGATCCGTCAGGCTGGAGCAGACCGCCGGTGCCGGAGGCCTGGTGGCCGGAGATCCGGGAGCATATGCCGGCGTACGACCCGGACCTGACACCTCTTCGCGGCATGGGGATTATCCCGGACTGCTTCCGCAAGCAGCGGGGCGTGCGGCGCAGCAGCCATCCGATTGATTCTTTTGCCGCCTGGGGGATGCACCGGGATGTCATTATTGACGGCCATGGCCTGGAATATGCCTTCGGAGAGCGGTCGCCTCTGGCCCGGATCTATGAGCTGGGAGGAAGCGTGCTGCTGCTTGGCGTAGACCATGGGAACAACACCTCGCTGCATCTGGCAGAGCACCGTGCGGATTATGCCGGGAAGCAGGAAGTGATCGCAGGCGCTCCGATGCTGGTGGACGGTGCCCGGCAATGGGTGGAGTTCAGTGATTACAACTGGAATTCGGATGATTTCGCTCAGCTTGGCGCGGACTTTGATAAGGAGACCGGGCGGATTGCCAAGGGCTTCATTGCAGCGTCGGCGGCGCAGCTGGTCCCGCAGCGGGAGATTGTCGATTATGGGGTGAAGTGGCTGGAGCGCAGCCGCAGGTAATTATCGATACATACCAGGTAAAGGGGAATCGGAATTCATGACTACTACGGTGTATATTACAAGACACGGACAGACGGAATGGAATGTGCAGAAGCGGATGCAGGGCCATCAGGATTCGCCGCTTACGCCGCTGGGCGTCCAGCAGGCGGAGTGGCTGAGCAAGAGCCTGCTGGACGTCCATCTGGACGCGGTCTATGCCAGCTCCAGCCCCCGGGCGCTGCGGACGGCTGAGATTATCAGGGGCGGGCGGGAGATCCCGCTAACCGCCTATGATGAATTCAAAGAGATTAACCTCGGCGTCTGGGAAGGCCGGGAGGCTGGTGAACTGGAAGAACAGTACCCGGAGCAGCACCAGTTGTTCTGGAGCGACCCGGCGCTGTTCAGCATCCAGGGCGGCGAGACCTTCGCCGCCGTGCAGGAGCGTGCGCTCGGCAAGCTGCGTGAGCTCATAGACCTGCACGAAGGCGGCACGATACTCATTGCCACCCATACGGTAGTAGTGAAGGTGCTGATGGCTTATTTTGAAGACCGGGCCATGGAGAAGCTGTGGGATCTGCCCTACATCCACCCTACCTGCCTATGCAGAATTGATATTATTGGCGGCGTGCCGGAGATTGTGCTGCACGGAGATACCAGTCATTACGTAACCGCTCAGGGCGGCCTGGAGTCCTGAGTAGCAGTTAGTGGATAGCAGCACAGCAGGTGCAGTTACGATAAACAGGCGATGCGCATGTGGCATCGCCTGTTTGGCGTGGGGCGGGGTGGGATGGCGTAGGGGCATGCGTGGAAATCCTGCACGAAATACAACAATGCAGCTCCCACTAGCCTCGAATCGCCCGAATTCCTGCAAAAGTTGCAACAATGTGCCGTAACCAGTAACAAATTTAGAAAAATCCTGCACGAAGTGCAATACTGTGGCTTGATAGGGGTGGCTTGCGCGGAGATCCTGCACGAAATGCAACAATGCAGCTCCGACTAGCCTCAAATCGCCCGAAATCCTGCAAAAGTTGCAACAATGTGCCGTAACCGGTTCGGCCCCCTAATTATGGAGACATTCTGCTAAAAACTCGTGTTTTCGCAGGATCTTGTTTACAGCTTTATTTCTATCGGTTTTAGCTTGCCTGCTTTCCATGCGGCGTGGTATTGCTTGGGGCTCATGCGCTGCAAACTGCCATGAAAACGGCGCTCGTTGTAAAAATTAATATAAACTGCGACCGCTTCATAGGCTTCTTCAAACGTTTCAAAGTACCTTTTCGTGTACAAATCTCTCTCCAAAATACTGTGAAACGACTCAATGTAGGCGTTCATATTCGGCGTTTTTGGAGGAATCCGCTCATGCTCCAGAGGACGCTGCGTTTCCGCACACAGCTCGCCAAAGACGTCGCTTAGGAATTGCGGGCCGTTATCGGAACGGATCACCGGTGAGGGATCTCCAGGCTGTAAACGTCGGCCCAGCGCCTCCCTTAACGTGGCACAGACTTGCTTCGCTGTACAGCTCGCGCCCACGTGGTAGCCGACGATACAGCGGTCAAACACATCAATCATATCAAAGATAAAAAAGAAGCGGTCGTAGCCATGAATGTATCCATATTTAATGTCAATCTGCCAGAGTTGGTTGGGGCCGGTGACCACTCGATTTCGCGCTAAACGTCGAGGGTATTTTAGGTTCCTCACCGGCTTTTTCTGAAGCAATCCGAGCTTCTTGCACAGCCGGTACGCCTTCTTGTGGTTGAGGATTAAGCCCTGCTGGACCGATAGGGCATACGCCAGGTTCCGGTAGCCATAGCCGTTCTCCTCGCCCTCTACCAGCTCACTCAGCCACTCCTCGATCTGTAGGTCACTGACCCGCAGACCGCCGGTAGTGAGGGAATAGGCGGGGATCGGACGACCCGAAGTCACGACCGCATCCGGGGCACTCCAAAGCCCCAGGAAACGTTTTTTATGCGCATAATAGGTGGAAGGTTGAACCTCCACGATACGTAGAACCAGTGTAGCCGAATAACCCCGCTTTATCGCTTCGTCGGCCAGTTCGAGTTTGTCTTGTAAGCGGGGTTGGCTTTTTTTAAGAGTTCACGCAGCAGTTCGATTTCCAGATCCTTTTCACCCAATAACTTAATGGCCGTCTCCATCTTCGTCTCCAGATCTTGGACACGCTCCGCATCTTCAATCCGTTCTTGGACGGACGGAGTGGCCTCTTCTCCAAATCGTTCTTTGTAGAACTTCACCCAATTGGCAATGGTGCTGGGAGAGACGGAATACTTTCGGGCCAGGAAGGAAACCTTGGTTCCATTGATCGCTTCTTGGGCTACTTTGATCCGCTGTTCGTCATACAACTTGTTGCTTCTCATCGGCTCCACTCCCTCTTCTTAGTGTACCTCTTACATGTCAAGGTCTCCACTTTGATTAGGGGGCTTAAGAGTAACCAGTAACAAATTTAGAAAAATCCTGCACGAAGTGCAACACTGTGGCTTGATAGGGGCGGCCTGGGCGGAAATCCTGCACGAAATGCAACAATGCAGCTCCGACTAGCCTCAAATCGCCCGAAATCCTGCAAAAGTTGCAACAATGTGCCGTAACCAGTAACAAATTTAGAAAAATCCTGCACGAAGTGCAACACTGTGGCTTGATAGGGGCGGCCTGGGCGGAAATCCTGCACGAAATGCAACAATCCAGCTCCCGCTAGCCCCGAATCGCCCTAATTCCTGCAAAAGTTGCAACAATTCGCCGTAACCAGTAACAAATTTAGTGAAATCCTGCATAAAGTGCAACACTGCGGCTCGATAGGGGCGGCTTGCGCGGAGATCCTGCACGATGTGCAACGCTGGAGCTCCATAGAAGCGACCTGGGCAGATATCCTGCACGAAATGCAACAATGCAGCTCCTTAAGGTCTATCTACATAGAGATATCGCCCGCCAGCGCAGCCTCCTGGCGCTGGCGGTCCCGCTGCTCCAGCACAGACAGGTCGCCGTCCAGCGCTTTCAGGCCGGGCAGGCGCATGGCCACTCCGGCGTATAGCACCGGAAGAAGGCCTGCGGCAAGCAAAAGCACAGGAACCCCATACAGCTCGGCGACCGTACCGGCTGCCAAGGCGCCAATCGGCGACAGGCTCCCGCCAATCAGGAAGCGGACCGAGTTGACCCGGCCCTGAAGCTGACCGGGCACGAGCCGCCCGTGCAGAGAGGAGCTTAAGGAACTGAAGAAGGGCCCCATCAGTCCGGCGGCGAATACGGCGAACAAGGCGAAGGCATAGCTGGGGATGAAGCCCCACAGCATGGTGACGATGCCCGACAAGCCCAGGCTGCCCAGCATGACAGCGCGCCGCTGCTTAATCTCGCCCATCAAGGAGATGACTCCGAGTCCGGCGAGGTAACCAAGCGCAGAAGCTGTAGATAGCGTGCCTACAGCCGCCGCATCGCGGTGCAGCACTTCGCGGACATAAGGGACCATCATCGTCCATATGGCGGTGGAGCTAAGATTGCTGACGGCAGCCATCATCATGATCGTCAGCATGGCGGGGAACCGCCGGTAGAATGAGAAGCCTTCGGCCACCTCCCGCAGATAGCCGGACACGGAGACGGCAGCTGCAGGCGGCCCGGCGGGCTTGCCCATCCGGGGCAGCCACAGCAGCATAGCAATGGCTGCCATATAGCAGACGGCGTTGACCCCGAGTGCCGGCAAGGCGCCGCTGGCCGCGGTCAGGATGCCGGCAAGCGCCGGTCCGAGCAGCACGGCAGCGCCCTTGCAGCCGTCAATGATTGCGAAGGCGCGCATCAGCTTGCCGGTCCCGGTGATTTCGGGGATGACAGCCATGGCCGTCGGCAGGAACAGCGCCGAGCAGGCGCCGCTCAGGCTGGCGGCAGCGAACAGCTGCCAGAGCTGGAGATGGCCGGCGAGGCCCATGCCGAGCGGAAGCAGGAGCGCCAGCAGCCGCAGCACGGCGAGGCAGGCCATGAACCGCACGCGGGGCAGCCGGTCGGATAGCGGCGAGCCGAGCAGGCGCAGCACTTGCTCGGGAATCATGGAGCTGAGCGCAAGCGCCCCCATCGCTACCTTGGAGCCAGTCAGGTCATAGACCAGCCACTCCATGGCCAGCAGCCCAAAGGCATCGCCGAAGGCGCTGAGTGAAACCGTGGATAACAATCCGTAATAGCTCCGTTTCTGCAACCCGCTCACCCCTTCAGATAGTCCTCAATATGTCCGGGCAGATCATCCAGCGCCTCCAGCCGCAGGCTGTAGGAGACACTTTTGCCGCTGGTGTGAACGATGACCAGACCTGCTGCGCGCAGCGCGATCAGGTGGTAGTGAATCGTGCTTTTGGACAGCTGGACCGCCTTCACAATCTCCGTGAAACTCATCTGACTGCCGGTAAGCTGCCGGAGAATGAACAGCCGGGTCTCATCCGATAACGCCCGGGTAAGCCGCAGCAGCGCGGCAGCGGGCCGTCCTTCTTCAGCAGGGAGCGCATCGCAGGAGTAGCTGGTGAACACAAACTCATCATATTGAGAGGAGATGACCAGCGGTCGGGCATGATATTGCGGAGTGATAATAACCTGCTTCAGCGTCTTAGGCGGATAGAGCCGCATCCCTTCGGTAGCTGCCTCGTAGACAGCCATATCATTCGTGCCGTCCAGCATCGCTGCCCGTGCACTGGCCTCCTGCCGCAGCCCTTCCATAATGGCCGGATCAATGCCACTGAAATAGCTGTCATTCCACACCCGGATCACTTCAGCCGCAGCATCCCTTAGCCCGGCAAGATTCGCAGGCACACTCTGTCCGAACCGCCCGGCAATGTCGTATAGGTCCCCCGGAGACAGCTCCTCGAACCAATGCAGAAATTCCTCCGCCGTACGCTCTCCGGGACAGCTCCAGATGTAGGGGGAGAGACTGAAATTATCCGTGAGCTTCAGCACCTCCTTCATACGTTGGAGCATGACAGGGGCGAACTGCGTCTGGACCTGGCGGACCCAGGAGGTCCCGGCATCCATAGCCGTATGATTTTGCTTGCCGATAAAAGCGTTCAGGCTGGTAATGCATTCATAGACAGGCGCGAAGTCTACAGTTACTTTATAATCCATAAGGAATTCCTGCTTTCTGGTATAGTTGAGATATTTTTGTTCTATAAACGTAGAACTTATTTTAGTTTTATAATAAACGAACAATACCTCTTTGGCAAATGATTCTTTTTTGGCGGAGGAGTAATCTTTGCTTCACAAAAAAAGGCGGTTCCCGCAGCGCATCATGCGCCTTGGGAACCGCCTTTACTGATTTAAATCTCGTATAACGCTGTAGCGTGCGTTAGTTAATGAATTGCAGCGACTTCAGGGTCTTCTCCAGCATCGTAGCCGCTTCTGCACGGGTAGCCAGCTTCGCCGGAGCGAACGCACCATCAGGGGTTCCCTGGATGATGCCAGCGGCGGCGATCTCTGCTACCGCTGCTCTGGACCAGGCCGGGATGCTTGAGGCATCGCGGAATTTAGCCAATACAGCCGGATCGGTCGTCAGGGTCTTGCCGGTGTATTTCATAGCTTTGGACAGGACGGCGGCCATCTCTTGCCGGGTAATCGGACTGCCTGGCTTGAAGCTGCCATCCGTATATCCGGTAATCAGGCCTGCGGCAGCGGCTGTCTGCACAGCCTCTGTGTACCATGCGCCTGCGCTAACATCCTTGAAGGCCGTTCCTGTTGCTGCCGGGGCAAGGCCCAGGGAACGGGTGATCAGTACCGCGAACTCTGCCCGTGTTATGGACTGCGCAGGCGAGAAAGCGGTGCTGCTGGTGCCGGTAATCACCAGCTTCGAGGCCAGCAGTTCAATGGCGGATTGTGCCCAGTGTCCGGTAGTATCTCCGAAGGTCTTGGACGACTTCACCACAGTATAATAGCTGTTGCTGTTGCGCTTAATCGTTACTTCCGTATGTCCGTCTGCCGGATTTGCGAAGACCGAAGGCACAAAGGACAGCTTGCCTGTGGCCGGGTCAAAGGCGACACCGGTCGCACCCTTGGCATCAAGTGCACCAGTGGCCGTGATTGTCCGCTTCACATAAGTGTTGCCGAAGCTGTTCAGCGGCACGCTTGACTGACCTGCCTGGGCACTGACGCTGAATTCAATGACGGGTGCAGCAACGGTGATCGTACCTGCCTGTGCGGCGATGGCCTTGTTCAGGCTGTCCAGTACAGCGGTATCTGCCTGAAGCAATGATACGGTAATTGTGAAATCACTGGTGCCAAGCTGGGCGGCTAGAGCCGTTCCGTTAATAAGACTCAGCGGCAGGGAATAGGAAGCACCGCCGGTAGAGATGAAGGTCAACACTGTGTTCGGATGTGCCGCCGCCTGCTGCACTAGGACACTGCCTGGCAGCACAGCCTGTGCGCCGCCTGCTGAAGCCGTGAGCGGGAGCTTCAGCTCATTCGTACCGGCAGGCAAGGCTGCAAGCTGAGCGGTGAGATCCGCTGCAGTAAACGTCGTTACCTGCGGCGGTACTCCTGTGGTGGCTGCCGGACTTGGAATCGGAGTGGCTGTCGGGGTAGTACCCCCGGTTCCACCCGGATTAGATCCGCCCGGATTGGTAGTTGGTGCCGGGGTTGGAGTAATAGTCGGACTTGGAACGGCGCCCATCAGATCGGTGATCCGTCCTTCGACGCTCGAAGTCACCGGTTTATGCTTCTTCAGATAGGCCAGCAGGACTTCGAAGTCGGGAAGACCCAGTTCATAATAACGTCCATCCGCCTTGGCTGAAGCCAGCGCGCGGTAGAAGTCTCCACCACCTGCCATGAAGGAGTTCGTAGACAGAATGTAATAGGCTGCCGGATCAATCGGCAGGTAAGAGCCGTTTGCCTGTTTGATTTCTACGGAGATTATGCGTTCTCCCGCTTGCGTGACCTTGCCGGTTAATGAATCGATAATCTCCGGCTTCTTGGTGGAATCATACGAATATTTCATCCCTGAGACATGGGCGAACCGACCCTGGTCGGAAGCCAGGCCGCTTACTGCGTTCTCCAGGGAGGAGATGATCTCTGCACCGGTGACTTTCAGAGCTGCAAGTCCATTGCCGAACGGCAGTGTCGTCAGCACTTCGCCCATGGTGATATCGCCTGTATTGATGGCTTCGCGGATACCTCCGCCATTCTGGATGGCAACAACGCCCTTGATGGAGGCGAGGTCAGAGGCTGACACGAAGCTTGGCATCAGCTCCGTAACCTTTTCCGCAATACTGTCGGCGATCATATTGCCGATGGGAGTCTCTTCCTTACGAACAACACGGACAGACTTTCCGTCGATGATGCGGTGAGTGTAGAGATCTACAGAAGAGTAGCCTACAACCTGGTTGCGGACCGTTGCCAGCTCAGCATCAATCGGGGCTAGCATTTTTTTGGCAGCAGGGTCTTCACCGAACAGGTTAACATCCAGCAATTTCCCCTGATAGGCTTTAACCTCACCGTTCTTATCGAAGGTAACATCAAGCTCACCGAGGAACTGGCTGTATTCGCCGGTTTGTACAATCAGGACCTTCTTGTCCGTACCTGCAATCACCACAGGAGTTGGAGGGTTGTCGATCTTCGTGTGGGAATGTCCGCCGACGATAATGTCGATCCCCGGAACAGCTTTGGCCAGCTCCTGATCCACGGTGTACCCCAGATGGGTGACGGCGATAATCTTGTTGATGCCCTGGGCTTCGAGCGCCTGGACGGTCCGCTTCGCGCTTTCTACATGATCTTTGAAAATAATCTTGTCGCCAGGAGACGCGAGGCCTACAGTATCCTCAGTCGTCAAGCCGAAGATTCCGATCTTCTCTCCATACACGTCCTTGATGACGGAAGGATAGATATGACCGTCATTGGCTGTGCTTTTGGACTCATCGGTCTCAAGAATACCAGTCATCTCGTGATAGAGGTCAGCAAGCTCACTATTCTTGGTGGTGAAATCAATATTGGAGCTGGCGAATGGGAACTTGGCCGCCGTAACGAAATTCCGCAGGATTTCCGGATTCTCCTTATTCATATCAAACTCATGGTTGCCGAAGGTCATCGCGTCATAGCCGATATTATTCATGAACTTGATGTCTGCCTGACCCTTGAACTGGTTGAAATACAGTGTTCCGGAGAAGACGTCCCCCGCATCCAGCAGCACCGTATTGCCTGTCCGTTCGCTGCTGATGGCTGAGGTCCGCTTGGTGATATTCTCCAGATGGCTATGGGTATCGTTTGTATGCAGGACCCGCAGATTGAAATCTGTCGTGCCGAAATCAATCTGTGCCAGCAGCGGATCATGGTCGCTGATTCGGATGCCGTCGGCATCAGATACAGTGCCTTTCGGATAATCTCCCGGATCTGCAAAATCGGCATTAACATGCACGATATCAAGCTTGCTGGCAGAAGCCAGTCTGTTATTGACGAGGATATGATCCAGCGTCTGGGAGTTGCCCTGGAAGTTGTAGGAATACCGTTCATTCAGCGGCAGGTTGTTTACCAGATTCGTAAGCGCACTGCCCTTGAGGATATTCAGCGTGTCTGAGAACTGGAAGTCATTCAGATCGCCGAGCACGACAAGATTGGCATCAGGGTTCTTCTGAAGCACATCCTCAGCGAAGCTGCCTACTACCTTGGCGATCTTGGCCCGCTGAACTTCAGTCGAGAAGACCGGAGGCTGAACGGAGCCGAACAGATAGTTGTCGCTGCTCTTGGAGTTGAAGTGATTAGCAATCACGACGATCTCTTTGCCCCCGAAAAGGAATTCGGCAGCCAGCGGCTTGCGCGACTCCTTGAAGGCTTCATTGCCCGGATCAATGCGTCCAGGGTTCAGGCTGAGGCCGGCGCCGGCGCTATAGCTTACAGAATCAGTGGCTGTACCCGGTGTGCCTGGCTTCAGCGAGACGCGGTTCTTGTTGTACAGGAAGCCGGAGCGGATATTGCCGTCCGGAACGCCGCCATCTTGGTTGTTCAGCGGTGCGATATCCGTGAAGCGGTAATCAGATGCACCGCCGTCAATGGCTTTAATGGCGGCAATCAGCGCTGTATAGCTCTCGCTGGCATCCGTTCCGCCTTTGCCGGTTCCATCATTATCCTGCACTTCTGTCAGGCCGATGATGTCCGGTGTTTTGAGATTGACCACGATATCCTTGGCGACATTGGTGATTTTGGCCGGATCATTCTGCTGGGAGAAGTTCTCAATGTTAAAAGAAGCGATGTTCAGCTTATCCGCATCTCCCGGGGAGAGCGAGGTCACTTCTCTCTTAAGCTTGCTTGGGGAGACGTCTGGCAGGCCGCCTGTTTCCGTAGAAATCAGGAATTTGCCGAAATCATAAGTCAGAATACCGGTGATATTGCCCAAGAATTGCTGGCCTGTAGTGAGCACCGGGGCAGTCTTCACCGAGAGAATCAGGCGCTGCGGGTTAAAGTCGGCACCCGTCAGTACCAGTCCACCGGCAGGGGAAGTTACTTCAGTCGTGTTGCCCGTACCGTTGACGGTCACTACCGGAATCTCAAAGGTACTGCTGGAAGCATAGTAGACTGCCGGGCCCACCGTGGTCGGCTTGGCAAGATCCAGACGCATGCCTTCCAGGCTCTCATAGAAGTCGATGGCATCGGTGGCTGGCTCGAATTTGGCCGGATTCAGGCCATCATCATCGATTACAGCCGTTGGGATGAGACGTCCGCCAGTACCCAGCAGGGTTGGGGCCGGAAGCGGATTAGCGCTGCTGACAACCGTGGTTTGGCTGGCGGTAATCTGTGTGGTGGATAATTGTCCGGTGCGGCCAAATTCCTTGACAACTCCGTCTACCGTGACAGCATCGCCTGGTTTAACGGCACTGCTTTTTCCCTTCTGATAGATTTGGATGGCTTCCGAGGTCTTGATATCAGTATCCATATCAGCGGCTGCAGACTGGATGTAGAAGCTGTCAGCATCCTTAATGTAGGTAACAATTCCCTTGACTTCAGTGACCATAGCATCCACGTAAGGGGAGATATGTCCTGCGCCTTGAATCTGGTTAATCTTAAGACCTGCCAGTGCAGGGGCGACGCTGTATTCAAAAGTGGATGTTGGACCTTTCTCAGAATCGGATAATGAGGCATAAGCTGTAATCTTAAGAGAGGTAATATCGGAGTGAACGGTGATTGGGGCAGTATACAACTGCTCTGCCACTTCTGCTGTAGTACTCTTGTTGGCGTAGACGCTGTAGTACACGCTTGCCGTTACGGAGGTGTTTAAAGTAATCTTTGATCCTGTAGCGATCTTAGTGCCTGAGGCAGGGGATGCAGTAACCGGGGGAGCTTGAGTGGCCGCAGTGGCCGCAACCCTATCGGCTGCTATAATCGGCTCTGCCGAGGCCGTCCCCGAGCCTGTAGACAATCCCGGGAAGATCCCGGTTAATAGCAATGCTACCGCCAGGAATAGACTGAGCGGCTTCTTGCATTGTGAAGAAAGTTTCATGTGAGTATACCTCCCCATAAAATATCATTCGTACTCTATTATAATAGAGATAATATGAATCTAGTGCAATTTTTCGGCAATATTTGTTAAAATCGCATAAAAACGTAGAGGGAAATGATGAGATGTATAAAATTTTAAGGTGTTTTAGATGAAGTTAGCTACATTTTCTGAAACTATGTAAACTGCATGTTACTTTTATGCTGAAAACGGCTATTCTTCCTATAAAGGAGGAGAGCCGTTTCTTTGTTGCTTAGGAAATTATAATTTTCGTCTGTTGTGGATAGGGTGCACATAGAGTTGAGGTTAAGCGGCAGTCTTTGAATCACCGGAATAATGAGCTTGGATTGTATGCGCAAACAAACATGTCTTTGAAGGCACAACTAACGCATGAAAATGAGCATTGGGTGGTGTGGAGGCACGTGAGTGAAATGTAAGCGGAAAACCGAATATGATGTGTTGGCGGGAAGGTGTGTGGGCTGCATGAAGCCCGAAGTGAACAAAAAAGGGGCACTAATGCCCCTGAATTCGCCGGGTGTCCCAAAAGTGGGCGGATGAGTAGCCGGTGGTGGTTAAGGTGAGATTACTTGTGTTCGATCCGCTCCACCCCGCCCATATAAGGCTGCAGCGCCTGCGGGATATAGATCGATCCGTCCTCCTGCTGGTGATTCTCCAGCAGCGGAATCAGAATGCGTGGAGTGGCCACCGCTGTGTTGTTCAGGGTGTGGCAGTATTGCAGCCGCCCGTCTTCATCACGGTAGCGGATGCCCGAGCGGCGGGCCTGGAAGTCGAGCAGATTGGAAGCCGAGTGGGTCTCCCCGTAAGCTTCTCTGCCCGGCATCCAGGTCTCGATGTCATACTGTTTATGGGTCTTCATCGCCATGTCTCCGCTACAGACAGCAACTACCCGGTAGGGCAGCTCCAGCAGCTGAAGAATATGCTCGGCATTGCCGAGAATCTCCTGGAGCATCTGCTCCGATTCTGCCGGATCGTTCTTGCACATGACCACCTGCTCGATCTTCGAGAACTGGTGGACCCGGTACAGCCCGCGCACATCGCGGCCCGCCGAGCCAACCTCGCGGCGGAAGCAGGCCGACATCCCGGCCAGCCGCAGCGGCTGATCCAGCTCCAGAATCTCATCGCTGTACAGTGAGACCAGCGACACCTCCGAGGTGCCGGCCAGCCAGCGCTTCTCTCCAGTCAGCTCGTAGGTCTGATCCATGCCGCCGGGGAAGAATCCGGTCCGCTCCAAGGCCTCTGGCCGGACGATCACGGGCACATCCATGACGGTGAAGCCGCGCTGCATCAGCACATCCAGGGCCAGCCGCTGCACAGCGAGGTGCAGCAGCAGACCGGCTCCCTTCAGCACATAGCTGCGGGGGCCGCCGGCTTTGACCCCGCGCGGAAGGTCGAGGATGTCGTGCAGCTCTCCGAGCTCGACATGGTCCCGCGCGCGGAAGCCGAACACCGGCAACGTGCCATGCCGCCGCAGCTCCACATTCGCGCTGTCATCCGGCCCGATCGGCGTATCCGCCGACACGGGATTCGGCGCTTCCAGCAGCAGCTCCCCGCAGCGCCGCTCCGCTTCCGCCAGCTCCGCCTCCAGCAGCGCGAGCTCGCTGCCGATACCTCGCACCTGCTCCTTCACCCGCTCGCCGCCTTCGGCGTCGCCCTGGCGCAGCAGACGCTCCACTTCCTTCGTCAGCGCGTTGCGCTCTGCCCGGCGCAGCTCCGTCTCCCGGCGGGCCAGCCGCCGCCGGTCATCCCACTCCAGAAGTTCCTCCAGGGGGAACTTCAATCTTTTCCACTCGGCAGTCTTCCGTACAATGTCCTCATTCTCCCTGATCCAATTCATATCCAGCATCTGCATCCGCTCCTTAAGTGTGGGTAAAAAAACGCAAAAAACGCCCTCATCCATGGGACGAGGAGCGTCAGCTCGCGGTGCCACCCAGGTTGACCCATTCACGTTAAGCAACTCTAATGCACGGAATAAGGCCCTCTTTGGTCTTCGCGGTAACGGGCGAAACCCGGTAAACTTAGGGAACAGGAAGCTGCTCCGGTCGCAGACGCCTCGCGGTTGGATGCCGGTCGTTGGCCTGGTCGGGATATAGGTTTGCCGTTTATTATAACCAGAGGGGCAGCGGTTTGCAAGCATAAGAGGGGTTTGACAATATTCCTTGTACTCTGCTAGGATTATTACTAATTTGAAGTATCAGTGTCCGGTGCAGTAGCCCGGCATATCCTATAATAGCGGACGGAAGAGGTGCGGAAATGGCCAAAATAGTCGTAATTAACGGAACACCCTCTCTGGTCTCACGGATCAATGCCGTGATTGAGTATGCAGAGAGCGCCTTGCGGGAGCGCGGGTATGAAGTGGAGCGGATCAATGTGGCAGAGCTTCCGGCGGAGGATCTGATTCACACCAAGTTCGAGAGTGAAGCCATCGTCAAGGCGAACGGGCTCGTGGCGGAAGCCGATGCGGTGATCGTCGTCAGTCCGGTATATAAGGCTTCTTACACGGGAGTGCTGAAGACCTTCCTAGATCTGGTGCCGCAAAAAGGGCTGGCCGGCAAAATCGTGCTGCCGCTCTTCATGGGCGGAAGTCTCGCGCATCTGCTCGCCATTGACTATGCACTGAAGCCGGTATTGTCCGTGCTTGGCGCCCGCTACATTCTTGGCGGCGTCTACGCCGTAGACTCCCAGGCGGTGCGTAACGATCAGGGCGTAGTTGAGCTGGCGGAGGAGCTGAAGCTGCGCCTGAACAGCGTGCTGGAGGAGCTGGCTGAAGAGACGGAGCATAAGGTGGGGCGCAAGGCAGGGCAATCAGCAGCCGTAGAATAACGTTAGGCTGCCGGTTACAGCTGCCCGTACAATCAAAAGGCACTACATTACCCGAATGCGGGAGTGTAGTGCCTTTTTGTATATGAATTTTATACCCCTTGAAAGCTCAGCTCCGGCTCCCACAGTACCACCATATCTCCCGCCAGACTCGCCGGAATATCGATGATCCGCTGGTTGCTGCTCCCCCGGTAGGAGAGGGTCAGGTCCTTCAATGCCTCAACAAACCGTCCGTCGATCACGACCTGGCACAAGGCCAGCAGCTTCCATTCCGCAGAGCCCGGGGAAGCCGTAAGCTCCTCGTACGTATAGCCGGTATAGATCCAGATCGGGAAGCCCGGCAGCTCGGCGCGCAGCTCATGAATGAAATCTGCAGCCTCCTCAGCCGAGAAAAAAGGGTCCCCGCCCGCAAGCGTTAAGCCGTCCAGCAGCGGATTGCCTGCAATCTCTTCTATAATCTCCCGCCGCCGCTCCGGGGTGAAGGCCTCCCCGTAGTTGAAATTCCAGGTCTTCGGGTTGAAGCAGCCCGGGCAGCGGTGGCGGCAGCCGCTGAAGAAGAGGACGGCCCGCAGGCCTTCCCCTTCATTGATCGACTCCGGGTAATAGCCGCAGATGTTCATAGATGCTTAACACGGTCCCGGACTTCGGCTTGCTTGGCAGCATTGAAGCGGGTCTGATAGTCGCCGGTCAGATACCCTGTAACCCGGCGCAGACGGCGGATATGGGTGGTATCTTCATGCGCATTGCAGGTCGGACAATTCGCGCCGATGACCCCTTCATAGCCGCAGGCGGAGCAGCGGTCAATCGGATGGTTAATGCTGAAGTAGCTGATGTCCTGCTCCAGCGCGTATTTGATGATTTTGACGAAGGCTGACGGGTTGCTCCGGGCGTTGCCGTTCAGCTCGACATAGGAGATCGCTCCGGCGTTGCAATGTTCATGGAACGGAGCTTCCAGGCTGATCTTCTTAGCTGCGCTTAGTTCATAATAGACCGGAATGTGGAACGAGTTCGTATAGTATTCACGGTCCGTTACCCCAGGGATAGAGCCGAGCACCTTGCGGTCGATCTTGGTGAACTTGCCGGAGAGACCTTCGGCCGGCGTTGCGAACAAGGTGATGTTGAGATTAAGCTCCTCGCTCTTGCGGTCGCAATATTCACGCATGTGGCGGACGATGGCTACAGCCTTGGCGTGAATCTCCATATCTTCGCCGTGGTGCTTACCGTACATAGCTTTCATGCATTCTGCCATTCCAATGAAGCCCAGCGACAGACTGCCGTGCTTCAGCAGCTCGCCTACGCTGTCATCGGGGGCAAGCTGCTCGCCGCCTTCCCAGACGCCTTCACGCATCATGAAATCGGAGGCTTTGGCCTTCTGGGAAGCCTGAATACGGAAACGGTGCAGCAGACCGTCGAGCGCAATATCCATGTAGTGATTGAGGTCGTCAAAGAACCCTTTTTCGTCAGCAGCCAGGCGGCGGCCGGTTACCGTACCGTGGGCCAGTCCAAGACGCACCAAATTGAGCGTGTTGAAGGACAGATTACCTTTGCCGGAGCAGTGGTTACGTCCAAAGCGGTCGCCGAGCACACGGGTCCGGCAGCCCATCGTAGCGAACTCGGTATCCGGGTCAGCCGGATCGTAATATTGCATGTTCAGCGGAGCGTCCAGATTGGCGAAATTCGGATACAATCTGCGCGCCGAGCACTCCGCGGCCTTCAGGAACAGCTCATAGTTGGGATCGCCCGGCTGCTGGTTGACGCCTTGCTTACATTTAAAGATCTGAATTGGGAACACCGGCGTCTCCCCGCTGCCCAGTCCGTTCATCGTGGCCGCCAGCAGTGAACTGATCACAAGCTGGCCCTCTGGTGAGGAGCAAGTGCCGTAATTGATGCTGGTAAAAGGAATCTGGCCGCCGGAGCGGCTGGACATCGTATTCAGGTTATGTACCATGCTCTCTGCGGCCTGCAGGGTCTCGCTCTGCGTCTCCTTCAGGGCGAAACGGAAGGCACGCGGATACTGCTCAGCCAGATCGCTGCGGCTCATCGTAATCTCCCCAAGCTCAGAACCCTCTGTATTCTCCTCGAAATACTCCAGACCTTTGCGGAAGAGCTTGGAGAAGGATTTGGTCACATAAGGGGCCAGATCATAATCCAGCTTGTTGGCGGATACGCCGCCGTATTGCGCATTTTGCTGCGACTGGAAAATAATCGCCACCAGTGACATCGCCGTCATAATCGAGTTGGGAGGCCGTACGCTGCCGTTGCCGGTGTTGAAGCCTTCACGGAGAAGCCGTTCAAACGGAATGAAGATGCAGTTCGTGGTTCCAATGGCGTACTGATCAAGGTCATGTACATAGACGACATTATCCAGGGTAGCCTGTACCAGCTGTGGCGGCATGGTGAAGTTACGGGCATACCATTTGGAGTATTCACTGCCGAACTTGCTCATTTTGCCGGAGAAGCTCTCCCCGTTCAGGTTGGCGTTCTCGCGCAGCAGATCCAGATCCCGGCTTTCGATAATATCCCGTCCCAGATGAATGACCTCTTCTAAAAGATCCTCCTGTGCAGCTTGTCCTTCGTTATAACGTTTCTCCAGCAGCGTCATTATATAACTCTCTCCTCTCGGGTATTGTAAGCGTTAAAAAAGCACCCCCGGCCGGGAAGGCCGGAAATGCCCGAATGCATGATGCAAAGTTCCGGAAAGCGGAAATTTGCCTGTGGTCTGGGTGGAACATACGAGCAGACACAGGGCGATAGCTTACGCCCGTTCTTGTATATTCCGCAGAGCCGATACCTGAAGATAATCCTCGATCGTCCTCAGGTATCGGCAGCCTATGGCCCGATTGACGGAAGGCTAACTCTGCTATTGCAGGCCGCATACGGACACCTCCCCTGTTCCTCGCAGGAGTCTAAGCGGTGCCACCGAAACGGGCAGGTCTCCTGGCTTCCGGCAACTCCTCCTGCGCCTTCCCGGGGGGCTTATTCCGCCCCTTAGTGGCAATTAGCCGGAGAATGCGGCCCTGGGGCATCGCGCCCTGGGAGCATCCGGTTACAGTGGCGGGACCGCAGCGGTTTTGCACCGCGCTTCCCTATTAAGTCGCACCTCTATTACAAGGGGTGAAACACCCGTTTCTACTATATTTTGTTGTTATCTATTAAAGCTAACGCAATATATTGTGTTTGTAAATGTTTTTTTGCAATCCCGCACGGGGAGCGGGTTCGGCGCTTTTACTCACAGCTGATCCACAGTTAGTCCACAGGTAATCCACAACTTTTCTATGAATTTTCCTTGAATGTTTCATAAAATCTCCGAAAATACGCCACAAAGAATCCATAAATAGAGTGCGTCTAATCCTGGTTATCATTTTGACGGATATTAATAGAATAGAGAGGGTGGCAGGTGATTTGTGGCGAGCCTGGCGAAGCGTTACAATAAGAGGATAAATAAGAGGCTCAGGCACATCAGATCATTAGGAGGGAGATCACAATGGCAATTGGCGAAGTGACCGTTATTCCGATCGGGACAGGCAGCACCAGTCTCAGCAGCTATGTGGCCGAGATGCAGCGCGTACTGGAGACGGTGGAGGGCATTACCTATGAGCTAACTTCTATGGGTACGATTATTGAGGGACCGGTAGCGCGGATTCTGGCTGCGGTAGAAGCGCTGCATGAGTCGCCGTTCACCGCCGGGGCGCAGAGAGTCTCCACCTCGCTTAAGATCGATGACCGGCGCGACAAGATCTCCACCAGCCGCAGCAAGCTGGAATCCGTGGAGCGTAAGCTACAGGGAAAGTAGTGGGAATATAGTATCTAATCAGAAATGACGATAAGGAGCGGATTCTACATGGCAGAAGCAGCGCGGCAGATCGGAATTCAAATGTATACACTGCGGGACCAGACGGAGCGGGATTTCCTCGGCACACTGGGCAAGGTGGCAGAGATGGGATACCAGGCAGTGGAGTTCGCCGGTTATTTCGGCGTAGCTGCCGGGGAACTGCGCCGCAGGCTGGATGAACTGGGCCTTGCGGCGCCTTCGGCGCATGTGGGACTGGACTTCAGCAGCCTGGATAAGATGGAACAGGCCTTAGCCAAAGAGATTGAATACGCCGTAGAGCTCGGACTGCAATATATAATCACCCCGTCGGCACCGCTTCCGCCCAGCCCTTCCATCGAAGATGTGACAAGAATAATTCCATTCCTGGAGAAGGCTTCCGCGATGGTCCGGGCGGCAGGGATGGAGTACGGCTACCACAACCATGATTATGAATTCGCAAAAGTTGACGGCAAGGCGGTCATCGATATCTGGCTGGAGCGGATTCCTGCAGAGCATATGCTGGCAGAGTTTGATCTGGGCTGGGTACACCGGGGCGGAGCCCGGCCCGCAGATTATGTGTCACGGTACGCCGGCCGTGTTCCGCTGGTCCATATTAAGGATTTCGGAGCAAACCAGGAGGAGACCGATCTCGGGAAGGGAGAGGTCGATTTCCAGAGCGTCTTTGAGATAGCGGAGCAGAGCGGAATTCTCTACTATATTGTAGAGCAAGAGGCCTATGAGGTATCCTCCCTTGCAAGCGCAAAGCTCGCGCTGGATTATTTCCGCGGGCTGGGGCTAATGCAGTAGTGTTTAAGCCGATGCATATCAGGGGTAGGGGATCGGATATATCTAAGGGGTGTCCATAAAAATAATGAAGAGATATACGCTTTATTTAGATGAAATTCTCACAGGTGGTCATTTTGATCATTTTAGCTTAATGGGATTTGCAATTGGAGAAAACGAATATGAGATGGATATTATCCCTTATGTCAATTCAATAAAGAATAAGTACTTTGGGGATGAAAAGGTCATAATTCACGAAATGGATATCAATAGACATAAATCCGCCACCCCATTTAAGGTCTTTCAGGATAATGATGTGCTTAAAAATTTCTGGGGTGATATTACTGGGATGTTCAAGCATTATAATCTCCCAGTGTTTGGAGTCAGCATTCACGAGAAGGACTGCCAAAGCTTATATACTAATGGACGTGATAAGTATTTCATTGCTCTTCAAATAATTATGGAGAATTTTGTTCACTATCTTGAAATGAACGATGGTAAAGGTTCAATTTATTTAGAATCAACTAATGCTGATCCAGACCAAAAAGATCAACAATTACAATATCATTTCCATTATCTTATGGCCCAAGGAACTCTTTTTTACAGTAATAAAACTGTACAAAAAAGACTTAGTACAATAAATTTCGGCTATAAACCTGATAACATAATAGGATTGCAGATTGCAGACTTATTACCAAACACGTGGAATAGAAAGCTTTCCGGTAAACCACTTAGGACATATGGTTTACTTGATATGATTGAAAATCAAGCATACGATGGAGGATGTAACAAAAAGGAACGATTTGGCTTGAAAATAATTCCATAGTGTACATTGACATAGAAAATTGTTTGAGTTAAAATGTTTTATGTAGTGATAGCGTAAGCTTTCCCTGCATCAACTACCTCATAAGAATTGCGAAAGCTCTTCTTTGTACAAAAAGACATGTATAATTAAAGCAAGTCGACGAATACTAATATAAATGATATCTAAGACTGCGAAAGCTCTCTTAGGTATCACGACTTAAGGGGACTGCGAAAGCTCTCTTCTTATTTAATGGAAGCGCCTTTTAAGGCGCTTCTTTTCCTTTTAACAAAATGTAATTATCATACTCACTACTGAAAAAGGGCTTGCGTTTTCCGCTGGAAGAGTTATAATATTTTTTGCTTGGCAGGACAGCAAAGCCTGTTCGCTGGTGTAGCTCAGGGGTAGAGCAACGCACTCGTAATGCGTAGGCCGGGGGTTCAATTCCCTTCACCAGCATCCTTACAAAGTCGATAGTGGCGCAGGTTCCGGTTTTTTTGGAACTGCGCCTTTTTTCTATGCAAGTATCAACTTCTACCATCCAAATATAGTATAGTGTTAAGCATATGGTTGGATGCTAGGAGGCAAGGATCTTATATGGGAAACCGGACATTCCTGATTGTTACCAGTGCCGATACGGATTTGATTGGTTATGAGAATACAGCTTTCGAAACGAATAATTTTCTCGCTCCAGTATGGTTTTGTCTGGTCAGCCAAGACCAGTTCCAGCGCTATAGCAGGCAGCTTATGCAAGCTTGGAGCAAGATTCAACCCCATATGGACCAACCGGATGTGGAGGATTTGCCTGAGTGGGAGCATTTCTCCGAGGCCTTCCAATGGCAGATTCCATGGGCGGATGCTGCAGAGCAATTGCGCCTGAGTTTACCCGGCACGCTGGCCCGTTTCCCAGCGCTTGCCACTCCTGTACAGGAGTGGATGGAGACCTTATCGACCCATGTACAGCGTTATTCTGCTGCCGTTATTCATCTGGAGCTTTCGCAATATTTCTCGTTCACGGGCGATCCCGCCCTATATCTGAGAGACATTCAAGAGTACGTTACCCTCTGGCAGTCGCCGCATCCCTCGCAGGAGAAGGTCTGGCAGGGAGCAGCCGATAACTTTTATATGCTGAATGGGGAGCATTTGCCATGGAGAGAACCTACGGCAGCTCAACCGGAGCAAGCTTCGGATATTCAGCCAGCACAGTCCATTCCTCCAGCATCCGGGAAGCGCCAGTCCAAATGGCGGCAGGAGCTCAACATTTGGTTGCTTGTGATTCTATCCGCAGCCCTCTTTTTTGCCGTCTATGTCAAGACCACCAGTGGTTGGTTGGCGGTGCTCTGCTTCTTCATCCCCTCCCTGTGTATCGTTTTGTGGAATATAATTATCGGTCGTAAACAAACCTCCCGCCATCAGCTGGAAGCGGCTAGGAATTTGAAGAGGAACAGTCCTCCTTCTGATGCTGTGCTCAGAATTGAGTATTTCGCTGGGCATTCCCCTATTGGGGTGGATGGCATGGAGACCGGTCCTTCGGAGGATAAAGCGTTACCGGATCTTATCCCCTGGCTGGAAATCCTACAAGCGAAGGTGTTTTCATCTCATGAGGTTGAGCTCATCATTTCTGCTAACCCTTCACCAGTCTCTACCTTACAACTTCATTTGAAGCTGGATGAACAGCTGGATGCCAAGGATATCGTATCAGCGGTTAATGCGATGGTGCTGGCTCATGACAAAGCATTGGTATGATTACATTCACTAACCGGCTTGGTGGCATCGCCCTGGTCGTTGGTACACCAGGATTGGGACTGGAAGGCCAGGAAGATAGCCACCCATCTGTGTTCATTCTCGAAATGTATAAGGACTCCGCCGTCTTGCCATGTGCCATTTTCTCTGGCGTACCCGCCCGCATTGCCTTGGTTCATATGAATATTATGAACCCCGCGTCCGGGGGTGAAGCCGAAATACTTATCGGGCTTACCCTCTTCCGGTCCCCAAGGCTCGCCGAATACGTACAGGGTTGCATCCTGTTCCTGTGTCTCTTTGAGATAAGAGGTGATTTTGTCATACAGATTGTTGTGGGGATCATTGTCTTCCTTGTCATCTTGGTTCGTATTAGGCAGAGCTACCATCTTACTGGGAATCACCAGGTTTCCTCTGATATAATCAAGGGCAAGGCTCCGGTTATGCCTGGTGATCTTCGTGAAGCCGGATTCAAGCGTGAGCCAACGGTCCGTTTCTTCGGCTTTGAAATCTTCGCCCACATAATAAAGCACCTGATTTGCAGTGTCCTCCGGTAAATGTTCCGCTTTAGCACTTGATCTGATATTGATAGCCACCCTGTACTTTTTATTAATATTACCTTCAACCTCAACCAGTACCTGGACATGATTATTTTTGACACCTAGCTTATATATGGTATCCTCATTGGATAATTTGCATTTTAATACCCCGTACCCTTGATCTAATCCGTTACCCATAGTTCGTCAGTCCCCCTTCTTAGCTATTATTGTTTCCCATAGAAGGCCATAGTAATTCTGAGTAAAAAGGTGTTCATCAGAGGAGGCAAGCTACATTATGAAATGCCTGACCATTCGCCAGCCGTGGGCCACGTTAATTGCGCTGGGAGAAAAACAAATCGAAACCCGGACCTGGCGGACCGCCCACCGGGGGGAGTTAGCCATTCATGCCGGGATGCAGGTGAATAAGGCGATCTGCCGGACGGAGCCGTATCAGTCGTTACTTGCCCGTCATGGCTACACTGCAGACAATCTGCCAACGGGCAAGATCATTGCAGTCAGCCGCATTGCGGATTGCTGTGAGGTGACGCCGGAGCTTGCGCAGCAGGGCTGGCCGGGTGGCAATGAATATGTATTCGGCAATTATGCCGAGGGAAGGTATGCCTGGAAGCTGGAAAAGGTTGTTCCACTGGTACATCCTATATCTGCTAAGGGACGCCTGGGGTTCTGGGAATATCCTGTGCTGGAAGAGGAATTGTGAATTTCCTGACGACATTTTGAAGAAAAATTGCTCCAGATTGGCTGCCGGCTGGTATAATTGGGATATTCGGCGGGAAATCTTCCTATATATAAGGATAGTTGTGCTCTGAGGCGGTTACCGCTGGAGAGGGGCAGGAATGCCGGGAAGGAGCGTATGCATAATAGATGGGAAGCCTTCTAATTGCATGGCTTTGTATGCTTTGTTTGTTTCTTGCGTTCAGGGATCAGGTAAGCCGGAGAATCCTGTACCCGGTAGCTGTAGTGGTTATATGCGGCACGTTGGGGTATTGGACGTTATTAATGTAGCCGCATCCGGGCGATCATTTGATGTAGAAGTCTGCCGCTTGCGGCAGGCTTCTTTTGTTAGCGCTGCTTCATCTTCTCCATACCCAGATATCTGCGCATATGCAGAGTGGCCTGGGCGGCAATCACATCATCCAGCAGCAGCATCCGCTCGTGATAACCCCTACAGATGAATTTGGCTTCAACGCCTGCCTCCAGCCGCTGCTGTTCATAGACCTTCAGACCACGGGCGCGCATCCCGGCACGGACCTCCCGCAGATCGGCAGAAGCGGCATGGACGGCCGTCTGGATCACCTCCAGATAAGGCGCAGGCGTGCGCAGCTCTGAGGATATAGCAGAAGCATCGCGCTCGAAGGCGGATAGAATAAGCGGCAGCAAAATATAGGATTTGACCAGCAGGTTGTCCTGGCTCTCTGCTCTTTGCATCCTTCTCAACCCCTCAAAGAGAACGTATATTCGCATTGTAACTCATCCTTCAAAAAATAATCAATGGGTTTTATAAACTAATCCTAATAATGTGACATTTTTCACAATAAAATAGAATGAATTATTTTATATTAAAATTGAAACATTAAAGATAGAGGATTAAAAAATTTCAGCTCAAAGGAGAATGGCAATGAGTCATGAAGGAAGTCTCCGCCGTGGTTTAGTATTCGGGATCATTCTAAGTGTTCCGCTCTGGGTATCGATGATTGGCTGGGTTCAGCTGTTCGGGTCTGCCTAGGCGACATTTTTATTCAAAATATATGAATTCTATTTGCAGGTGTCGTCCCTATGGGCGGCACTTTTTTTTCGAGCTGAGATGCCCATAAATAGGTAAAATTGCATTGAACAGGAGCAGATGATGAGTAGAGGTGGGCTGAGGGCGATAAAATAGGACGAATGTATCAAATTTTAATGATATAAATTGATAGTATTATAGAAAAGAGAGACAAACGGCTACAGCCAATCCTCTGATTTCTCGACTTTTTTCGTCACTAGATAAAAAAGAGACTCGTCCCTTAACCCTTATGGTACAAGGGATCAATGAGGAACCATCGTAAAAAATAATTTCAAAAAATATACTGGGAGTGGATTGACAATAGGGTGGGAGAGCGGATAAACTGAAATTAGTACAAAAGTAACAAATGTCATAGACTCAACAATGAATTTACATAAGCAAATTATAATTTCATATCGAAATCATGTACAAACGCAAACCGTATCGAAAGAACGGGACGCAAAGTCAGGAATCTACTGTCTCAAAAGTTGAGGCTAGGGTCGTCCGGCCGCCGTGAAGCTAACCCTTCTTGGCGGTCTTTTTTGTTGTTATAGTCTCGTGACAGATTCATAGAATAGTAACTAGGAGGTGTGGACTATTGAAGAAAAGAGTGCGTAAAACAGCCGCCATCATTATGGCGGGCCTATTGACCTTATCCAGTGCCTTTACGTGGGGGACGGATGTTAGAGCAGCTTCAGGGGTGCCGTATACGCCAACACCGGTTTTGGGTGTCGCAGGGAATTTTAATGCTTTTATCCTCGGGGATTTTAAACAAGCCAATGATCAGATTGAGGGCCGCCTGGCAGCGGCAGGGAACATTACCCTCTCCGGAGGTTACGGAGTAGCCAGAGCATACAGTGGTGCTGCGCCGACGGATGTACTTGTGGCCGGTAAGAATTTTGTACATTCAGGCAGTGGAGAGATCTATGGGAATGTGGTATTTGGGGATAGCTTTACAGCCAATGAGCCTGGTGTCAACATCAAAGGCGGGAAGAAAAATGCCAGCCCGATTGATTTTGCAGCCGAGCAGCAGATGCTGATCTCCCGTTCCACAGAGTATGGGGCTTTGGCCGACACGAATGAGATTGGCGATAATCATTATGGACAGCTCAAGATAAGTGCACCGGATCGTTTCAATGTAGTTCATTTGGATGCTTCGACACTGGCGAAGACCAACTATATCGAATTCAACATTGCCCAGAACGCTACGCTGATTATTAATATAAGCGGGTCTACAGTCAATGTGCCGAGCTTTTCAATGAGTAACGGCAGAGCCAGTCAAGTATTGTTCAACTTTTACGAAGCCTCTGAGGTGAATATCGAATATACCTCATTCTTCGGGACGATCCTCGCACCTAGAGCGGATGTTCATTATAAAGGAGCAGAGCTGTACGGAACCCTGATTGCAAAATCTTTTAGCGGCGGGGTAGAGATGCACCTGGGATTGTACGAAGGAGAGGGGCCGCCGCCGAGTCCGACGCCGACCGCAACGCCGACACCTAGTCCATCACCGACACCAACGGCTACACCAACACCAACCGTGAAGCCAACGCCGACGGTAACACCAACACCAACCGTGAAGCCAACACCGACGGCAACACCAACACCAACCGTGAAGCCAACACCGACGGTAACGCCTACACCTACAGTGAAACCTACACCAACAGTAAAACCTAGCCCGACACCTGTGTGCACTCCAACTCCAAAGCCAACACCTACCGTGAAGCCGACACCAACAGTAAAACCTAGCCCGACACCTGTGTGCACTCCAACTCCAAAGCCAACACCTACCGTGAAGCCGACACCAACGCCGACCGTGAAGCCGACACCGACACCAACTGTAAAGCCGACACCAACGCCGACCGTGAAGCCGACGCCGACCGTGAAGCCAACACCAACGCCGACCGTGAAGCCGACGCCGACGCCGACCGTGAAGCCGACGCCAACACCAACCGTGAAGCCGACGCCGACGCCGACCGTGAAGCCGACGCCAACGCCGACCGTGAAGCCGACGCCAACACCAACCGTGAAGCCGACGCCAACACCAACCGTGAAGCCGACACCAACGCCAACTGTGAAGCCGACGCCAACGCCAACTGTGAAGCCGACACCAACACCAACAGCGGTACCGACACCAACGCCAACAGCGGTACCGACACTAACGCCAACAGCAGTACCGACACCAACGCCAACGGCGGTACCGACACCAACGCCAACGGCAGAGCCGACGCCAACGCCAACGGCAGAGCCGACGCCAACGCCGACGGCAGTACCGACACCAACGCCGACAGCAGAACCGACGCCAACACCAACGGCAGAGCCGACACCAACGCCAACGGCAGTACCGACACCAACGCCGACGGTAGAACCAACGCCGACACCGACACCAGAGCCAACACCGACGGTAGAGCCGACACCAACACCGACGCCGACGGCAGAACCAACACCAACACCAACGGCAGAGCCAACACCAACACCGACGGTAGAGCCGACACCAACGCCGACGGTAGAGCCGACACCAACACCAACGGCAGAGCCAACACCAACACCGACGGTAGAGCCAACACCAACACCGACGGTAGAGCCGACACCAACACCAACGGTAGAGCCAACACCAACACCGACGGTAGAGCCGACACCAACGCCGACAGCAACGCCAACGGCAGAGCCGACACCAACGCCAACGCCGACACCGACACCAACGCCGACGCCAACGCCGACGCCGACGCCGACAGCAACGCCGACACCGACACCGACACCAACGCCAACGCCGACGCCGACACCAACGCCGACGCCGACACCAACGCCGACACCAACGCCGACGCCGACACCAACGCCGACGCCGACGCCGACACCAACGCCGACGCCGACACCAACGCCAACGCCAACGCCGACACCAACGCCGACGCCGACACCAACGCCGACGCCGACACCAACGCCGACGCCGACACCAACGCCGACGCCAACGCCGACACCAACACCAGATCCAACACCAGTAACAACGCCAGCGCCAACATCGCCGCCGTTCAGTTTCCCTCCAGTGCCTACGCCGACTCCGATTATCGGATTTATCGTGAGCAATGATGTGGCTGTGAATGATGATCCGCTGCCGCTTGGACCTGTAGCAACTCCAATAGCTACAACAGTACCGGCACCAACGCCGACACCGGCTGTTGCGGTTGCGCCAATAGCAGCAACACCGGAGCCAACGCCGTCAGCGGAACCGGCACCCGATGTAGTCATTATTGATGATGAAGTTCCTCTAGGCGGTGTGCCTGTGGAAGGGACTCTGCCGAAGACGGGCGAATCTAGTCCTGCACCTTATTATTTTGCCGGTTTGGCACTAGCGGGTCTGGGCTTGATTCTTAGAAGAACCACCAGAAACAGCAAACGTAAGTAAGTGAATCATCCTAGCTGAGTTTTATACAAACAAACGGTGATCCTGTAATTTGACAAGGGCTGCTTTCGGAGAAGACGTTCTCCTGGAAGTAGCTCTTTCTTTTGATTAGAAAATTATGATTTACGTCCGATGTGGATAAGTTGTGCATATAGTTGGGGAAAAGTGTCTTGGAGCATCCGCAGGATGACTATATTCTGGATCAGGAATAGGAATGACTTTGCTGATTTCACTGAACACATGGACAGCGCGTGGTCATCTGGGCTGATTATGGCCGAAAAAGCGACTACATTCGGTGCGGCAGAGGCGTGTGTGCCGAATGTGGTCGAAAAACCGACTACATTCGGTGCGGCAGAGGCGTGTGTGCCGGATGTGGTCGAAAAAGCGACTACATTCGGTGCGGCAGAGGCGTGTGTGCCGAATGAGGTCGAAAAACCGACTACATTCGGTGCGGCAGAGGCGTGTGTGCCGGATGTGGTCGAAAAAGCGACTACATTCGGTGCGGCAGAGGCGTGTGGGTCGGATATGGTCGAAAAACCGACTACAATGGCGATGCCGCAAGCATTTTGTTCCTTTTGATACTCCCACTCTTAAACAGCGGAGCGGGCGGAATGATTGTGGAGAAGCAGAGCGGTCGCCTTTGTATCCGGATTTTCACCGATTAGGGGAATGGAAAAATCTGGATACAAGAGCGATTGGAACAACGTTCCGTTTGCGGAGCGTGCTTCTAAGCGTCGCCGTAATTCATACTCCATTACAAAATACACTAAAAAACAGGGCGTCTCGGCTATATTTTTAGTTGGCCGTACTCCCGTGCTATACTAGGCTCAAATTACACTAAGCAAGAGATGCTTTTCCCTGACTGGGAAGGGTTGCTTACTAAAGGAGGAACGTTGATGTGGATGCTATACCTGCTTGTGGCGCTGATCGTCGTGGCCGCAGGGGTGGGATATGCCGGATTCTATTTTTATGGAGTAGCCATTAGGCGGGCCCCTAAGGAATTCCTGGCCAAGACTCCAGACCTTAAGATCGATCCGCCGCCGGTGGCCGGAGCTTCGTGGGGAGAAGGGGCGGAGTGGGTGTCCCGGCAGACCTTCCGTGAGGTGGAGCTGGTGTCTGAGGAGGGGCTCAAGATGCAAGGCTATTATCTGGCGTCAGAGCGTGCTGCCGGACGGACGGTCATTGTTGCCCACGGGTATTCCGGGAAGGCCAAGGATATGGGAGCGACCGCTAAGAACTATTATGAGAACCTGGGGTACAATGTGCTGTTGCCTGATGCTAGAGGACACGGGAAAAGCGAAGGAGATTATATCGGCTTTGGCTGGCCGGAGCGCCGGGATTATCTGAAATGGATCGGATTTGTCCTGCAGGAGAACGGACCGGACGCGCAGATCGTGCTGCATGGCGTATCTATGGGCGGAGCCACGGTGCTGATGACGTCCGGCGAGGAGCTTCCTCCGCAGGTCAAGGCGATTGTCGCCGATTGCGGCTACACCTCGGTCAAGGCGCAGCTGTCCTATCAGCTGAAGCGGATGTACCATCTGCCCAGCTTCCCGTTTGTGCCGGTGGCCAGTCTGGTGACCCGGATGAAGGCCGGTTATTCCTTTGGGGAGGCGTCTGCGCTGAAGCAGGTACGCAAGGCCAAGGTGCCGATTCTGTTCATCCATGGGGATGCGGATACCTTCGTGCCTTTTGATATGATGAATGAGTTGTATGAGGCCTGCCGGAGTCCGAAGGAGCAATTAGTGGTGCGTGGAGCGGGGCATGGTCTTGCCTATGATACGGATAAAAGCACATACATCCGCACAGTAGGCGAATTCGTGGAACGCTATGTACACAGCCCGGTTGCCGCTGAATCAGTAAGGTAAAAGTCCCTAGAACGTAGACGCGCCCGATATCCGCTGACAGCGGTTATCGGGCGCTAATTATGTTCCACACATGGGGCCTTTCCCCAGAACAGGGAAGCAGCACGCCAAGTCTTTATCGGTATATTAATCCCCCGCCGTCTGTGAGCAAGACGGGTGTCGTTATTCCTTGTTATTTCCAGCAGCCGTGTGGCGA
This sequence comes from Paenibacillus sp. FSL H8-0332, assembly GCF_037963835.1. Taxonomy (NCBI): domain Bacteria; kingdom Bacillati; phylum Bacillota; class Bacilli; order Caryophanales; family Paenibacillaceae; genus Paenibacillus; species Paenibacillus sp. FSL H8-0332. The sequence continues at coordinate 192,930 of NZ_CP150145.1, forward strand.
GAGAAATCCTTCCAATACGACAAAAGCCCTACCTCTCTTTTGTCCTTGCGGCTCCGTGGCCGCGCCAGTGTGAATCGGAATGCTATGTTCGAATTTAATCTCATAAAAGGGATAAGTACTGCAAGAAAACGTAAGATATTGTGTCCAAACCGCCGATAATATATAGAGTGATTCATCGGCCTGACATCTTCTTGATGGGGATAAACATACTCGAAAACAAATATTGTTTTATTATAGCACGGGCATCATAAAAACGCAACTGTATATTGGGCTGAGGCCGGGACGGGAATGAGGGGACAGATGAGACTATACAGAGGTTTTTTGAGAAGTCAGATCCGGAACTATGTCTTCGGCTCTACTGTAGCGGTACTGGCAGTCGGGAGTCTGCTTATGCTATCTTCCCTGGAGATCAGCCGGGTTGAATATTACCGCCTCCTGCTGGTGCTTATTTTTTCTTTTGTGATTATGGCGTCCATAGAGATTACGGTCTTTCTCAGACAGATCAGACCCATACGGGCTGCGCTGGTTCAGGAGAATGCTACATTACCTATGCTCGAGGAAGCTTATCTGCACACCCACCAGCTGCCCAAACGGGCCATTCAGCGGATTATGGGGCCGCATCTGCTCGGATTATCCGTGCCGGCTCTGTTGCTGACATTCTGGATGATTCATGCGGGCTGGGTGACGTTCCCTTATATCTATCTGATCCTGGCTATGTGCTGCGCTGTGCTTGTGGCCTGTATGCACTCCCTGATTGAATTCTTCCTGACCTGCACCGCCATTATTCCGCTGATCAAGGAATTCAGGAACCGTGCGCTGGAGCAGTATGGCGTGGATTTTGCCCTGGAGGGCCATGTGTTCGTGCCGATACGCCCCAAATTCCTGGTGAGCTGTATGCTGATCGGGACCTTCCCGCTGTTCCTGTTTATTATGGCGACACATATCCGTATGAACGGTGAGGGGGATTCTATAGTTGTCGTCGGACTTCAGAGCTATTGGGCCTGGGCGGGGATGGTGCTGCTGATCGGCACGCTGTTCTCCTCCATTGCGGCCTGGCTGCTGACGAACAGTGTACAGCATCCGATCCATGAACTGTATCAGGCGATGAACCAGGTGAAGGACGGTAATCTGGTCCAGGTGCAGGATGAGTATTCCGATGAGTTCTCCAAGCTGGTTGCGGGCTTTAACATGATGGTCCGCGGGCTCCAGGCCAGGGAGCAACAGAGCCGCCAGCTGCTGGACAGCTACTTCTCCACCCTGGCCGTGGCGCTGGATGCCCGCGATTCTTATACGGCAGGACATTCGCTGCGTGTAGCGGAGTATTCGGTTATTATTGGACAGCTGGCCGGACTGAGGGGGCAGGAGCTGGATGATCTGCGCAAGTCGGCCCTGCTGCATGATATTGGCAAGATCGGGGTGAGGGACAGCATCCTGTTCAAGGAAGAAGCCCTAACGGATGAGGAATTCCTTCAGATTCAGAGCCATACGGTGCTGGGGGAGAATATTCTGCGGCAAATTGAACCGGCGGACAAAATGGCACCCTTTCTGGGCGGTGTCCGCTCGCATCATGAGCGTTATGACGGCCACGGCTACCCGGATGGTCTTGCCGGTATGAATATCCCCCTGCATGGCCGGATTATCGCGGTGGCAGATGCCTATGATGCGATGACATCGGACCGGCCTTACCGGAAAGGGATGGACCACGAACGGGCGCTGGGGATTCTGGAGCAGGGCAGCGGCAGCCAGTGGGACCCAGAATTCGCCGGATTGTTCCTGGGTTATTTCGGACGGAAGCCGGAAGCCCGCAAGGATGCGCAGCCGGTCCAAGCCGGGTAATACACAGTTTGAGTGCATTATCCTTTTATTCCTTGCCGAAGCGGATACTATCCAGTTTATGGAGGTTCCGCTTCGGCTTTGCGTGCCTATTTTGTGAACTGACATGGAAATGCGACAATTAACGACTACATTCATTGAAGGATTGAAGGCAGACCGTTATAATTATTAAGTCTGGATTTTAATTAAAAAATAAGGGAGATTTCTATGAAACGCGCAGATGTGCTGCTAATTTCTATCGTTCTGATTGCTGCGCTCGCTTTTCTCGTGCCAAGATGGCTGTCAAACGATGCTAATAAAGGTGGGCCAGGCAAAGAACTCAAGGCCAATATAACGGTAGATGGTAAGTTATTCAAAACGATAACCCTGACCAAAGAAGAGCAGACTATTGAGGTCCGCACCGAGCGGGGCTATAACATTCTGAAGGTGCATGATTACGGGGTTGAGATGTTCGATGCGGATTGTCCCGATAAGGTCTGTCTCGGCTTCGGATTCATCACGCTGCCCAAGCAGACCATCGTATGTCTTCCGCACCGGGTATTGGTTGAGATTGCAAGTGCGGCCGGGGAGGATGAAGTAGATGGCTATGTCCAGTAGTGAATCGGCCACAGCGCTGAAGCGGACCGTAATTATCGCTATATTTGCTGCCGTTGCTGTGGTGCTGAGTATTGTGGAGGCGCAGATCCCGCTGGCCGGAGTGGGGCTGATGCCCGGGGCGAAGCTCGGCTTCGCCAATATTATGATTTTGACCTGTATTTACTTTCTGCGCGGACGCGATGTCCTGGTACTGGTGATCCTTAAGACACTGCTGACCGCCTTCCTGCTCGGCACGCTGTCCAGCCTGCTGTTCAGCTTGTTCGGCTCCCTGTTCAGCTTCATTGTGATGTTCGCGCTGGTGAAGCTCGGCCGCAAAAAGTTCAGTGTTATCGGCATCAGCATTGCGGGAGGCTTGGCTCATAATACGGGACAGCTGCTGGCAGCCTCGTTCGTATTTAATTCAACCAGTATTTTCTATTATCTGCCGGTTCTGCTGATTACCGGTATTATTACGGGCATTGCTGTCGGCTTCGCCGTCCGGTATGTGGTGGACTCACTATCCAAGATATCCTTGTTTGAAGAGTTCCTGAACGGACCGGGTCACTAGCTGCGGAAGGATGAGTAACATGAACCAAGCGTACAACGATACAAAAGCCGGTGAGAAGCCGGCGGTGATTGCCCTTGAGGGCGTATCCTTCGGCTATGATCCGGAGCATCCGATTCTTCATGATATCAACGTGTCTATCCCGCAGGGCCAATGGGTGAGCATTGTGGGGCCTAACGGCTGCGGCAAATCGACCCTGGTCAAGCTGCTGAATGCGCTGCTTCCGAAGAGCGCCGGCCATATCTCTGTCTGCGGGCATACGCTGCAGGAAGAGACGGTTCAGTCCATCCGGCAATGCATCGGAATGGTCTTCCAGAACCCCGACAACCAGTTCATAGGTCAGACGGTGGAAGAAGATATTCTCTTCGGCCTGGAGGGGCTGTGCCTGTCCTACGAAGAGATGAAGGAGCGGCTCGAATTCTATACCGGGAAGCTCGGGATCAGCCATCTGTTGTCCAAGCATCCCGGAGAGCTGTCGGGCGGGCAGAAGCAGCGTGTAGCCATCGCCTCGATTCTCGCCATGAAGCCAGGCATCGTCATCTTCGACGAGGCCTCTTCTATGTTGGACGAAGGCAGCCGGGATGAACTGATGGGGATTCTGCGCGACATGCAGGCAGAAGGCAGCTACACGATTCTGCTGATTACTCATGATGCTGATGAGATTCTGGCGTCGGACCGGGTGCTGGCGCTGCATGGGGGAAGCATCGTGGCAGATGTATCACCTGCGGAACTGTTCCGTGATGCAAAGCTGCTGGAGAAGTGTCATTTGCGGGAGCCATATACTTGGCAGCTTGCCCGTGAACTGGAGAGCCGGGGAATTACGGTGGATGTACCCGCCAGCGAAAAGGAGCTTATAGACACACTATGGCAATACAACTACAGCAAGTAAGCTACACGTATGCCGACCGCAGTATGTGGAAGCAGACGGCGCTGCACGGGATTAATCTGGAGATTGCCCAGGGTTCGCTGACCGGAATTGCCGGAGCCACCGGATCGGGCAAATCGACACTGCTCCAGCTGTTCAATGGCATTCTTAAGCCGACAGAAGGCACGGTGCAGGTGCTGGATGTAACGATAACTGCAGGGGAGAAATCACCGAGGCTGCTTCCGCTGCGGCGGAGGGTAGGCCTCGTCTTTCAATTCCCGGAGCAGCAGATGTTCGAAGATACGGTGGAGAAGGATCTCTGCTTCGGGCCGCTGAACTTCGGGGTCAGCCTGGAGGAGGCCAAGGAGCGGGCGCGCAAGTCGATGACGGATATGGGACTGGATCTGGCGCTGCTGGAGCGCAATCCCTTCCGGCTCAGCGGAGGACAGATGCGGAAGGCAGCCATCGCCTCGGTACTGGCGATGGACCCGGACATTGTGGTGCTGGACGAGCCGACCGCCACCCTGGACCCGGTAAGCCGCGCGGAGCTAATCGCGCTGCTGGAGCGGCTGTGCCGCGAGCAGGGCCGGACGATCATCATCGTGACGCACCGGATGGATGAACTGCTGCCGGTGGCCGACAACTGGGTCCTGCTCAAGGAGGGGGAACTCGCCTTCCAGGGCAGCGGCCGCGAGCTGGCCGCCGATCCGGCGATTCTGGAGCGCTGCGGACTGCGGGTTCCGCAGTCTCTGCGTTACTGGCAAGCTGCCGCCGAGCGCTTCGGCCTTAGCGGCGAGCAGCCGCTTCTTACAGCGGAGGGCCTCGCGGGGCGGCTTGCCGCCTTGCTTGAAGAGCGCCGCACGCTGAATGCCTCCGGCGGGGAAGAAATGGGGAATGGCCATGAATGAGCGTCTGCTGCTGGGACGCAGCATTGATACGGGCTCTTGGGTGCATAAGCTGGATGCCCGGTCCAAAATCACCGGGATGCTGCTCTATGTAGCGATCATCCTGCTGTCCACTTCGTGGATATCGATCGGGCTGGTCGCGGTCTTCTCCATTGCGGTGATGGCGACGACCCGCATTCCACTGAAATATTTCATTAAGGCTGCGAAGCCTTTGCGTTATCTGATGTTGTTCATTTTCATCGTACAGGCGCTGTCCGTGAAGGAAGGGGAGGTGCTGTGGTCGCTTGGCTCGTTCTCGCTGCATGCGGGCGGCCTGCGGATGGGGGCATTTTCTGTCATCCGCATGTTATTCCTGCTGACCTTCACCGCGCTGCTGACCTTCACGACAACGCCGGGCAAGCTGAACCAGGGGCTGGAGGGAGTGCTGGCCCCGCTGAAGAAGCTGAGGCTGTCACCCGACCGGATTACGCTGATGATCAGCATCGCGCTGCGTTTCATCCCGACGATTCTGGATGAGGCACAGATTATTCTGAAGGCGCAGGCCTCGCGCGGAGCGGATCTGAAGGAGCTGCCGCTGAAGGAGAAGGCGCGCATGCTTGTCTCGCTGCTGGTTCCGGTCATCGCCAGTGCGTTCCGGCGGGCCCAGGACCTGATCTATTCCATGGAAGCCCGGGGCTTCCGCATGGATGCGCCGCGCAGCCGGTATCACCGGCTCAGGTGGGGCGCGGCGGATACGCTTTTTGTTGCTATGTTCGTTGTACTGGGAGTTGCAGTTGCATTATTGTAAGACATTTAGGGGGATACGGAAATGGCACGTTATTTTAATGGTAAAGAAGTAGAGTTATTGGCACCTGCGGGAACCTTCGAGATCTTCAAGGCTGTCATTGAATCGAAGTGCGATGCGGTGTATTTCGGCGGTCCGGTGCTGAACATGAGAATGATGCGCAAGGGCTACAACTTGAGTCATGAAGAGATTATCGAAGCCCTGAATATCGCTCATACGATGGACAAAAAAGTATATATCACGGTAAACAATCTGTTCAGCGAAGAGGATGTGGAAGAGGCCAGAGAGTATCTGCGTTTCCTGGATACAGCCCGTCCGGACGCGCTGATCGTGCAGGATATGGCTGTGCTGGAGTTGATCCGCGAGATGGGGCTGAATCTGCCGGTGCACGCGTCCGTCATGATGAATGTGCATAATCTGGAGATGATCCATGCGCTGAAGGAGCTGGGCGTCAGCCGGGTCGTTACCTCGCGGGAGATGGATCTGCAGACCGCTAAGCTGCTGGGACGCCAGAGTGGCATGGAGCTGGAGTATTTCATCCATGGGGATATGTGCTCTGTCCACGGGGCGAACTGTTATTTCAGCTCCCAGGTGTTTGGGATGAGCAGCAACCGGGGCAAATGTATGAAGCCTTGCCGCTGGGATTACCGGATCAAACGTGACGGCTATGTCTTCCCTGCGGAATATCCGCTGGCGGTGAAGGATATGTTCATGTATGAGCATCTTCCGGAGCTGATTGAATCCGGCATTACTTCCTTCAAAATCGAAGGCCGTATGCGCGACAAAGACTTCATGGTGATGCTGTCCAACAGCTACGGCGATGCGATTGACCGTTATATCGATGATCCGCTGGGCTTCGACCGGACCCAGGATTCCAAGGACCTGCATAACAACCGCAAGCGCGATTTCTCCACGGCGTATGCTTTTGGCAAACCGGGACTGTCGAATATCAACCGCCGTTATGAGGGAACTGGCAAGTTCTACAGCACCGGTAAAGTGTTCAGTACGCCGACTGCCGAGCGTGAACTGTCTGCCGAGCGGGTGACAGAGCTGCGCGGGCGAATGGCTGAAGACAGACGCAGCACCCTTAACAAGCCTGAGCTGGCAGTGCGTGTGAATAATATGGAGCAGGCGCGTCTCGTACTGGAGATGGGAGTGGACAGCTTGTATCTGCCGGGCGATGTGTTTGAGCCGGACCGTCCTTTTACGAAGCAGGATATTAAGGACCTTGGAGCGGTAAAAGGCCATACCAAGCTATATCTCGGCCTGCCGCGGATGATGAATGAGCTGCATTTCGACCAGTATGATCATCTGCTGAACGGGGAACGGCTGCCGATTGACGGATTGATCATTACGAACCTGGGAGCGATCCGCCGTTACCGTGGGACTGGTTATCCTATGATGGGCGATGCCAATCTGAATGTCTACAACCATCTGTCTGCCGGACTGTATGCCGGACTGGGCCTTACGAAGCTGACTGTTTCGCCGGAGATGACGCTGGAGCACTTCGCCACCTTCACCTCGCACAGCGACTTGCCGCTGGAGGTTGTGGTACACGGAACGCCGGCGCTGATGTATATGGAGCATGATCTGTTCGAGAATACAGAGGTGATGGAGCCAATCGGAGAGGAAGACAACCAATATGTCCGCAATGATGTGCTGGTGCTCAAGACTGACAAGGGCGAGAACCCGGTCTACCGTGACCAATATGGCCGCTGCCATCTGTTGTTCGCCAAGGAGTTATGTTATCTCCCAATGCTGGGTGAAATGAACGGCCTGGGGATTGCCAGCTTCCGCATTGAAGGCCAGACATACAGTATAGAGGAGCTGCGCACTATTATTGCTGCTTATCAGGCTGCGATGGATGGAACGAAGCCGGAGGATGATCTGCTGGGCGGATTGAAGCCGGTATATGCGGGGTACACCCTCGGTTCACTGCAGTTTAACTAATGCTAATAATTCAATTTTAAAATAACGCTATTGCGAGTATAATAAGGGAATATGGCGCGATTATAAGTACCTTTTTTCACAAACTAATAGACAGGTGTGCCTGATGTGGCACCAGCCTGCTAGCCATCATTGTTAAATCATCAGCTATCGAAAGCGAGGGGAATCTCATGGAACAGAGCGTTATCATTGGAAGAGAAGCGGTAGCTGCCAAAAGAAAGCAGTATTTCTACCCGTGCACCGCACATTTTTACCGGGATGCCCCGCAATTGGTACGTGGAAGCATGCAGTATGTCTACGATGAGAACGGCAAGGAATACACCGACTTCTTCGCGGGAGTCTCTGTGGTTGCCTGCGGCCACTGTAATCCGGCTATTACTTCCCGTACGATAGCACAACTGCAGCAATTGCAGCACACCTCGCCGATCTATCTGACCCAGCCGAATGTAGACTTGGCGGAACGCCTTGAAGAAGTGCTGCCGGGCGCGCTGCGCCGGACATTCTTCGTCAATAGCGGCTCAGAGGCGAATGAAGGGGCGCTGCTGCTGGCGCGGATGCATACCGGCCGCAAAGGTTTCATCGCTCTGGATGCCGGCCTGCATGGCCGGACCAACCTCACTATGAGTGTGACCGGACTGCAAATGTGGCGGACCGATGCCTACCTCGATGAGGATGTGACGTTCATTAAGCGCCCGTATCATCCGGAATTGACTCTGGAGGAAGCGGCGGTGCAGTCCATCCAGAATCTGAAGGAGGTACTCGCTGCCCAGGGAGACACCATCGCTGCTATGATCGTGGAGCCGATTCAGGGAAATGGCGGGATTGTCATGCCTGCGCTGTCTTACTTCCGTGAGGTGAAGGCGCTGCTTGAGCAGTACGGTGTACTGCTGATTGACGACGAAATCCAGACCGGCTACGGCCGGACGGGAGCTATGTTTGCGATGGAGCATTTCGGCGTTGTGCCGGACATTATCAGCATGGCTAAGGCGCTTGGGAACGGTGTGCCCATCGCTGCCTTTTCCACGACGGATGAGATTGCGGCATCGCTGAACAAGCCTTCCGCCTCGACATTCGGAGGGAACCCGGTCTCTGCGGCTACGGCACTAGCGGTGCTGGACTACATTCGTGATGAGCGGCTGGCAGAACGTGCGGCTGAGCTCGGCGGGCAGCTGAAGCAAGGCTTGCTTGCTCTTCAGGAGCGTTACCCTGCGTTGATTAGCGATGTACGGGGCAGCGGACTTATGCTGGGGGCCGAGCTGGCCGGTACGGAGACTGAGGATGCCGCTGCTGTGACAGACTATGTGCTGGAAGAGTTGAAGGACCGCGGATACCTGATCGGCAAAAACGGCATAGGCCGCAACGTCCTCGCCTTCCAGCCGCCGCTTGTTGTCACTTCCGGGAATATCGATGCCCTGCTGGATGCACTTCATGAAGTGCTGCAAGCGATCCACTGAGAAAGAGGCCTAACATTATGGTGATCATTAATGCTTTTAAACATACGGCACTAAAAATGAAAATGTTCAGCGAGCTGGTGATGTTCTCCCATACGCTGTTCTCCCTGCCTTTTGCCATCATCTCGATGGTATGGGCGGCGGGCGGCTGGCCTTCCGGCCATATGATGTTATGGGGGCTGATTGCGCTGATCGGGGCGCGCAACGGGGCGAATGCGTTCAATCGTCTGGTAGACCGCACCTTCGATGGCAATAATCCGCGTACCGCCCACCGGCATCTGCCGCAGCGTCTGCTCGCCGAGAAAGAAGTCATTCTGTTCATTATCATCAACTATGCCCTGTTCATTGTAGCCTCCGGGATGCTGAACCTGCTCTGTCTGGTGCTGTCTCCGGTAGCCATTGTACTGATCTCATCCTATTCCTATACGAAGCGCTTCACCTTCCTCAGTCATCTGTATCTGGGCTTCGTGATTGCGTCGGCGCCGATTGGTGCCTGGTTTGCGGTTACCGGGAATATCGCCTTCACGCCGTTCGTGATCGGAACCGTGGTGATGCTCTGGATCGCCGGGTTCGATATTATCTACGGAACCCAGGACATTGAGTTCGACCGAAAAAACGGCTTATGGTCCATACCGAGCTTCTTCGGCCTGGAGAATGCGCTGTGGATCTCCAAGGGGCTGCATTTCATTATGGTTATGCTGCTGCTGTTCCTGTACCTCTGGCGTGATCTCGGCTGGATGTATCTGGTCGGCATCGGCATCGCTACGCTGCTGCTCATGACGGAGCACAAGATCATCAAGCCTGCTAACCGTAAGCTGATGAAGGTGGCTTCTTATAATTTGAATCAGGTGATTAGTATGGTGATATTGCTGTGTACGCTGATTGATTATTTTTACGTTAATTAGGCTGGGAGGCGGCGCGGGAAGCGCGTTGGAGGTTGGGGAGCTGCACTGCGCGGAATATTTGGACTTCCGGTCGCTGTTAACTTCGGATTCCCTGATTGGAACCGCTGAACGCGGTAGGAATCCGAAGTGAGCGTATGCTTCCGAAGCGAGCTTTCCTGCGGAAAGCTTTTAGGCGAACGCTGACGCTCCTCCAGTTCCAAAATTCCTCTCCGTTCCGTCCTAACCTCCCCCCAGGCAAGATTAACTTCAAAAAAAGACAACAGGCCTGCCCAGCAGGGGCGGGCGGCAAAAAAGCGCGATAAGCTTAGGCTTCGCGCTTTTCTTCTTTTTGGGCAGGTAGCTTAAGACCAACCCCCAACCCCCAACCCCCAAACCTGTAAAGTCTCTGTAGCTAAACACGTTCACGTTCGCTTCGCTGCGTTCACTTGTTTAGCGAAGCGGCAGTAACCATTGGCATTGCAATTGCACTCCGTACAATAGAATCCGGTGAAATTAGTCTGAAAATCGCATCTGTTGCACTTTGTACAGTAGATTTTGCTCAATGGATGTGAAAGGGGCACTTTTTACGAAATCAATGGTACAAAATACAACAGAACACGTTTGAGCTTAAGAATTGGTGGGATCTATTGTACAAAGTACAATCATCAGCATTAAAATCCAAGGGTCCATCCCTTGAACCCGCCAAGGCAACAAAAAAGAGCCTGATTAAAGGCTCTTGATTGGGAAAGATTACATATAACGCGCCAGCGGGTAAGGCCGGTTCAGCGGTCACGCCCGGCGAAGTACTGCAGCAGGGTCGTAAGATCGGCATGCGCCGGGAAGCCGGAGAGCTGCTCCACAATAGCAGCAGCCCGGGCCAGGTAGTCCTGGCTGACGGCCTCTGAGCGGGCCAGGGCATCACTGCCCTTTACCAGTTCCAAGACCTGCTCGATGTCCGCAGGAGAAGAGCCAGGGCCTATTCTGCGGATGGCAGGGGCAAGCTCAGCATCCTGTAAGGCGAAGAGCACCGGAAGGGTAACCTGGCCGTGGCGAAGATCGCTGCCAGCCGGCTTGCCGAGTACATCTGCGGATTGCGTGAAGTCCAGGATATCATCCTGAATCTGGAATGACATCCCCAGCGCTTCGCCGAAATCATAGAGAAGCTGAGCTGTCTCAGCACTGCTCTCCGCTGATAGTGCGCCTACCCGCAGACAGGTTGCCATCAGCAGCGCGGTTTTGTTACGGGACTTCTCCAGATATTGCTCCAGCGTAAGATTATAATCGAAGGCATGCTCTAACTGCTGGTATTCCCCAAGACATAACTGGGCCGTGGCGACAGAGGATAGATCGTGAACATAACGGTCCTTATCCCCGGTGTACTTGCTGAGCAATTCAATAATGCGGGCAGACATATAATTACCGATATGAACAGCGGATAGAATACCGGTCTTGATATGCAGCGCAGGCTCGCCCCGCCGCAGCTCGGCGTTATCAATAATATCGTCATGAATCAATGAGGCCACATGGATAAATTCAGCCGCAGCGGATAATTGCAGGGTTCGCCGTCCTTCAGGTCTCAGACCAAACCGGCTGCCGACAATGACCATCAGCGGACGGAGGCGTTTCCCGCCGGAGCCGGTCAGTTCGAGAATGCTCTGCGCCAGCTGAGACTTTTTGGGAACATCCTTATCATGGGTCACCAGATTCTTAATTTCACGGTTAATTTCATTCAGATCAATATTCAAGGCTTCATGCAGCTTCATCGTTCGTGTTCCCACCTGTCAAATGGCTTTGCTGGTACGGCTTCGTTGTCTGCGCTCCTGAATGAGGAAATCACCCAGCTCCCGGGCCGGATTGTGTTCCGTGAACTCTCCATTTGAACGTTCGATCTGCATTTTTTTGATGGAAGGGGCCATATAGGCCACCAGATCCAGCTCCCGGCATTTCACTGCAAACTGCAGGTAGAAGCTGTACAAGTAATCTCCATCCAAAATGTTGCGGGTCAGGTCAGGATGATGTGGGACACATTCCTTATGGCGCTGTGCAGCCACGGTAAGAATGGTATAAATGCCTAGCAAATGGATTTTGCGGTCATGTTCCAGATCATGGCGTTCCAGTACCGAGAGCATATGCTCGCATTCTGCCGGAGAGAGAGACAACTGAATTCCGGCGATCTTCGACATTTCAGCCTGAAGCAGCCGGAATGTATCTTGGGTGATTTTTTGGTTCACAAGCTTCTCTCCTTCTTGTCGGTTTTGCTGGATGGAACCAAATCCCTGATTATCCCTACAAAACCATTTTGTTGAAGATGCACACATAATTGTACTTTCACCTTGTTAAACAAGGAGAGTAATGTGTCCTAGGGACACATTACTCTTAAGAATATCCTATTCAGCTTGCAGCAGCGCAGCCTGTGCATACGCCGCTGTTATAAATGAATGTAGTTCTTAACTACCGGTTACCCGGTTCATCAGTCGGTATACAGATACCAGCGCCGGACGAGAGGAATCCTCTTCCACTGCTTCTTGAGCCAAGGAAGAACATAGTAATCCAGGCCGAACACGCTGCCGGAACCGCCGATGCAGGCAATCGCTGCGCCAACATACCAGAGCATTTCTGTTGCTGCCATCTTGGTGGTCCAGATCATAACCGCCATACCTATCGTGGCCAGAGCAGAGATAGCTGTGAACAGACCAACGATCAGCATTACACCGAACACGATTTCGGCACATACCATACCGATTTGGAACCATTTGGCCAAGAAGGTGTAAGAACCGTCCGGGTTATAGAACATAAGATCCATGAACCAGTTAGAGATATCATAGATGAAGCCTGGAACCGGAAGAGCCGATACAGCTTCTTTGGCAGTGGATACTGCGGAAGCGGCAGATTGGGCATCTACGGTAGTTTTGACTGCATCAACAGCTACACTGGCAGCTGAAGTGGCGTCGGCATAAGGAGCAGCAGGAATCAGGAAAATCTTATTCGGATCAACCCAGATTTTGCGGATCTTCTCTATACCTTCATATAACCACATTCCCCCGAGGAGCATACGGAGCGGAACGAGCCAGAAGTTCGGCGAACGCTTGGAGAAGTAGCCGCCGACGAAGCTCTTGCGGTTCTCAACATGGAAGAACTCGTGCATCATGTAAGTCCAGACCTTGTTGAAACCCACAACCTGGGACAGATAGAACATATTGATGAAATGTTTGGACAACATAGCCATGAAGCCGGTCAGCATGAAGAACTTGCCCGGAAGACCCACGTTCGCTACACCGTAGCGGCTGCCGATCGAAACCATGGTGCCATGGAAGCCTGGTTTGTATGCTTTTTTAGGCGTACCCTTGATATCGGCAGTGATGTTGCCTGCGATAACCGGAGCTGCTTGTTCAGCATTCTCAACCATTTGTGGAACTGGACGTTCTTCGCCTTCAGGGATGAAGAAGATGTTATCCCCTACAACGTATACGTTCTTATGGTCAACACTCTCGAGGTGTTCATTCGTAACAATACGTTTGCGGCCTTGCTGTTGAACATCAAGGTTGCCGACGATTTCGGAGCCTTCAACACCGGCTGTCCAGACGATTGTCTGTGCATCCACGATGTTCTTCTCGCCGAGGGCAACAGAGCCTGTGCCAACTTCGGTGATTTTGGCGCCGGTAACAATTTCTACCTTCAGCTTGCGCAGACGGGCTTCGGCTTTCTGAATCAGCTTCTCCGGCAGGATAGGCAGAATCTTCGGAGCCATATCAGCCACGACCAATCTAACTTCGGATGGATCAATGAAGAATTCCTTACAGAGCTCCTCGCGCTGCTCGGCCATTTCACCTACAAGCTCAACGCCGGTAAAGCCGGCACCGATGATTACGAAGGTCAGCATTGCGCGGCGGGTAGCCGGGTTCTTTTCCTTCGCAGCTTTGGTGTACATGTCGCGGATCTGACGCTTCAAGACAACTGCATCATCGTAGGACCAGAAGGAGAAGGTGTTCTCTTCTGCTCCAGGGATTCCGAAGAAGGTTGGCTTGCTTCCTGTGCCGATAACCAGATAATCATAAGCATAGGTGGCTTTGTCGGACTTCAGCTTCTTGTTCTTGAAATCAATGTTGCTGATTTCATCCAGAACAACATCTACCTTCAGGCCGGCAAAGATTTTCTTCAAGTCAATTTTGATCGAATCCTCAGGTGCGCGATTCGCAGAAACCTCATGCAGCTCAGTCAAAAGAGTGTGGTATGGATTTCGGTCGATCAGTTTGATTTCTACATCTTTGTCGTTTTTAAATTTCTTTGCCAGTTTCTTAGCCGTGAGTACGCCGCCGTAGCCGCCGCCCAAAATGACTATTTTCTTCAAGAGAAACTCACCTCATTCATCTGATTAGCTGCAAAAGGGTAGCGAATAGTTATTTCGCGCCTTCAAGTGCTTTTTGTGCAAGTGTGAAATATTCACCAACGTGGATGGATACGCCGGAAATTGCGTCTGTTTTACCTTCAGCATCCAGGGCAGGAGCTGTGCCTTTGTTCTCAAGGTAGTATTTCTCGGCAAGGGCGATTTCTTCATGCCATTCAGCAGCAGCGCCGCCGGCTTTCATGCCGTATTTGCCGTCTACAGAATATTGTTTCTTATCGTCGCCTGCAGCATTCACACCGCTGAAATTAACAGCTACAACGTTGCCGTTAGCAACAGACAGAGCAACAGTGGACTTCCAGCCGGATTTAGCATCCATTTCGCCTTCAGCAGTATATCCGCCATCTTTGTATGGGCCTGCTTGTGCAGGGCCGGCAGCAAGTGCAGCCTGAGCCGCGCCAACGAAATCACTAACGTGTACGGATACACCGGAGATTGCATCTGTTTTGCCTTCAGCATTTACAGTGAGAGCAGCAGGATCTTGTTTTTCAATCAGGTAGGCTTCAGTAAGAGCAGCCTGTTCATGCCATTCGGACTTCGCACCGCCGATTTTAACCAGACCATAGTTGCCATCTTCGGATACTTTTTTCTTCAAGTCGCCCGCTTTTTTAACATTGAAAGCATTCCAGTCAGCTTTGGTGATTTTGCCGCCTTCTACAGTCAGTTGTGTGAAGGTCTGCCAGCCAGTCTCTGGATCGGCATCCACTGTACCGTAGTAGGTTCCGTCCTGGTACTTGCCTGTTTCGGCTGCAGGTGCAGTAGTTGCTTCAGTTGCGGCAGTAGCAGTTGCTACAGGTGCTGTTGTTGCAGCAGCGTTCTCTGCTTTGTTGCTGTTGCCACAACCTGCGAGTAAAGTACCCAATACCAGAGCGCTCGACAAGATTACAGAAGCTTTTTTCATTTTGATATGACCTCCAAGAAAATAGTTTAAAATATATATATTAAAATGTAAAACATTTTAATAGCGGTGGAAGTGATAAAAATCACTTTATAAATGATAAATGTCACGTTCAACTCGGACTTAAGTCCCTTTTTGTAGCAGGCATACGACATATATCGGCAGGTAATAAGAAAAAATTTAATCATATCGTTTCTTGTTCGATGGCATTTTAGCACAAGCTGTAGAACTATCATGTGAAAATAATCACTTAAATCATAAATAAATTTACTTCTGAAGTATATCAAATTTTAAGATATTTGAATAGCTTTTTTAAAAGACTTTTATGTGACAAAAGTTGAGTATTTCTGCAAGGTTTCATCCCGGAGGAAGAGAAGCCCCGGCACAGCTCGGAGATTCAGTGAAAAGTCATAGGGGTAATAGTTCACAAGCAATTATAAGCTTTCGCCAGACATTAAATAGACAACTAAGGAGATGAGCTTGTAGTGGATAACAATGTGATCAAAGGCAAATGGCTACAGATTAAAGGTGAAGCAAAGAAACAATGGGGCAAGCTGACAGATGACGATCTGGATATCATCGACGGTGAAAAAGACAAGCTGTTAGGCAAGCTGCAGGAGCGTTACGGCCATTCCAAGGATGAAGCCGAAGCGGAGTACCATAAATGGGAGTCCTCCCACCGCAGCTAATCAGCAGTTAACGATAAGAAGGGCACTAGAAGAGCGCAAATCGTATCTGATTTGCGCTTTTTTGCCGTCTCCCGGACATGTCGAAGCCTTCACTCTCATACATATACATATGCAATAGCCCTCACGCTTCATGTTTTTCATTCCTCCAGTATGATACTATAAATATTATTGTGAACTTATTTTCGCTGCAGGAGTGAAGCCATGGAATATGTCAAAATCTTTTTTGTGAATACAGCTTTACTAATCACTCTGTCGTATCTGGCGAATCTAATATACAAGTACACTGTAACCCACGCATCCGAGCCTGTAAAAAGAGTAAGCTGGGTGCTGCTCGCGGTCTTCGCAGGGTGGATCAGCACCTTTTTCGGCTACAGACTGCATGAGCATGTCATTTTTGACCTGCGGTATGTACCGCTGATCATTTCTACACTGGCTTACCCCCAGCCCTTGGTCCTGATTATCATCGGAATCGCAACCGGGCTTACGCGCCTGACCTTTGGAGTGAACGAGGCAGCGCTGGTAGGCGTGCTGAATCTGACTATCCTGGGCTTTGTCTGTGCCGCTCTAAGCGTATGGATGAAGCGTTCGTCTTCGTCGGTGATTTATAAGGGGATTGCTACTATTCTGGTAGTCAATGTAGTGAATGTGCTGAATATTGCCGTATTTGGGGTCATTCCCACACATGATTACATAACGAAGATTCTGCCGGTTACCTTTCCCGCAGGCCTTGTCCTCAGTGCTCTGTTCGCGCTGATTATCCGCGATTTCCATCTGGACCTGATGCGTACCGGACAGATCATTAGAGCGAATAAGCTGTTGTCCGAGCAGACGGAGGAGCTGCATAAGAATAAAATTGTGCTCGAGGAAAGAGCCAAGCAGCTCATGCTCGCCTCACAGTTCAAATCAGAATTCCTGGCGAATATGTCCCATGAATTAAGAACCCCGCTGAACAGCATTATCAACCTGTCTCAGATGATTGAAGAAGGCGATGAATCCCTGAGTGCGGAGGAGCTTGCTGAATATGGGGGGATCATTCACCGCTCCGGGGAGGATCTCCTGTCGCTCATCAATGATATTCTCGATCTGTCCAAGGTAGAGGCAGGGAAGCTGGATATTATTATAGAGGATTTAAATACCAGCGAGGTCCCTGATCTGCTCGTCCAGCAGTTCGGCGTCTTAGCCAGACAGAAGCAGCTCACCTTCAGTGTGGCTCTGGACGAGGAGGTGCCTGCGGTAATCTACACGGACCCCCAGCGGGTGCAGCAGATTCTGCGCAATCTGCTCTCGAATGCGTTCAAGTTCACAATGACTGGCGGGGTCACTATGAATATCCGTGTAGTGGAACGTCAGGAGGGGGCTGCTGCACAGAAGTGGATTGCCTTTGAGGTGCAGGATACCGGGATCGGCATTCCCCCGGAGAAGCATGATCTGATCTTCGAGGCCTTTGAACAGGCGGATCTCAACGTCAGCCGCAAGTATGGCGGTACGGGGCTGGGCCTATCTATCAGTAATGATCTGGCCAGGCTCCTGGGCGGCTTCATTACCCTGCATAGCCGCGAAGGCCAGGGTAGTATATTCTCCTTACATTTACCACTGCATTCAGGCGCGTCCGTATAATCCCCGCAGCTCCAACTTTATTTGTGATTTCGGTGTATTGACAGGAACCTGGTGCTGAGTAGAATGAAGCAAAAGCCGCATCAAAGGAGAGTCAACACCCCATGAACATCATGAGAAACCGGCCGCTGCGGAACCGTTCCAAGGATTTGCGCAAGGCCTCCGTACACCGCAAGAATCTGCAGATCGCTACCTTTGAGGGGATACCGTCCACCATATTCCAGGTGCTGCTGCAAGGCCAATTTCTTACAGGCTTTTTGTTATACCTGGGTGCCAGCTCCAGTCAGATCGGATTTGTCCTGGCGCTTACTACATTGGTGAACGTCGCACAGATTGGTGTGGCCTTCCTGATCCAGAGGCTGCCGAGCCGCAAGTGGGCGCTCGTGACTTTTATTGGCTTACACCGGCTGTTGTGGGGATCTACGGGCCTGGTTCCGTTTGTTTTTCCGCAAGAGCACTGGGTTACCGCCTTCATCGTTCTTTACACGATTGCCTTCATTGCCAACACTGCAGGCGGTGTGCTGTGGAACTCGGTCATCAGTGACCTGGTGCCTGCAAGGGTCCGGGGCCGTTATTTTGGCATTCGTAATACGTTCCTTAACGCGCTGGGAAGCCTGGTGATGTACGGAGGCGGTATTATCCTTGACCGTTATCCGGGCGGACAGGGGTTCCTTATCCTGTATATTGTAGTGTGGGTTTTCTCCATCTCGAACATCGTGGTGTTCTTCTTCTACCCGGATGTGCCGTTTGAAAAATCTGAAGAGAAGGCCTTCCTGCCGATGCTCAAGAAGCCGCTTCAGGACAAGCTGTTTATGAAATCCACGCTGTTCCTGTCTGCTTGGCTGCTGCTGCAGAACCTGACCGTTCCGCTGTATTCCTATGTCATGCTGCAGCTGCTGAATATCAATTATGAGAAGCTGTCTCTGCTGAATGTCGCGCAGACGGTCTTCATGATGGCCAGTTTCTATGTCTGGGGCAACCTGAATGCCAGGCACAGCAACAAGAAGCTGCTGCTCTGGACGCTGCCGATTATCGCGGTCTCTTCCCTGATCTGGGGACTCTTGTCCGTGCTGCCGATGCTTCCGGTATTATTCGCAGCCCACATTGTATTCGGTGTGGGTGTGGGCGGTTTCAACCAGCTTGCCTTCAACTTCATTATTGGAGATACGCCGAAGCGCGAACGGCCGATGTATATGGCGATGTATGCGGCGCTCACCGGTCTGGCGGCCTTCTTCGGCCCGCTGCTGGGAGGCCGTATCTATGAATGGATTAAGGAATGGCCCCAGTGGATGCAGATCTATGGCATGCAGTTAGTGGTAGGCGTGCTGATGATTCTGCTGGCACTGCTGCTGGGCCGCCGTATTCTGCGGGATGAATAAGGAGGAATATAAGGAGGCTATTTCGGTGACAAGAATTGCACTGGTACTGGGAGCTACAGGGCTGGTCGGCAGTGCGCTGACCCGGGACCTGCTGGGCGGGAATTGGGACGAGGTCCGTGTACTGGTCCGCCGTCCGCTTGCGCTAGAGCATCCCAAGCTGAGACAGATTCAAGTGGATTGGGACCGGCTTGAGCAATACAGCGAGCAATTCGCCGGTGTATATGCAGTATTCTGCTGCCTGGGAACGACGATTAAGCAGGCGGGCTCGCAGGAGCAGTTCGAACGGGTAGATCTGGAGTATCCGCTTGCCGCTGCGGCCCTGGCCAAAGAGCATAACGTGAAGCAGTTCCTGGCCGTGTCTTCAATGGGAGCCAGTGCCAAATCGCGCACCTTCTATAGCCGCATCAAGGGGCGGACGGAGGAGGGCCTGATTGCTGCCGGATTCCATGGCCTGCATCTGTTCCGGCCTTCGTTGCTGCTGGGTGACCGGGCAGAATTCAGGCTGGGTGAACGCGCCGCGGCTGTGCTGATGAAGGCACTGGATTTCGCCATGATCGGCAAGGCTGCGAAGTTCCGGGCCATTCCGGCCGCCACGGTAGCGCGGGCAATGATGAATATTGCCCTGGCCGATACAGGCGGCGTTCATATCTACACCAATGACGTCATTCATGTGATCGGCAAGCATTAGAGGGCATCAGGGTTTGCAAACCGCAGACTCCAGGACTTACAATGAGCATACAATTAGAATGTACATAGCGGTCTATAGGCCGCGTACAGCATGCAGGAGGCGTTCACTATGACCAAAAAACAAGTAGCTACAAAGAAAGCTCCAGGAGCGATCGGCCCTTACAGCCAGGCCATTGTTGCCGGCAACTGGGTCTACACTTCAGGCCAGCTCGGAATGGACCCGCAGACGGCGGAACTGCCGGGCAGTGTGCAGGAGCAGGCACGCCAGTCGCTTAACAATGTGAAGGCCATCCTGGAAGAGGCTGGAGCCTCAATGGATCAGGTGGTGAAAACAACCGTGTATCTGAAGGATATGAATGATTTCGCGGCGGTTAACGAGGTGTACAGCACCTTCTTCACCGAGCCTTACCCGGCCCGCAGTGCCGTTGAGGTGGCCCGTCTGCCTAAGGACGCGCTGGTCGAGATCGAAGCGGTAGCACGCAAGAAATAAGCCCCGGCCGGTTACAACCGGTCAAGGTAGGGTAAAGGGAAATCCCCCGCACGTGAAGCAGGCGTGCGGGGGATTTTTTGTGTGTATTAGTATCTGCTGCGGGAACGGCGCGGAGTCAGGAGCAGCCAGATGCTGTAGAGCAAGAGAAGTCCCGCTGCAATCAGGCCGGTGAAATACACCTCATTCGTGTCCTTATGCTCTATAGCAATGGCGATGTAGGCCCAGACGAAGACGAGCGGGTAAATGCTGTCCCGGTACGGGTAGCTTACCAGCACAGCCAACAGAGCACCGACGCAGAGCATGATGACTGCCCAGAACGGGGCGCTGAGTCCGAAGCCGTCCCAGTCATTCTTCACCAGCACAACGCTGACATTGACAATGGTGGCTACCGAGATCCAGCCGAGGTAGAGGCTGAACGGCAGCTTCACGAGCCACTTCTCGCCAGTCGTGGGGTCTGCGATGAAGCGGGTTTTGCGGTAAATGACGATCAGGGAGAGCAGCAGAAGCAACATCGCCACCAGCGACAGCTCAATGTACAGGTAATGCCAGAGGAGCAGCCAGCCCATATTGAAGATGCAGCTGAGCATGAACCAGATTCCAATCCGCTGGACGGAATCCCTGCTCCCGGTATCGCTGCGGAACTGATAAATAATGAATCCGGCCAGCAGCAGATAGATCAGGGACCAGATGGAAAAAGCATATCCGGCCGGTGTGAGATACGTATGATACCTGTCCGAGATTTCGGCGGTACTGTTCCCGCCAAGCGGCAGGACGACCGAAAGGGTATTGACGGCAATGACGCCGAGGAAGAGCAGCAAATTCCCCCACTTATAAGGATTAGTTCTAGTCATATGACCACTCCCTAACTTGGTTGATAACTACGTTTTGGCCTTGGCCTATATAGAATATACCCGCTTTGGCGGCAATTAAGACTAATTCAACGAAAAAAATGACCAATTGGTCATAAAAATCGCGGATAGCATTCCTTGGGCCCGGGGTAATATGTAGTCAAGCAGTGGATCAGCAAGCAGCGAAGGGGGAGAAGATTCATGGAGAGCAGTGAGGCGATACGCCCCGAGAAGATGGGGCCGCTGGTGATGAAGGAGACCTGGAACACGCCGGGTAGCGTGGTGTCCTGGGAACGCTCTGAGAATATCTATATCGTCCGGGGGGAATGCGCCGGGATGGCTTTTATCTTCCTGAGCGATGATATGTTCCGGATGAAGGTCTTCCACGATAAGGTGCCGGACCTGACGACCTCGGAGGCAGTGCTGAAGGAGTGCTGTATTCCGCATCTGTTTCTGGTGGAGGAGACGGAGGAGCAGCTCATCTTTTCTACCAGTGCCATCCGGCTGATTATTGAGAAGGCTTCATTCCTGCTCCGCGTGGAGAATACGGCAGGCAAGGTGATCATGCAGCAGAATCTGGCCAGCTGGAACCCGCGCGGCGCAAGCCATGCGGAATATGATATGCAGCCGGACTCGCATTTCTACGGACTGGGTGAGAAGTCGAGCTTCCTGGATAAACGCGGAGAGCGTTATACGAACTGGAACACCGATGTGTTCGCCCCGCATCTGCCGGAGATTGAAGCGCTGTATGAGTCGATTCCGCTGATTATCCACATGCACGGTGACCTCTCCTACGGGCTGTTTCTGGACAATACGGGCCGGAGTGATTTCGACATGCGCTCGCACGGCATTGCTTTTACCATTGGCTGTTCTACGGGAGCATACGATATCTATTTCATTAATGGTCCCGAGATGAAGGATGTCGTCCGAAGATACACCACGCTCACCGGCCGGATCGCGCTGCCGCCCAAGTGGGCGCTTGGCTATCACCAGTCCCGCTACAGTTACATGAATCAGCAGGAGGTGCTGCAGCTGGCCAAGACCTTCCGCGAGAAGAACATCCCATGCGATGTAATCTATCTGGATATCCACTATATGGACGAGTACCGCGTATTCACCTTCGACCCTGTCAACTTCCCTGATCCGCAGAAAATGATCTCGGAGCTTGCGGAGCTGGGTGTGCGCATTGTCCCGATTGTCGATCCCGGCGTCAAAAAAGACCCCAAATACGAGGTTTATAAGCAAGGGGTGCTGGAGAAGCATTTCTGCCGCCGCCTGGAGGGCGATATTTTCTTCGGTGAGGTGTGGCCTGGGATCAGCGCCTTTCCTGATTTCAGTGACAGCCGGACCGCCGAGTGGTGGGGAGATCTGCACAAATACTACACGGAGCTTGGCATTCAGGGCATCTGGAACGATATGAACGAGCCTGCGGTGTTCAATGAGACCAAGACGATGGATCTCGATGTGATGCATTTCAACAACGGGCGGCCGGTTACGCATGAGGAATACCATAACCTGTACGGGATGATGATGTCCAAAGCTACCTATGAGGGGCTGGCCGAGCATATGGGGGGCGAGCGTCCCTTCGTGCTGACCCGTGCCGGGTATGCGGGCATCCAGCGCTATGCGGCCGTATGGACCGGCGATAACCGCAGCTTCTGGGAGCATATGGCGATGGCGATGCCGATGGTGCTCAACATGGGGCTGTCCGGGCTGGCCTTCTCGGGGCCGGATATCGGCGGGTTCGCCCATCATACATCGGCGCAGCTGCTGGTGCGGTGGACACAGATGGGCGTGTTTTTCCCCTACTGCCGGAATCACTCCTCCATCGGAACGCTGCGCCAGGAGCCGTGGTCCTTCGGGGAAGAGGTGGAAGGGATTCTGCGTGAATTCATCGGGCTGAGGTACCGCTGGATGCCGCATTTGTATAATCTTTTTCATGAAGCGGAAATGAGCGGTCTGCCTGTCATCCGTCCGCTGGTGCTCGAATATCCGCGTGATCCGCATGTGACCAACCTGTGCGACCAGTTCCTGCTGGGTGAAAATGTGCTGATTGCCCCGGTCTACCGCCCGGATACGGATCACCGCTCCGTCTATCTGCCGGAAGGCAGCTGGCTGGATTATTGGGACGGAGAGATTCACGGAGGCGGACGCCATATTCTTGCAGCTGCGCCACTGCACATCATGCCGATGTATGTGAAGGCCGGCAGCTTCGTGGCTGAGGGCCCGCTGAGACAGTATGCGCTGGAGGACACGGAGGAGACAATCATCTTCCATCTCTATGGGGCGGAAGCGGCTGCGGGCTTCTCTTCCTTCAAGCTGTACGAGGATGACGGCCACAGCTTCAGCTACCGCAAGGGGCAGTATACGGAGCTTACTGTGCAGGCCGAAGGCGGGGAAGGTGTGCTTGCGCTGAAGTGGGCGTATGCGGCGCATGACTATAAGCCGCGCCGGGAGACGCTGCGGTTCGCGCTCTGCTATCCGTTCTTCACTGTCGCTGCGGTGGAGGGGCTGGCAGAGATTAGTCTGGAGGAGCTGAATGAAGGGGCGCTAGGCTGGGCCTGGAACGGCAAGAACGGAGCGATCATCGTTCAGGTAGCGGATGCTGCTGAGGGCGGAGAGCTGCGGATTCTTGCGGAAGCGGAGCAGGGATAGGGAAATGCGGGAAACAGTGGAGGTTCAGAGCTAAACTAGTAGAGTACGTGGGCGTGCAGTAATATCCGGGCGATAGCCGGGTGGAAGTAGATGACAAAGAGCCGGCTTCGTTCCGCAGGGAGGGGAGTGCGGCTCTTTATGCGGACTGGAGAGGCTAAGTGAGGGTGAAGGGACTGGATAAATTATTCAGTTTGGCTTCCTGGAAGGCAAGCGGGGCTGCGATTTGCTGCGGTTACCGCTTAATTGCAGAGAAATTTGCGGAAAATCACAGAAAATGTGCAGAAAGATTTTTAAATATAGGCTTTTTCGTATAAGATGAAGGGATGAAGAAAAAGTTGCAGTTATCACCGTCATAGGAAGGCTGTACAGCTACAGCTATTGCCGCTGGTACGGCTTCATAATATATTTCTCGCGCAGCAGGATGCAGTCTTCCGGACAGGAAGGGCTGGCTCTTGCTGTGTGCTCAAAAGAATGGAGATCAACAATGATTAAGCATCTGTATGCAATATGGTTAGGGGACGTATTATTCTGCTTCTCGGGCGAAACCTCCGAGCCGAAGGTGGATGCATGGACACGCGTGATCAAACGGCTGGAGCTGCGCAGTGGCTGGCGTCCTTTTGCGGGGGCTGCGCTGCGTCTGGCGGAAGTGAAGTATCCTGCGGCCGCCGCCGTGGAGGGCAAACCGGCGCGGCGCGGACTGCCAGGGCGCACGCTTGAAGGGCTGGCGCTGTCGCCGAAGGATGCCTTCGAGCTGCTGCTGGCCTGGGATGAGCAGGCGAGTCGTGCCCAGGGCATTGAGCCTGGGGGAGAGCTGCGCTATTGGTCGGCAGCGGCCCGGTTTGCGCTGGAGCTGATGGGCAAGGGCGGGATTGTGCCCGGCGCCCAGCCGCCGCGCAAGGTCGGCACGCGGCGGCGCGGCGGCGAACAGGCCGCTGCCGTATGCTGGTCACCGGCGTTCCGGGAAGAGGCGGATAAGGAATTCTTCCTGCAGATGGCAGCCTCCATGCCGGTGCTTGCGCTCGGCACACACGTAGCCGAGGAAGGCGACCTGTCCTCGCGCGAGGAAGCGGGCGGATATGTGCTGTATTCCTTCCTGCAGGCAGTTATGACCGCCGAGATCAAGAATGTGGTTGCCGCGCATGAGAGTGCGCTGTCGGCATATAAGGCCAATTATCGACGCGGCTATTCTCCGCTGACCGAGCTGTGGTGGAACAGTCTGCTTACCGGCAGCCGGGATATCCCCGTGCAGGGAACCCCGGCTGAGGTGACTGAGCTGCTGGCGGTGGTGAACGAGACGGCGGGCCATGAGGTGCCGCATTTCGAGACCGAGGAGGCCCGCAGCGGGCAGCTTAGCCTGGGTCTGCGGCTGGAGCCGCCGGCGGAGGAGAGTGAGCTGTGGCAGCTGACCTTCTGGGCGGAGAGCCGGGAGGAGGGTGAATTCTGGATTCCGGCGGAGGCAGTCTGGAGCAGCAGCGAGCGGGAATTCACTCTATGGGGCAAGCGCTACCGCAATATTCAGCAGCAGCTGCTTGCTGCGCTGGGACGGGCGGCGAAGAGTTCGCCGGATATTCAGCGTTCGCTGGCTGAACCGGCCCCGCGCGGTGTTGAGCTGCCCCCGGAGCGGCTGTATTTCTTCCTGAAGGAGAGTGTGCAGCAACTGCGTGAACGGGGAATTACCGTGCAGATGCCTTCACGCTGGAGCCGTGAGGGACGGCGGCGGATTGGTATGAGAATGAAGATGCAGGCGCAGCCTCCGGCGGGCGGAACAGATGGTCCGGTACAGGCGGCGCTGGGTATGGAAGAACTGATCTCCTTCCGTATTGAAGCCTCTCTGGGGGATTCCGACATCACGGAGGATGAGTTGAATGCCCTGGTGGAAGCGGGCGTACCCTTTGTGCGCTTCCGGGGAGAATGGATTGAAGTGGACCCGAAGGAAGTTCGTCAGGTCTTAAGATATATGAAGCGCAACGAGAGCGGAGAGATGACGGCAGCCGACTGGATGCGTCTGGAGGCCGAGGATGGCGAAGACAGGCTGTGGAAAGGCATGTCGGTTACCGGCATGGAAACCTCCGGCCTGCTGGCTTCGCTTATGCACGGCGATATTCTGCGCGGGATACCGCTGCGTCCGGTGCCGGAGGATCTGAACGGAACGCTGCGTCCTTACCAGGAGCGGGGTTACCAATGGCTTACGGCGCTTAGTAGCCTGGGCTTCGGAGTCTGTCTTGCGGATGACATGGGTCTAGGCAAAACCATACAGGTCATCACCTGCCTGCTGGAACAGGCGCTGAATGCACCGCCCGGTGAGAAGCAGGAGCCGGTGCTGATTCTCTGCCCGACCTCGCTGCTGGGGAACTGGCAACGGGAATTGCAGCGCTTCGCCCCTTCGCTTAGTTTGCATATTCACCATGGGGGACGGCGGGTGCGCGGCGAAGGGTTCAGGGAGCTGGCGGCCAGCCATGAGATTGTGCTGACCACCTACCATCTGGCGGGCCGGGACAGCGAAGACCTGGCCGGGGTACGCTGGTCCACCGTTGTGCTGGATGAAGCGCAGTACATCAAGAATCACCGCACCAAGCAGGCGCAGAGTGTCATGAAGCTGACCGCGCCGCACCGGATCGCAATGACCGGGACTCCGGTGGAGAACCGGCTGGGCGAGCTGTGGTCGATTTTTCATTTTCTCAACCCAGGCTATCTGGGGACGTATCATTCCTTCCGCCAGCGTTATGTGTCAGGGGAAGGCGGCGAACGTCTGCGTGAGCTGCACCGCTTGGTATCGCCCTTCCTGCTGCGGCGTCTCAAGAGTGACCCGGATATCTCGAAGGATCTGCCGGAGAAGCTTGAGCTGAAGTCTTATTGTCCGCTTACGGAGACACAGGCTGCATTGTATCAAGGGGTTGTGGATGAGATGCTCGGCGTCATCGGCGAGCGCTCGGGCATGGCCCGGCGCGGGCTGGTGCTGTCTTCCCTGACCAAGCTGAAGCAGATCTGCGATCATCCCCAGCTGTTCCGTAAGGATGAGGGGCGGAGCCTGCGCAGTGAGCCCTCGGGCAAAATGGATGTCATGTTCGAGGTGCTCGACAGCATTTCCGAGCTTGGCGAGTCGGCGCTGATCTTCACCCAGTATGTGGCGATGGGCGAGCTGCTGGTCAGCCGGCTGGCCCGAAGATACGGGCAGACACCGCTGTTTCTGCATGGCGGCATTTCGAAGCGTGAGCGCGACGAGATGGTGCATGCTTTTCAGGAGGGAGAAGGTCCAGCCTTCTTCGTTCTGTCGCTCAAGGCAGGAGGGGTCGGCCTCAATCTGACACGGGCCAATCATGTGCTGCATTATGACCGCTGGTGGAACCCGGCCGTAGAGAACCAGGCGACGGACCGCGCCTTCCGCATTGGACAGCACAAGAATGTGCAGGTGCACAAGCTGATCTGCCAGGGGACGCTGGAGGAGAGGATCGACGAGCTGATTGAACGCAAAAAAAGCCTGTCCGAGCAGGTTGTAGGCTCCGGCGAGAACTGGTTGACCGAGATGTCCAACCATGAGCTTAAAGAGCTGATTGAACTACAGGGACAGGATTGGATGTAGATCAAGTGAGACGCTGTAAAGCAGAAGGAGGAAGCATCTATGAATGAGCTGCTGGAATTGCGGTTGGAGGTGCTGCCCGGAGTCATCAAGGCCACCGGGAGTCTTGGGCCTGCTGCTGAAGGAACAGATGACAGACGCAGCGGCAAAGCCGGAGCAGGGATAGAGAAGCAGGGGGAGCGGGCGGAACCAGTGCCGCAGGTGCAGCGGGAGGCTGTCACCCTGCGCATTCCGCAGTGGACGCCCGCCCGGAAGAATGAAGTGCTGCATCAGCTCGCTGCGCATCCGGGAGAATTGTATGATCTGCTGCAGGGCAGCCTGAATGGCGGGCTTGCTGCGCTAGAGGTATTGCCAGCAGATGACGAACTGAGGCAGGCGGCGGATGAAGAGGGCACGGGTCTGCTGCCCGCTGAGGAACTGGTGCAGCGGGTCCGGCAGCAATTGACCAAGGAGCCGCTGCTTGCGTTCGCCCTGCGCGGACTGTCCAAGGAAGAGCTGCTCTCCGGCGTGTTTGCTCTCTGGGCGGAGCAGGAGAATGAGCGGATTGAAGAAGAGGGCACGCCTGCGCCTGTGTCGCTGGCCTCCGAGCTGGCCCGGCTGGAGCGCAAGGGTCCGGCCGTCTCATCGGGAGAATGGCTGGCCGAGGCGGCGGCCGAAGGCTCGCTGCATCAGCCGGGGCCGCTGTTTCATGAGATCTCCTCCCGTCCTTTTCCGGCTATGCCTGAGGTGATGGAGCCGGAGGAGGACTGGAGCGCACTCCTGCCGCAGACACCCAAGGCGCGTGAAGGGCTTGCGCTGCTAATGCGCCGGGTCTCGGAAGCCGCGGCGAAGCGTGCGTCAGGCTTGAATAAGCTGTAGGTGCGCGGGTACGTGAGTTGGGCTTGAGTAGCAGTATGCTGCACGGGAATAAGGTGGATAAATCCCTGCCAGCAAAACAAAAGAGGAGCACAATAGTGCCCCTCTTGTAGCCGGATAACTACCTAGCTGTGGTCATGTTACCTTAATGTCTGCCCAGTTATGTTATTCACTTATGCTGCGGTGATGCGCAATTAAGACTTGTTACCACCGCTACCTTCCGACAGCTCCAGGATCTCCCGGCGCAGGCGGAGCATCTTCTGGTCCAGCTCATCAGCGGCACGGGCGGCTTCCTTAAGCTCCTCGGCCACATGGGAGGGAAGCTGTTTGTCGAATTTATAGTAGAGAATATGCTCCATGCTGGCCCAGAAATCCATGGCTAGCGTACGCAGCTGCATTTCTGCCTTCACCCAGCGGGTGCCATCCAGCAGCACCAGCGGAATAGCCACGATTAGATGCAGGCTCTGGTAGCCGTTCGGCTTCGGATGGGCGATGTAATCCTTAATCTCAAGCACACGGATATCCTCGCGGGCGCACAGGTGATCCACCAGCCGGTAGATATCCTTCACGAAGGCGCAGACAATTCGCATCCCCGCAATATCATGGATGTACTGCTCCATATTATCCAGGTTAAGCTCATAGCCCTTACGTTCCATCTTTTGAACAATGCTCTTCGGTTCCTTGATCCGTGACTTCACATGCTCGATCGGGCTGAAGCCGTCACGCACCTGCCATTCGGTCCGGATGATATCGATTTTATTCTCAAGCTCATTCAGAGCATGACGGTACAGCGCCGGCAAAGCCTTGAAATTCTCAACCTGCTTGGCAAAATCCTCGTCAATCTGCCACTTCTGCATATCCTTCACATGGACCTGCAACTTGTTCAATGTAGCTTGTGAACTATCATATTCTTCCACTGAAACTCTCCCGGTTTTCGTTATTTGTGACTGTAGACAATGAACGGATGACTACGGCGATCTCATACCATGTGCTTGCAGCTGATCTGATTCTATTTTAACCGATGTACAGCCCCGGAAGCAAAATAAAACCGTAACCCTGACCGAAGAGAAACATTCTTCCCTCCGGCGCGTATTAGCACAGTATAGGCATTAAGCCGTCCGTAAGGCGCAGCTCTGTTCATTCTTATTTGTTGGTGGGAGAGCCTGTGCCGTAACCTTCATCCTGATAGCCCGTGTTCTCCAGCTTCTGCAGGACCTTCAATCCATCGATCTGAAGGCGTGTCTCGTCGGTACCGTGGTCGTGCAGATACTGGAACAGGCGGATGGTGGCGTCATCGAACTGTTCTGCGGCATCATCGTGATCGGCTGACTTGTAGGGGACCAATGCGCGCCGGAAGGCGTAGTCATCTCCACTGGACAAATCGGTGAGGAGATCCTGAAGCACGGTCAGCCCGTCATTCGATAGCAGAATCTCGTAGTCACTGGAATCGCCCCTCTCTTCCTGAATCAGACCGTGATTCACAGAGACGAAATATCGGTTAAGGTTATCGTCAGGCACAATTCATCCCTCCATCATTCGATAATGTACGGGTACGCAGGAACGGAGGACAGCAGAAGGCAATACGTATGATTGCTTCTTCTGCAGCATACTCATTCCAATAAGAACGTTAGCCGCCTCTACTTGGTATTTACCACATGACGACAAATAATGAATCTGCCGTGGACTTTTGGTATGATAGAATCACATTTCCGCTGCTGCATGGAGCGGCAATTGGAATAGAAGGATATACGCGGCTGCGAATCAGCCTATTCTCACTCTGGAGAAGGAGGAACTACAATGAATTTTCTGCAACGCATTAAAGACGGTGCCAGCCGGGTGAGTGAAAAAGCGCAAAGCTCGGTGGAAGTGAGCAAGCTGAATGGGCAGATTTCGGATATTGAGCATGAGATGCAGGTTGAATTTTTGAAAATGGGGAAGCTTTTCTACGAGGGATATCGTTCAAGAGATATGTCGGTGGCTGAAGGCCAGATGATCGAGCTTGCGCGGGGCTGTAACAAGCTGCAGGAGCAGATCGAGGGTGTGCGCTCAAGAATTGCCGAGCTGAGGAATGAACGCCTATGCGCCTGCGGTCAGATCGTGGCGATGGATGCCAATTTCTGTCCGCATTGCGGACGTAAGCTGGAAGCACGCAAACCGGAGGGCCGGAGGCCGGAGGAGCAGGAAATCTCACTGCGTAAGGAACCGTCTTCGGCGGCAGCCGCGGCCGCAGCGCCGCCTGCGGTTACCGTACATACGGTGCTGGAGCATGAAGATGAGGAAGACCAATACTACGGCGAGGAAGAGCTGACCGAAGCGGAACGGGAGCTGGCCAGAAGACCCGAAGCGCGTGTGCAGTACGCTGAGGTGCTGCCTGAACGGGAAGAAGAGACAGAGCTGGAGGAGGTTGACCGGATGGTTGCCGGTTCTGACCGGAGCCGCCGGGAGGCAGATGAGCTGGAACGGGAACGGGAGCGGCAACTCGAGCTGGACCGCCGGATCAGGGACTGGAAGGCAAGTGAGCCAGACGAAGAGCGGGTAGCCGGAGACGCGGATACACGGGAGATCGTGAATTGCCAGATCTGCCGCGCCGATCTGCCGAAGGGCTCTATGTGGTGCCCGCGCTGCGGCTCGGAGCAAATATAGACAGTGTAGTACTGACAGCTTAGGGGGACAACATAGATGGAACAGTTGCTACTGCATCTGCGCAATTTGGGTTTCACAGAGATGGAATCCAAAATTATGGTTGAGCTGGCCACCAAGGGCCAGGCTTCGGGCTACGAAGTAGCAAAGCAGCTAGGAGTATCAAGATCGAACGTATACGCGGCGCTTCAGCGCCTGACCCAGCAAGGCTACGTGCGCTGCGGAGAAGGGGAGCCGGCACGCTACAGTGTGCTGGACCCGGAAGAGCTGGCCACGATGATTTCCGGCCGGGTGCAGGCCTCGCTTGCGTATATGGAGAGTGAAATGCCGCGTGGAGGTCCGGTCAGCCCCTCCTTCTACAACGTGGAGGGTGACCGGAATGTAATTGGAGAGCTGGTCCGCCAGCTGAATCTTGCCGCTCAGGAGATTGTAGTGGATGTGTGGCGGGAGGAAGCCTCGCTGCTGCGCAGTGAGCTTGAGCAGGCGGAGAAGCGCGGAGTGAAGCTGCTCTGGGCC
Organism: Paenibacillus sp. FSL H8-0332; assembly: GCF_037963835.1. NCBI lineage: Bacteria > Bacillati > Bacillota > Bacilli > Caryophanales > Paenibacillaceae > Paenibacillus > Paenibacillus sp. FSL H8-0332. The sequence continues at coordinate 223,990 of NZ_CP150145.1, forward strand.
TTTGACGGCGGTGACGCTGTACCGGCACCTTTTCCGGTGTGGCCGCCCCTGCCGGGCAAGCCGGAACGCAGCGGAGGCCGGAAGTTCTCCTTCGTGGTGGACCGGAGCTGGTGCATGCTCGGCATGCGCTATGAGGACGGGAGCGCCCAGGCCGTGGTTACCGAGCATCCGGTGCTGGTGGAGCTGCTGCTCAAATCTTTTACACAGGAAATGGTGTTGTTCGAGCTGGAGGAAGATATGGGTCCCGAACTGCAGCGACGCTACGGGGAGCGCTATAGCCGGATCTACAGCAAATATGTGCTGCATGATCAGGAGGAATCCGGGGAAGAGCCGGAGGAATAGGGCTGCAATAGTAAGTGCCCAAGTTCACTAAGCAAGGGAGGTGACAAGCATGGAGTGTATTGTACATTTTGAAGTGCAGCATGCAGAGGGCGTCAAGCCGCTGCGCGGACTGCTGTTCCTGGAAGAGGGTAAGACCCCGGGAGAACAAGAGCTGGTGGAGATGTTCAAGGACATGAAGTTCAACGTGCGGCTGGATGACCGCGAGAAATGGATTTTCAAGCCCGTGGCTCCGGGAGAAAGTTATTCCGAGATCCGCATTACCAGCTTTGACAACGGGAAGAAAAGCAGCAAGCCGGAGGGTGAGCTGAAGTCGATAGTCGGCAACTTACTGCCCCAGAAACCAACAGGGATATAACCGGAGCAGCGGTGTTCCAGCGGTTTTTGTCCGCTAGTAGAATTACTGCTGCTAATGGAGGATATGTTTGTGAAGAAGGTCTATTCCTGCACGAAGCAGGAAACGGACCAGGCGGAAACGTGAAATATGTAACAAAGAGCAGGCCCAGGGGAATACCCGGGGCCTGCTCTTTGTGTTGGGAGAAATATCATTCCAACTTCTTCATTAGCCAGAACAATCTGCAGCCAGACCAATCTGCTCCTAACGGACCTGAGAGACCTTATCCCCTGGAAAACAACACTTTTGGTGTCTTAACGGACCGAGGTGACCTTAAGGTAGCTCAAAACGATTCTTAAGAGCGGTATTTCAGAGAATAAGGTCCATGTGGTCCGTTACTTGCCTAATTTATGACTTTCATCCAGAATAAGAGCGCCTCAGTCCGTTACGCTGAGCCACATATGCGCCCCGCCCCGCCGCGTCCAGCCTAGCCGCCCGCGCGGCAGGACCCCGCGGCGCCGGCATCCACCGCCGAGGCTGCCGCCAGCGGCGAGAGCACGCGCAGCGCGCCCGGCTCGCAAGCCACGGCCAGCGGCGCCGTGCCGAGCGCTTCGCCGTCGCCGATGGCGTGGCGAGGCTGCGCGAAGTGGACGGCTACGCTGCGTCCGCGCAGCATAGTGACATAGGGCAGCTTCGTGTGCCTGCCCTTCACCACCGTCGGGAACAGCCGCAGCAGTTGCCCGCGGCTGACCCCGTGCACGACGCAGACGTCAAGCAGGCCGTCGCCTGATTCCGCCTGCGGACAGATCAATAGCCCGCCGCCGTAGCTGGGCAGGTTGCAGACCGAGACCAGCCACGCCTGGCCATAGGCCTGCTCCTTACCGTCGCAGGTCACGCTGACGCGGCAGGGCTTGAAGGTCATCAGCGTATGCAGCACGCCGATGATATAGGCTAGGCGCCCGGCGCCAATGGCGTTGCACAGCCGCTTGTAGCGGCTGGCGTTCACATTGACGGCCACCTGCGCGTCGAAGCCGCTGGCCACTGCGGTCAGGGTGAGAACACCTGCCGCGTTAAGCAGATCGGCTTCGATGCAGCGCTCCTGCAGCGCGTGATCCAGCGCTGCCTCAGGCGCGAGCGGGATGCTGAACCCGCGCGCGGTGTCATTGCCCGAACCCGCCGGGATGACTCCCAGCGGGACCCCTCTGCGCCGCAGTGCGCCCAGCACACTGTGGATCGTGCCGTCGCCGCCGACAACGATGGCGGCGCGCCAGTCCTCGCGGCGGGCAAGCGCGTGCAGCACCTGGCTCTCTGCGCTGTCAGCGCTCTGTGTGAATAGCGCTTCATACGCAGCTGCACGCTTCTCAAGCAAGGCCTGGATGGTGTGCCAGGTCCGCAGCCCTGCTCCGCCGCCGGAGCGGGAATTTATGATGAACAAATACATGGATGCTTCCCCCAGCCTGTAGATTCCTGCATGTCTTATCTCATTGTAAGGAGCAGACAGGCAAAAGGGAAACTATTTTGAAATACAAGAAATTATATGTTTCACACGATAACTTATCCTTCTATTTCTCGCCTAAACGAATGCCGTCCTTTAAAAGGACGGCAAAGCCGTTTCCACTTGTGCACCACGGAGCTATAGCTGCCGCAGCTGGCTTTCGGCGATTTGCCCTACCCAGGGGAGCTTGAACCATCTGCTGCCCAGGGCATGGTAGATCATCAGGAGCCAGACCGCGAAGCTGCAGAGGGAGATCAGGGCGCCCGCCACATCACCGAGAAGCGGAATGAAGCCGCTGAGCACATGGGCGATCATGAGCGCACCGAAGGCAATCAGGGATTGAAGCGAGTGGAACAGGACGAAGCGGCTGCGCTTCTCCAGCGCGAGGAAAATAATTGCCCCGATAAAAGGGAAGAAATAACACAAGGCGGCGGCAATGTTATCAGGCAGTCCGGTGGAAGATCTGAAAGGCGACAAAGGGCTCACTCTCCTTGGATTGTAGAGAAAAGGACGAATAATATTCTTGCTTCTTCCCTACAAGCCTATGAGGTGTCCAGGCAAAGTATGAGCCGTGCGGAGATGCTGTCCAATAATTTCTGGGGATAGGGGGCACACTATGTTCAGGTTCCCAAACGGGAGGGCAAGCATATACTATAAAAAATTTCCATTTGCATTTTTACATGGAAAGGTGGAAGTTAATCTGGAATATGATACAATATAACGATAAGGCCCGAAAGGAGTGATTCAGCAAGTGGCTCTTCGGGTAATTAAAGTGTCAAGGTGTCTTTGCAGTGGGACATCCTTACTCTCAGCCCAAATCACGACGAACCTGCTTCACCGGCAAGGCGGATTTCCAAGTTACTGGAATGGTAGTCTGGACGGGTAATGCAAGCCGCGTATGTGTAATGGTTCTTACTTGCATTTCAAGGTTACGGCGAACTTTTCATCATGCATTCTCTACAACGGAGCATTCATTTTCAATGTTTTGGGAGGGAACTGATCATGGCAAGTAAAGGTCATAACGAAGTCAAGGAAAGTCTAAGGGAAATGACACGTATTTTCCGGCCCAAAGATCCCAAGAAATTTGTGAAAGAGTACGTCCGGAAATATCGGATCACGGGAGGCTATGAGGAAGAACTGACCATGGTTGTGGAGCATGAGCTGGTTAGAATGAATTCTTCCGTCTCGTGAAGCAGCGGGCAGAGCGATTAATTCTGTTTCGTGCTGTGTGATTCCGACACTATACATTTAATTTACATTCGAGCGATAACATCCATGAGGATTCTCATAAACCGTGCCCGGGCAGCCTGCTGCTTCTGGAATCGGTTTTTTTTGTATGTCCTTTGCAGATGATCTTCGTATGTCAAATGAATTAATAGACACAACTACATATGAATACGCTTCAAAAGTAGTTTAACAGTTTTTCGGCAATATTGAAAGCGCTTTTAAAATCAGCATTGACAAGCTTTCCGCGATTCAAAAATGATTATGTGAATTTGTTGTGAACGATTGACAAAACCGTGGGCCGAACTTATATTAATAGTGATTGTTATAATTGACAGGAAAATACTCTAATCTACGAATTCGGGAAAAGCGGGGTAGATCAATGATGAAAACGTGGCAGGCTGGTAAGCGGCTTCTTCCCATGACGGCAGCGCTTGGACTCCTTCTGGCCGGATGCGGGCGGGAGGACTTGTCGGTACTCAGACCGCAGGGACCCGTAGCGGAAAGCTCTTACGGACTGATGAAGCTGTCGATCGCAATCATGATTGTGGTGCTGCTGATCGTCTTCTCTATTGCGGCTTATGTATGGATTCGCTTCCGCCGGAAGAAGGATCAGGATGAGATTCCGAAGCAGGTGGAGGGCAGCTTCAAGCTGGAGGTGCTGTGGACGGTCATCCCGCTTATCCTCGTCATTGTGCTGGCGATTCCCACGGTGAAGGTGGTGTTCGCTGCCGGCAATGATCATTCGGATGACAAGGACGCGATCAAGGTCAAGGTGACCGGCCACCAATACTGGTGGGAGTTCGAATATACGGATTACGGAATAACGACTGCGCAGGATCTGATTATTCCTACAGGCAAGCACATCGCCTTCGAGCTGAGCACCAAGGATGTGCTGCATTCCTTCTGGGTACCCTCGCTGGCCGGGAAAATGGATACTAACCCCGACGGCACGGTGAACCGCTTCAGCTTCAGTGCGCCGAATGAAGGCGTTTACCGTGGAAAATGTGCGGAGCTGTGCGGCCCTTCCCACGGGTTCATGGAGTTTAAGGTGAAGTCGGTCAGTGGTGAGGCCTTTGACAACTGGGTGGCTTCGATGAAGGCACCGGAGTCTGTGATGCCGGAAGACCCGGTACTGGCTGAGAAGTTCAAGTCCCAGTGCCTGAGCTGCCATGCGATTGGCAGCATGCCTGCATCACCGGTGGCTCCCAGTCTGACCGGAATCGGCTCGCGTGAATCGGTTGCCGGGATTCTGCTTAATGATGACACCCGTGAAGACGGGGCGCCGATTCTGGAGAATCTGAAGACTTGGCTGCATGATCCGCAGAGTGTGAAGCCCGGCAACAAGATGCCGAACCCGAAGGATATGGGCTTAAGTGATGAAGAGATCGACGGCATTGCCGAATATCTGGCCGGTTATACGCTGGACTAGGGGCCTATGACCGAAGCGGAAGCAGCATATTTGATAAGGGGGTACATACCTTGGCTCACGCAGCGCAATCCTTGCAGCCCTCCCAGCCCTTGAAGCCCGGCCACAGCGCCAAGCGGCATACCGGGCTGATGGACTGGATTACCACCGTCGACCACAAAAAAATAGCCATTCTGTATCTATGGGCCGGCGGCCTCTTCTTCGGCATAGGGGGCATTGAGGCGATCCTGATCCGTATTCAGCTGATCAAGCCGATGAATACCTTCCTGGACGCTCAGACCTTCAACGAGCTGATTACCATGCACGGCACGACCATGATCTTTCTTGGAGTCATGCCGGTTATTTTTGCGCTGATGAATGCGGTAATTCCGCTGCAGATCGGCGCGCGGGATGTCGCCTTTCCTTTTCTCAACTCGCTGGGCTTCTGGACCTTCCTGTTCGGCGGTCTCCTGCTTAACCTGAGCTGGGTGATGGGCGGTGCGCCTGATGCAGGCTGGACCGCATATACCCCACTCTCCGGTAAGGGATACAGTCCCTCGCACGGAGTGGATTTTTATACGATAGGGCTACAGATTGCCGGTCTCGGCACACTCATTGGCGGGATTAACTTCCTGGCTACCATCATTACGATGCGTGCGCCGGGGATGTCCTTCATGCGGATGCCGATGTTCGCCTGGGCTACCTTCATTACCTCAGCCATTATTCTGTTTGCATTCCCTGCGGTTACCGTAGGACTTGTCCTGCTTACCTTCGACCGGATACTGGACGCCAATTTCTTCAATGTTGACGGTGGGGGCAATCCCGTACTGTGGCAGCATATCTTCTGGATCTTCGGCCATCCCGAAGTGTACATTCTGATTCTCCCGGCCTTCGGCATCATCTCCGAGGTCATTCCGACCTTCTCGCGCAAGCGGCTGTTCGGTTACAGCTCCATGGTCTTCGCCACGATTCTGATCGCCTTCCTGGGCTTCATGGTCTGGGCGCATCATATGTTCACCACCGGCCTCGGTCCGGTAGCGAACGCCTTGTTCTCCGTCTCTACCATGCTGATTGCCGTGCCGACCGGGATCAAGATCTTCAACTGGCTGTTCACCATGTGGGGCGGACAGGTGCGCTTCACGACCCCGAATCTGTTCGCGGCCGGGTTCATTCCCACCTTCACGATGGGCGGGGTAACCGGGGTGATGCTGGCCTCCGCGCCGGCGGACTTCCAGTTCCATGATACGTACTTCGTGGTAGCGCATTTCCACTACGTCATTGTCGGCGGTCTGGTGCTCGGGCTGTTCGCCGGGCTGCACTACTGGTGGCCGAAGATGTTCGGGCGGATGCTCAGCGAGTCCTTGGGCAAGTGGACCTTCTGGACCTTCATTATCGGGTTCCACTTAACGTTCTTCGTGCAGCATTTCCTGGGACTGATGGGAATGCAGCGGCGCGTATTCACCTATTTGCCGAACCAGCAGTTCGATACGCTCAACCTGGTCAGTACAGTGGGGGCGTTCCTGATGGGAGTGGGCATGATTATCTTCCTGGTAAATGTATTCTTGACCTCCAGACGGCCAGCGGATGCGCCGGAAGACCCGTGGGAAGACGGGCGTACCCTGGAATGGACGATACCTTCGCCGCCGCCGGAATATAACTTCAAGCAGACGCCGCTGGTGCGTGGCTTGGATGCTTTCTGGAAAGAGAAAATGGCCGGACATAAGGCCATGACTCCTGCGGAGCCGATAGGCCCGATTCATATGCCGTCGGCTACGATTCTGCCGTTCCTGATGTCCGTCGGTATCTTCATTGCGGGCCTTGGCTTCATGTTCAGCCGCGATGAATTCAGCAGCAGCATGATGAGCTTCCTGTTCAATAACTATATTGTTACGGCGTTGGGGCTTCTTATTACCTTCGGATCGATGCTGATGCGGTCGCTGTTCGACGATCACGGCTGGCATATCGAACCCGAAGAGCTGGAAGGAGGGGAGCAGAGATGACAACGGCACATGCTGAAGCAGCGGACGGTACACTCCCGCATGAACCTGAGAAAGCGACCCTGGAAGGACGCAATAAAGTGCTGGCCTTCTGGCTGTTCCTCGGAGGGGAAGCGGTGCTCTTCGGCACCCTGTTCGCTACCTTTCTGGCGCTGCGCAATCAGACGAATGAGGGACCCTCGGCGGCTGAGCTGTTCCATCTGCCGCTGGTTGCGGCAGCGACCTTCCTCCTCCTGGTCAGCAGTCTGACCAGTGTGTTCGCCATTCAGGCCATGCACCGGGGAAATGTGGCCCAGCTCCGGAACTGGCTGGTGGTGACTGTCCTGCTCGGCCTTGCATTCCTGATCCTGGAGATTTACGAGTTCAGTGTATATATCCGGCATGAGGAATTCGGGATGACGACGAGTGCGTTCAGCTCGGCCTTTTATACGCTGGTCGGGTTCCACGGTGCCCATGTTGCCTTCGGGATTCTGTGGATCTCCGTGCTGATCGGACAATTGCTGTATAAAGGCTTGACGGTGGTTACCGCACCGAAGATCTACGTGTCGGCGATGTATTGGCATTTCATTGATGTGGTGTGGGTCTTTATCTTCACAGTCGTATACCTGCTCGGAAAGGTGGGGTGAAGCCATGACGACGAAGCAGCCTTCTTCAGATTCTGCGGTGAAGCACCGGCACCGTCCGGAAGGACCGCAGCGGCATATTGTGGTGTTTGTGTTCTCCGTGGTGCTAACGCTGATCGCTTTTGCCGCGGTGGCAGCCGGAGGGGTGAATGCTACCTTTGCGATTATCCTGCTACTGGTAATGGCTGTGCTGCAGGTGTTCCTGCAGATGGGCTTCTGGATGCATCTGAAGGACAAAGGGCATATGCTGCCGATTATCTTCATGCTGGGCGGCTTTTTTATCGCAGGCACCAGTATTGTAATGGCGCTCTATTGGGTATGGTGGGATTGATTCTATCTCCGGGGAGGTCTTGAGGATGATACCGGGATTGCAATATTTCAGCTTCACAGAATTATGGAGTCCGCTGTTTCTGGCCCTGTTGCTCCTCCTGACTGCCGGATATTTTGTGCTGATCGGTCCGCTGGCCTCCCGTTTTGAGGGCAGTACTGCAGTCCCCTTCTGGCGGAGGGGGCTGTTCTTATGCGGAATGCTGGCCCTCTATCTGGCGCAGGGGGGACCGGTCAGTCTGCTGGGACATATCTTATTTTCCTTCCATATGGTTAGTATGGCCTTATCCTATCTGGTGGCGGTCCCGCTGATTATGCTCGGTATCCCCGACTGGTGCTGGCGTGCCCTGCTGCGGGTGAATCCGCTGAAGGGACTGGCTTTTCTCGCTAAGCCGGTGGTGGCGGCTCTGCTCTTCAATGGCCTGTTCTCGCTCTACCACATCCCCGCCATCCATGATTATGTCATGCTGCATTTCACCGTTCACCGACTGTATTATGGCGTTCTGTTCCTGACCTCGGCGCTGATGTGGTGGAATCTGATCAACCCCTTGCCGGAATACCGGGCGCTTAGCGGTCTGGGGCAGGTGGGCTTCATCTTTCTGAACATGGTGCTGCTGACACCGGCCTGCGGGCTGATTATTTTTGCCAGTTCCCCTCTGTATGCAACGTATAGCGACCCGGGCACCTGGGCGAAAGCGATGGGCTACTGTGTTCCGCAGAGTCCGGCTGCATTACTGCAGGCTTTTGGCGGTCCCGGCTTCTTCGGATCTCTCTCCCCCAAGGTAGATCAGCAGGTCGGCGGCATCGTGATGAAGTTCATTCAGGAATTTATTTTCGCCTCGATGCTTGCTTATGTGTTCTATCATTGGTATAAAAAAGAGAACGGACAAGAGGACACGGATGTGTCCGCGTCACCCTCTGCCCTGGCGGAGGAGGTCTGAACTATAATGAGCTGGTAAGTACCGAGGGGGATATTCATGGATATTTTCACATTGTTTCCTACGATCAGTACATCGTTCATCGTCATAAGCGCGGTGCTGGTGGCAATCGGCTGGAGACAGATCATTCAAGGCAAACGCGAAGCGCACAAGAAGACAATGATTGCGGCTGCGGTGGCAGCGATTCTGTTCTTCCTGGTGTACTCGTCAAGAACGGTGTTCGTAGGCAATACCTCCTGGGGCGGGCCGGATGAGCTGACGACGATCTACCATGTCTTCCTGATCTTCCACATTGTGCTGGCTACCGTCGCTGCCGTATTCGGCATCACAACGCTGACGCTCGGCTTCAAGGCCAAGTATGCCAAGCACCGCAAGTGGGGCAGAGTGACCGCCGTCATCTGGTTCATCACCGCCATCACGGGAGTCGCTGTCTACGTCCTGCTGTATATCTTCTATCCGGGCGGCCACACGAAGCCGGTCTGGGAAATCATCCTGGGCGCTTAAGCCGAGGGGAAGCCTGAGGTGAAAAGGAAAAAAGCCTGTCCATCTGCTCCGCTGCTGCGGGGGATGGGTGGGCTTTTTTGGGGTTGGCGAAGTCAAAAAGGATTAGGTTGTTATATCTTTTTTGCTGCTACTAGTGAAAAAAAGATGTGCTCCATTATAGCTGGTAACTCTTGATGATGCACATTAGGATAACGTGTCATATTAGTAAGTTTGGCATCTGCGGGAGGATGAATATGATAAGGTTCAGTTCATCCACCCAGTCGTAGAAGTACATCTCTATTCGTCCTCTGCTGAGATGCTCAGTTATAAGCAAACGGGACAGATCCGTGAACACAAATGTGTGCCGGGTAAATGAGATAGAGGTGAATAGACCGCTGCCATCCCCATCACATGAGTTCATAATAATATTCGAAAAGTCTTTCTCCAACTGGCTGATGTTGGATGGGGGGCGAGTATTCAGTCCCATTTCCTTTCAATGGAGTACAGCAGACTGGACCATTGTACTGCGTCCCGAGATTGTTCTGGGGCCAAATCAGTTTTTTTGCCCAGTGTCTCTTCGAATGTTCCGCCATATCTTTTTTCAAAATGAACGACAGCATTAAGTATTTCAGCCATTTCCTCAGCTGCTGTCATTTCTTTATTTCTGCCTAAACGGTTTTGCTCTGCTTCATAACGTTTCGCAACTTCTGTTATAGCTGACTTCATTCCAGTAGGAGAAGTGTATATTGCATTCTCAGGAAACCTTATTTGTTTGTAACGCTCTCCTTTTTCAACACCGTCAAATCGCCCAAGTGCAATCCAATTATGGATCGTAGCAATACTTACCCCGAAGAATCGGGCGACATCTCCTGTTGTGTAGACTTTAGTGCTTAACACTTCAGCCTCTATCCCTACAGTAACCATGTGGATTAGCACTCGTTGCAGAGCCTGATCAGAATTACCATGAACCAAATGACTATTCACGGCCTGAAGCACTTCTGAAGGATTATGAATGGAGTTCCGTTCAATGTAATTGGCCAAAGCCTTAATAAACAATGACATCTGTGTTTCATTCTCGTGAAGATGTGTCTTGAATACTTCGGAGATTGACAATGCTTCCGACAATGCTCTTTCCTTTTCTGTTACATTAAACATATACATCACCTCAACTCCATTCTAACACTTCTCGCTTAAACTTAAAACAACTTAAAGTTTACCGTACTTAACTTAAACTTAACTTATATTATTGCCTGTTTTCGAATGATATAACGCATGCTATAAAAAAAATCCTGGAAATAGATGATGACAAGGAAGTGACTTCTGGAGGATGCATTATTATTTGAAAAGCTCTGAGGGGGTACATCAAGGATACGTATTTCTCGGTAGATGAGTCAGACCGGCAGCTGCCCGATGGCTGGAAGAGCCAGCTGGACTTGTTTCTTAAACTGCGTGAAATTATCGTAGTCGTCGGCATGCACCGGAGTTGGGATTTAACCCAGGCTGACGATTGGACGCGTGGGTTCTTGCAAGAGAGTACAGTGCGTATTATCAAGGGGATTTCATTAATTGATGGGTTCGGCGAAGAGGGACAATGATGATAGTTGGAAAAAGCACACTTAGTTCCAGCGATACAGCCAGTTGCAGGTAAGCAATTGGAAAAAGTCCACCTAATCCCCCGAATATCATCGAATTGGATGGAATCGTAGAAATTAAGTGTTGTTTGTCCAACTGCTGTCCGGGAATGGGGCGATGCCGTCAAATTAGATGGACAAAATCCAATTAACGCCACCGGCTGCGTTCAGAACTGTACACTAAAACCTTTGAATCGGTGGATGCCTGTTCCAAAATGATCAAGCCCTTGCTCTTGCAGATACAGTGCCGCACGCTTCGCTTCTTGAAGAATCTCAGGTTCAAGTCCAAGCGTATAATGAGAGCCGTATACTTTGAGGACGCCGCTAATCTCTGAAATGCGTATCAGGGAGCGTGTCAGATCAGCGGGATTCGTGGAAGGGTAGAAGGCATAGACGGGCATGGTGTCATAGAGCAGATCGCCACTGAACAGGAACCCCCGCTGATTGTCAAAGAAGCATAGATGGCCTGGTGAATGCCCTGGCGTATGATATACCGTGATCATCCGTCCGCCGCCCAGGTCAAGCGTATCTCCGTCATGCAGCAATCCTGCCGGTTCCCCTTGAAAAGGTGTGTAGGTAGAGGGATCGAACCCCTCAGGTGTCTGGCGTGTGATATCCCGGCCGATATTCCGCCTAATCTGTTCCAGGGACAAGCCCTGAATACCGTGGATCAGCCAGTGCTGATCCTCTTCATGCACCAAAATCCGCTCGAATTCTCCATGGCTGCCAATATGATCTGTATGAATATGGGTAGTAAGAACATCTATGGGCAGAGTGGTCAACTGGCTGGTGATGCTGCGGATATTCCCTATGCCAAGTCCTGTGTCGATCAGTGCAGCTCGGTATGTTCCCAGTAACAGAAAGGAATGCACCTGTTCCCAATGACCATATTCGCTGATGGCGAAGGTTGAATTATCGATTGCTGTAACCGTGAACCAAGAATCCTCCATTACACATCCCTCCAATAATTAAAGATACTGTATATCCGGCTGATCCCGCAAGAATAACAAAAAAACCTGCAAGCTCCGAAAGGGGGCTTGCAGGCACCTGAATGAACCAAGAGCTACAACCGGAACGAAGACACCGTGCTCTGCAGCTCCTCAGCCAGGCTGGCCAGGGACTGGGCGGAAGAGGCGGTCTCTTCGCTGCTGGCGGCGGACTGCTGGGTGGTGGCGGAGATGCTCTCCACGGCAGCGAGGACGTTGGTGGACTGGGCGGCTTGTTCTTCGCTGGCGGCGGCGATTTCGGATATTTTCTGGCCGGCGTTGTTGACCATCGTCACGATCTGATGAAAAGAAACGCCGGTCTTCTGCGACAGCTCCGCACTCTCCTGCACAGCGCTTACGCTGTAGCGTGTATTCACCTGCATCCCCTTGATGATGCTGGTGATCTGCTTGGTGGCCTCGCCGCTGCGTTCGGCCAGCTTGCGTACCTCATCGGCCACCACCGCGAAGCCCCGGCCCTGTTCCCCCGCTCTTGCGGCTTCAATGGCGGCATTCAGAGCAAGCAGGTTGGTCTGATCTGCAATATCCTCGATGACATCGATAATCTCGCCGACCTTCTGCGAGTCCTCCTCAAGCTTAGCCATCTGCCCGCTGACAGCCTGCATACTCTCCATTGACTCCTGAATGATGCTGTTCCCGTTCTCGGCAATGGTTACCGTCTCATCGGAGATCATCGAGGCCTGCTCGGTATTCTGGGCTACGGAGTGGATCGCGCTGGACAGCTCTTTGAATAACTCGCTGATGGTCCCGGCATCATCCGCTGTGGTCGTGCTGCCGCTTGCCACCTCTTGCGTACTGGCGGAGATCTCCTCGGCGGCGGCGGACAGGCTCTGGGAATGCAGCAGGATGGAGCTCACCGTCCGGCGGAGGTTGCTGACCATTTCGTTCACCTTGGCAGCCAGGCTGCCGATTTCATCTTTGGTGTCAATATCGGATTGGCTGCGCAGGTCGCCGTCAGCCACCTTCGAGAGAACGTTGACAACCTTCGCCAGCGGATTAGAAATAATCCGGGAGATGATATACCCTAGCAGGATGCACAGAATTACCGCACCAACAATGATGCCAAGGGTAATATTGCGCGAAGAGCTATAGAGTGCGGCTCCATTCTGCCGGGCCTGATCCGCTTCCTTGGTGTTGGTGAGAATCAGCTCGTTCAGAATATTCTTCAAGGAATCGCCTTGGTTGTTAAGTGTGCTGCCGCGCAACATTTCCAGCAGCTTCTCGTCTTGTCCGGTCAGGGAGAGGCTCACAAGAGAATCATAGGTTAGCAGATATTCATTCCATGCCGCTTCAAAAGGGGCAATGGCTTGAACCGATTCGGCGCTCAGCTTGGTTTTGCGGAAGGCTGCGATGTTATCGAGAACGTTCTGCTTCTCTTTTTTATAATCATCCACCCGCTGCTGGCGTTCCTCAGGGGTCTTCTTAATGTACAGATCCCTGACGATAACGCGCATGACGGAGAAGCTGTTCTGTGAGCTCTGCAGGGAGGAGACGGGAACCAGATTGTTCACATACATATCGTCCAGACTGTTATTAATAGAGCCGAGGTTGCTCAGTCCGTAGAGGCCCACGAAGGAAAGAATGACAGCGACGGTCAGGAAGGACGAGATTAATTTCACGCTTGTTTTTAGATTATAGAACCATTTCATACCTGTTTCCCCCAGTAAAGATGAATTTGTTAAGCGAAGACTCCCGTATTGAAAAATAAGCTGGCTGTATCTATGATCAGTGCGATATTGCCGTTTCCCAGGATGGTGGCTCCTGATATATTCTCCGTCTTGCCCATGTAGGCGCCGAGCGATTTGATTACGATGTCCTGATTGCCGATCAGCGTATCTACGGCCAGTGCCAGCCGTTTCTCTCCCCTTCCCACAATGATCAGCGGAATGGATGCTGGGCTGCCGCACGCACTTGCAGGGAGGTGCAGGATATCCTGCAGCCAGACCACCGGTACGAGCTGGCCCCGTGCGGTAATAACAGGTTGGCCCCGGACAGAGGCAATCTCCTCTGGAGCGACGCGGACGATCTCGGCCACACTGCTCATGGGAATCACGAAGGTGGCTCCCCCGGCATGAACGAGAAGACCCCGAATGATGGCAAGCGTCAGGGGCAGACGAATCCGGAAGCGGGTGCCTTGCCCCCGGGTGGTCTCAATATCGATCATGCCGTTAATCCGTTCAATGTCATTGCGGACGATATCCATCCCGACTCCGCGGCCGGAAATATCGCTGATTTGCGGGGCGGTGGAGAAGCCGGGCCGGAAAATAAGCCGCAGCGCCTCATCCTCAGTCATCCCGCTGGCCTCTTCCGCCGTAATGATACCCTTCCGCAGAGCAGACTCTGCAATCAGGCTGGAATCGATACCGGCCCCGTCATCCTCTATGACCAGGATGACCTGATTATCCTCGTGGGAGGCGGCGACGCGGACGGTTCCGGTCTCGCTTTTGCCGGCGCTGCGGCGGATTTCAGGGGTCTCTATCCCGTGATCGACGGCATTGCGCAGCAGATGGATCAGCGGGTCGCCAAGCTCCTCAATGAGCGTCCGGTCCAGCTCCGTCTCCTTGCCTTCAAGGACCAGCTCAACCTGCTTGTTCAGGGAGCCGGACAAGTCTCTGACCATGCGGGGGAGGCGGTTGAATAGCTGCTCTATCGGCAGCATCCGCACCTTAATCATGCTCTCCTGCAGCTCGCCCGTGATCATAGCCAGATGGTCGGCAAGCTGGCCGAGCTCCTCTGTCAGATCATTGGTTCCGTATTGCTGGTGGAATCTGCGGTTCAGCAGATGGAACCGGGTCTGGTCGATGACCAGCTCACCCGCCAGGTTCATCAGCTTCTCCAGACGCTCCACCTGGACGCGGATCGTTTGCGGCTTGGTTTTGTCAGTGGCAGAGGGTGGGGATTCGGGTACTTCCGGGAGTTCCCGGCTCCCCGTCTCCGGATGGTGCGGTCTCACGAATTCACCGGGACGCGGGGAATCGTTCAGCACTTCTTCTATGTAGATACGATCAACGTCCATAATGGATAAGACCTCCTGACGGAGCTCCTCGATATCAATCTTGGGTGACAGCAACCAGGAAGCCTCGTCGATCCGGCTGTCATGGTCCTCTATCTCTTCCAGCTCCGGCTTCATGCGCAGGACCGCAGCGACACTCCGCAGCTTGGCATCAATCAGGTGAAGGCGGGGCAGCTTCATCTCACAGCCGGGAGAGAGCCACACATGCACCCAGAACAGCTGGAGAGGCAGTTCTGCCTGGCTTGTCTGCACAGCGGGGGCCTTATCCTCTGGCTCCTGCAGTCCCTC
Organism: Paenibacillus sp. FSL H8-0332; assembly: GCF_037963835.1. NCBI lineage: Bacteria > Bacillati > Bacillota > Bacilli > Caryophanales > Paenibacillaceae > Paenibacillus > Paenibacillus sp. FSL H8-0332. The sequence continues at coordinate 239,094 of NZ_CP150145.1, forward strand.
CACTGCGAATGTACTCAGCCGCTGAACCAGACCGGATACATCTGTAGTCTCCTGATCCGTAGCAGCGATCTCGCTCTGTAGCGTGCGCATTCCATCCAGCGCTTCGAAGAACAGGCGGATCAGCTCCGGCGTGACCCCCCGTTCCCCGCCCCGCATCTGATGCAGCAGATGCTCCAGATGATGCGTGACCTCCTTCAGCCCGTTGTAGCCCATAGAGGCTGAGGAGCCTTTAAGGGTATGGGCCGCCCGGAAGAACTGCTGGATTCCGCCTTCCGTCTCCCCGGCCTGCTCCAGCCTGAGCACCTCATCCTCGATCAGCTGTAGCTGGTCCTCCAGTTCCTCCAGAAAAATCCCTCGGTATTCCGATAAATCAACCATGGTTCGCCTTCTCTCCGTGTAGCCTTTGTTTAGTCGCGCAGCAGGATCTCATCCAGCCTCAGAATGCCGACCAGCTCGGAAGAAGAGAAGCCTACTCCATTGAAGAAGGAACCGCTGATTCCGGCGATGCTGCCATTTGCGGGCTGGATATCGCTGAAGGTCGTCACTTTATTCACGTTGTCGACAATGACGCCGAGAGACTCCTCCTGGTGATGGACCACCAGAATGCGTGTATGCTTGGTGTGGGTCACTTCCTCCATCTGGAGCAGCACTCTAAGGCTGAGCACGGGCACAATTTTCCCCCTGAGGTTGATAATGCCCTTAACATAGTGACGGCTGCTGGGGATCTCCGTTATTTCCTGCATTCTTATAATTTCATGGACATCTGAGATCGGGATCGCATAATGCTCGTGATCTACTCCGAATTCAACATATTGTTTCTGCAAAACGGTCTCCATAGTTACCCTCCGGCTTCTCATATTACTTGGCTGGCCCGCAGCTGCTACCCTGTCTCCGTCCCCCTCCCTTGAATTCTGCACGGTACCTTCTGCTGTTCTCGCGTGGTCCGGTCTTTGGCCATCCTTGTGAGATAATGGGACAAAATACCACAAAAATGTCGTACAATATCACTTATGCGACATGTCTAATCCTGAGGAGTGATGAAAAAAGAATGAGCCAGACCGAATTCAACCGTACGGCGCTCAGCTTGGTGTACCCGGAAGAGGGATACTTAAGCGATGATCAGATTGTTCAGATGTTTATGGCTACCTGCTGTACGAATGTTAATACAGGTCGAAATTATAAGCGGGCGATTGCCGATTTCCGCAGATTTATTGCAGGCACCTCCTTACGGGCAGTTAGCTGGAGGGAGATTGAGGCGTATAAGATTTTCCTGACGCAGGGGGGCTACAGCTATCCGAGGCAACTGGCACCGGCAAGCATAGCGGCATTCCTTGCGCCGTTGAAGTCTTTTTATAAATGGGGGAGTGACCAGCATATCGGGATATTTGCCGTGAATCCGACCTCCTCGGTGCGTATCCCCAAAATAACTGTGACCAGCCGCAAAAACTTCCTGACCAAACGGGAGGTGGGAGAGTTACTGAATGTACTGGAGAAGCAAGGACTGCGCAATTATCTGATCGGGTTGACGCTGGTAGTGCTCGGTCTGCGGGTATCAGAGCTGACGGCGATGAAGTGGGGGGACTTCCATAATGATCTGCTGGAGACCTCTGTCTGGCTGACCGTGGAGAACGGCAAGGGGGGCAAACTCAGAGAAATCAAGGTTCCGCCGACCCTCTGGCAGCTGTATTCCAAGTTGTCTGATACCCTGCCAAGGAAGGAAGAGGTCACCCCGGAGCAGAGGATGTTTCCATTATCTTCGCGGCAGGTGGAACGGATTATTAAGAACGCCGGAGCAGCCAGCACGATTGAGAAAAAGCTGACGCCGCACTGGCTGCGGCATACGAATGCCACACTGGCTCTGCTCCAGGGAGCGTCGCTTCAGCAGGTTCAGGAAACGCTGGGGCATTCCCACATCAATACCACCCAGCGTTATCTTCACACCGTTCAGCAGATTCAAAAGGCTGCTCCGGATTTTGTGGAGGACAGCCTGCGCACGTTCTTTCAATAGATTGGATTCGACAAAAATTGCAGAGGCGCGAATGGAACATAATTGTGGAAGCAGAGGGGCTGATCCCGCGAAGTTTCTATACAGAAGTTAGGAAATGACCTATAATAAACGCATTGCTGCTTGATTATGCGCAAGTATGCATGGTTTATCGTGTTTCACTCAAAAAAAGTCGCATAAGTGATATTGTACGACAAAAAACGTCAAAGTATACATACAGACTTAGCTGATTGTGGTTTGTTGCATCGAAATCCGGCACTTGTGCCGCAAATCCTGCGTATGCTCCAATAATAAAGTCAAGACTCCGCCCATGTGCGGGGTTTTTTTGTACATGAAAATCGAAATAATAAAAATAGCAGAGGTAATCAGTTGACAGTGAAAACCATAGGTCATATACTGTGTATATAGATATATACAGTAAGCACACACAGATACACACTGAAGTTAGCTGATCTGCCGGCTCCTGCCGTTCAAGACGAATAAAGCGAGGTTAGAAGTTATGACAACATTAAAGCAAGCGTGGGTCATCGTACGCAGCGAATTCCACGGTGACCGCTGGAAGCTGCTGTGGGCACTGCTGTTTTCGCTCTTGTTCATGGGATATTTTGCCGCACTGTCAGGAATGATCATCGACGATACGCTAACAGGACATGATAAGCAGCTTTTCAGCGATATTCTGATGGTTACGATGATGCTCATGCTCAGTGTCAGCTTCTCCCGGCGGACGATGAAGTATATCTCGGAGGATTCCTATACCCGGATGCTGGCATATATGCGGGCGATGCCGGTGCCAACAGCAGTTATTCTCTGCAAAAGAAAGCTGAATACCCTGTTCGCTATTGTCATGAACAGTCTGTTGTACTTCGGCCTGATCTATGTACTCAGTCCAGGAATACGCGCCGAGCTGCCGCCTGCCGCGTACCTGGCCTTCGCCCTCACCTGGATAGGTTACAGTCTGATTGTCGCAGGCATGTATATTATCATCGAGTTCTCGGTCAGCGGCGTCATGTACTTCTGGATCATCTCAGCCATCATGCTGCTGGCGCTGGCGGTGTCGGGACTGGTCTATCTGGTTGGAGGCAATCTACTGCTTGCCACGGTCGCTGTATCCAAGGAATGGGGCCTATTATCTCCCCTGATGTGGGGGGCGCTGGTGCTTGGTGTGTTATCGCTTCAGCTGTTCTCCAGATGGACGATTCACCGGCTGAAGAGCCGGGATCTCGTATGAGACGGGGCAAGGCGTTCATCCGGGGGCCGGGCCTGGAAGGCAGGTGTAAATGATGTGGATACCTATACAAATTAATGAGAACAGCGCAGAGCCGCTGTACCATCAGATCGAGACGCAGCTCAGATCGCTGATTATCTCAGGTGCGATTACAGAAGGGACGCTGCTTCCTTCCATCCGCGAATTCGCCGGGGACCTGAAGTGCAGTGTCATTACGGTCCGCCGTGTCTATCAGGATCTGGAGAACGAAGGCTTGCTGCGCACCCGGCAAGGGACGGGGACCTTTGTGTCCCATATCGGGACCGGGGCCATGGAGGACTATAAGCAGGAGACCATCCGCAAGGCGCTGGAGAGCGCCGTGGAGGCGGGACTGTCCGTCCATTGCAGTGAAGAGGAGCTGACCAGGCTGTTCACAGAGATTGTGAAGGACAAATACGGGAAGCAGGCAGAAAGAGGGGGAAGCTGATGGGACAGCAAGCGATAGAGCTGCGGGATGTGTGCAAGAAGCGGCGGCAAAAGACGATTGGACCGCTTAATTTAAGCGTACCGCAGGGGTATATCACTGCACTTGTAGGCCAGAACGGTTCGGGCAAAAGCACATTGCTGCACATGCTGCTGCAGCTGAGTTTTCCCGGAGAGGGTGAGGTCCGCTGGTTCGGCGAGACTTACCGGGACGGGCTGCCGCTGCCGCTCCGCCAGCAGATGGCATATGTGCCTGAGGTATCCCAGAGCGAGGAGAATTTCTGGACAGCCGCTGAGGCTGCGGAGTTCCGCCGTCACTGGTATTCTTCCTGGGATCACGGCTACTTCGAGGAGCTGACCCGTAAGTTTGAAGTGCCGCCGAACGCCAGACTGGGCAAGATGTCCAAGGGGGAGCGCCGCAAGTTCGAGCTTGCCGCCGCACTCGCGGCGAAGCCCCGGCTGCTGCTGCTGGATGAGCCGTCCTCGGGCCTCGACCCTTTTGCCTGGAAGATTATGATTGATGCATTGCAGACTTATATGGAGGAGCATGAGGCGACGATTATCATCTCCACCCATATTGTTGAAGAGGTACGGCGGCTGGCCGATTATATCGTGCTGATGCACCAGGGGCAGCTGCTGGGAATGACCGAGAAGGACAGTCTGTTTGGTTCATGGAGTGAAATATGGGTTCAAATTGAGGGAGAGCAAGAGCTGCAGGAGCTGGCAGCCGAGCTGCCGCAAGCGCTGGAGCTGAAGCTGGAGACGCCGGGTGTGGCCTCATTTTTGACCCAGCAAATTTATCTGTATGAGAAACGCATTCACGATTTGGGCGTAAAGGTACTCAAGAGCCGCAGCCTGGAGCTGGATGAAATCCTAAGCTTATGGACCCGGGGACACCGTCCGGTTCTGATCGACCAGAAGAGAGGGGAATAAGAATGGAAGCATTGCAGTTGAATCAGGTAGTGAAGCAGTACGGTGAGAAGACAGCCGTCAACGGAGTCAGTCTAAAGGTGGAGCAAGGCGAGATTTACGGTCTGCTGGGTGCCAACGGCGCCGGCAAAACAACGACTATGCGCATGGTGCTCGGCCTGATCTATCCCGACGAAGGGAGCATCTTGTATAACGGCAAGCCGTATAGTAAGGAGCTTCAGCATCTGATGGGCTATCTGCCGGAAGAACGGGGACTGTACCCGAAGGTCAAGGTAAGCGATCAGATTATCTATCTGGCGCAGTTGCGCGGGATGTCCGCCAGTGAAGCGGATAAGAGCCTGAAGTACTGGCTGGAGCGCTTCGATGTTCCGGAATATTATAATAAGAAGATTGAAGAGCTGTCCAAGGGGAATCAGCAAAAGATGGGCTTCGTCGCCGCTGTGGTCCATAAGCCGAAGATACTGATCCTGGATGAAGCCTTCAGCGGCCTCGATCCGGTCAACGTGGAGCTGCTGAAGGATACCGTCAGAGAGATGCGGGATCTGGGAACGAGCATTCTGTTCTCCACGCACCGTATGGAGCATGTTGAAGAATTATGCCGCAATATCACGATTCTTGACCGCTCGAACACCGTGGTTCAGGGAGATATCCGCGAGATCAAGAAGGGGTATCCGCGGGAAGAAGTTGTACTGCGCACCGCCGGGGAAGTGAACGGACTTGCCGAGATTGCCGGAGTTACCGGAGTGCAGCGGCAAGAGCGCGGGTATGTGTTATCCATCAATGACCTGGGAGCGGCGCAGCGCATATTGCAGCTGGCTGTGGCTCAAGGCGAGGTCGAGCATTTCGAGATTAAGGAACCGACGCTAAACCAAATCTTTATCAGAGCGGTGGGTGAATCCAATGAATAAAATGGCAACCATTATCGGCTTCACATTCAAGAACAAGGTAAGAACGAAATCCTTCATGATTACGACCCTGATTCTGGTGCTTCTGCTTAGCATTGGGATGAATATTCCTTATCTAATCAAAGTGTTCAACGGAGAAGACGGTGCCAAGGACGCGACACAGATCGGAATAGTTGCCGCGCAGGGCTTCCGGCCCGCCGAGCTGCTGCTCGCTTATACTCCGCCGGCTGAAGCAGACGATAAAGTCGTATTTACCGCATATCCTTCCGCTGAGGATGCTGCGCTGAAGCAGGGGCTGGAGGATGAGAAGATTGAGGGGTATCTTACCTTTGCCGACAAGGGCAGTGTAGGGGTGCCTCCGGTAACGTATCACAGCAAAGACGGAGACATCAGCAGCCAGCTGAAAACGAATCTGCAAGCGGCTCTACAGCAGGTGAATACCGGGCTGATTGTTGGAGATAAGCTGACGGAGAGCCAGGTTGCTGCTATATTTGCTCCGGTCTCGTTTGATACAGAACAGCTCAGTGCCGCAGGAGGAGCGGGTGGTGCAGATCAGGATCAGTCCAAACCCATTATCAACTATGTGATTGTCTATATCCTCCTGATTCTGTTCTTCATGTCGGTGATGATGACGGGCAACATGATCTCGGCCGAGATTACCTCGGAGAAAAGCTCGCGCATTATGGAGATTCTCATCACCAGCGCCTCGCCACTCACCCAAATGTTCGGCAAGGTCATCGGAATCTTCCTCGTCGGTCTGATGCAGATCGCCATTATCTCGGCTGCCATCGCCGTCAACCTGATGCTGCCGCATAATTCCACGATCTTGAGCGATTTCGATCTGAATCTGGGACAGCTTAATGTCAGCATGATTGTCTATGGATTCATCCTGTATATCCTGGGCTACTTCCTGTACGCCCTGATGTATGCCGCTGTCGGCTCAATTGTCAGCCGGACAGAGGATTTGGGGCAGGCCGTGATGCCGGTCATGATGCTGGGCTTCGTCAGCTTCTATCTGCCGCTGTTCAGCATCTCGAACCCGGACACCCTGCTGGTGAAGGTAGCCAGCTTCGTGCCATTCACCTCTTCGCTCAGCCTGCTGCTGCGGATCGGGGTCGGCCATGTGGCCTTCTGGGAGATCATGGTCTCGCTGGCAATCCTGCTTGCGACAACCTTCCTCTTCGGCTGGCTCGCTGCCAAGATCTACCGCACCGGCGTCCTGATGTACGGCAAGCGCCCGAGCATCAAGGAGATTAGAAAAGCTATGAAGGCTTATAAGATCTAGGGTTGGACAGATTATTAACTTTGACAAGGAAGTGGAGAAAATGAATAAACAACAACAAAATTCAGTGATGCTGTTCCTGGCCTCTTTCTCAGCGATTGTTGCTGGTCAAGTCATTCAGTCTAACGGAAGCAGTGTGATGGATTTCTCGCAGGGAGTACTAACAGGCATTGGAATTGTGGGAATGATGATGACAATCGTAACTCTTGGCAAATTTAAGAAACGTAGGGAACAGTAAGGACTTTTGGCAGCAAAAATCCGCTACGGCCTTCCGGGCAATACAACAAGGAGCAGTTACCTCAGGTAACTGCTCCCTGTTGTATATTCAGCCATCCCCACCAGGATTCAAACCCCCTGTTTGATTAAACTCCAGAGGCGTTCAAACCGTTCTTGGTAGTCTGGTGAATTCCAGGATTCTTTAAAAGAGGGGAGACTAAACACTGCAAACGCAGATAGAATGGCCTCTGCCCGTTCAAATTGAGGATCATGATATTCCATGAAACCATCAATGACTTGATAAGAATCCCAAAGCACATCACGTAATACCAATGGATTACTGTCCACATATTGTGTATTCAAGGCGAACATTTGGGGATTCTCATTATAAGCGCGTTTTTTGGCATTAACAAATGCCCATAGCCAATCGTGGAGCACTTCCTGCGGGGAGGCCGAATTAATCATGTTTATACGGATTTGTTCTGAAATCATCCGGTTGAACCAGCCCTTAGCTACTGCCGCCCAGAGTTCTTGTTTATTTTTGAAATGTTTATAGAGTGCAGCGTGGGTGATGTTCAATTCATCCGCTATTTGAGAGAGCGTCACCTCAGATTTTTCCGTACGCTCAATTAATGTCTCGGCAGTTTCAATAATAAGCTCCTGTGTAATTTTAGCCATTTGTTGTGGCAGGTGAATGGGGGAGTGCAGGCACTTACGATTAACCCCCCAGTGTAACACCGTGCTGCCAACCCTTCTTTCGTTAATTAATAATATCCACTTATAGTTTAGCATGAAAAAACAAAGTAACAAATGTTGACTTTTGTAACTTCTAGTCTTATGCTTGCTGTGTTAGTTACAAATCATCACAAATGTTACTTAAGATATTGCGGATAGGAGGATATTAATTATGAAGGCGGCACAGATCACCAAATATTCCAAACCGTTTCAAGTTGAAGTGCGCGATATTTCAGTCCCGGAAATAAGTGATTACGAAGTTTTGGTTAAAGTAAAGGCGGCAGCGGTTAACCACTTGGAGCTGCTCATCGCTACCGGAAGCGTGAAGTTAATCCAGGACTATGAGTTCCCCTTGACCCTTGGTAACGAACTCACAGGTGTTGTTGAGAAGATGGGTAAGAAAGTCACAGGCTTCAAAGTGGGTGATGCCATTTATTCCCGCCTGCCGCTGCGAAAGATTGGAGCATTTGCCGAATATGCGGCGATTCATGTTGGGGCTATTGCTCACTTGCCGGGTAATCTGGATTTTGTAACCGGTGCGGCTGCGCCTTTAACAGGATTGACAGCCTATCAAAGCCTGCATGAAGAGTTAGCTGCCAAAGCTGGCGAAAGTGTGTTCATTCCAGGAGGCTCTGGTTCATTTGGTCAAATGGCGGTTCCTATCGCTAAAAGCATGGGGCTGAAGGTCATCGTCAGCGGAAGTCCACAGGCGCGCGAACGTACAATGGCCGCGGGAGCTGATCAATACATTGATTACACCACGGAGAACTACTGGGAACGGCTTCATGATCTTGATTATGTGATTGATACCTTGGGACCTGGTGAATTTGACCGTGAACTCTCTATTATTAAACCAGGCGGCCATCTTCTCTCTCTACGGACCGGACCAAACAAAAGATTCGCCAAAACTATGGGCTTGGCAGGTTGGAAGCAAAAGCTGTTCAGTATTGCTGGTGCTAAGTATGATCACAAAGCCAAGAAGAAGAAGATTGAATATCATTTTGTGTTTGTACGCAGTGATGGAGAACAATTACGGCAAATCACAAAAATCATTGAAGAGAACCAAATTATACCCGCGGTAGATGCCCGGGAGTTCCACATTGAAGAGATTAATGAAGCTCTAAATCTGGTTGCTACAGGTCACCCCCAAGGGAAAGTGGTTATCCGATTTTAAATATTCATATAATTATTTACCGATCGTTCTCAATATGTTATATTGAATTTATAGGACATCACTGCATGATAAGATTAGGTTAGGTTATTATATCATTTCCTGTGCATTTTCTAGAACAATCATTCTCATATAAGGAGCGAATACAATGAACATTTCTGAACAAGTCGCATTTGTTACTGGAGCAAACCGGGGGCTTGGCCGCCAGCTTACGCTTGAACTTCTAGCTAGAGGGGCTAAGGTCTACGCGGGAGCAAGAAATCCGGAGACCCTGGATATTCCAGGAGTTACCCCTGTAAAACTTGATGTTACCAACCCTCAAGAGGTAGCGGCAGCAGCCAGCCTGGCTAAGGATGTTACAATTCTGATCAACAATGCAGGATCATCTACAGGCGCTTCTTTGCTGGAAGGGGATATGGAGCAAATCCAGCTTGAATTGGATACGCATTTCTTCGGTACGTTATCCATGGTTCGCGCTTTTGCACCGGTCATCGAGAACAACGGGGGAGGATCGGTTCTGAATATTCTTTCCGCATTATCCTGGTTTAGTGGCGGAGCTGCGGGTGCCTACACAGCTGCGAAGGCTGCAGCATGGGCGCTGACGAACGATCTTCGTTTGAATCTGTATCCCCGTCATATTAGAGTATCAGGCTTACATGTGGGTTATATGGAGACAGACATGACGGCCGGCCTGGATGCTCCCAAATCAAACCCTTCAGATATTGCGAAAATAGCTATTGACGGCATAGCAGCCGGCAGCTTCGAAATTCTTGCCGACGATACCAGCCGAATGATCCAAGCCGGACTTGCAGGCGGCGTGTCCGCCCTCTACCCGCATCTGTCCTAATCCCAGTGCAATTAAAGTCAGGAACATGGAATTACCGCGTCGTTTAGCCATGGCCCCCATAAACAGGATGTTATCGAGTCTCCACATGGAGACTCTTCTTTTTTATTGTTTAGGAAGTTATTATGATTCTTATACCTCTAGAACGGAGGATTGAGATGAATATAAAAAGGATAATAACAGCTGCCATTGCATCAATTATGGTATTCGGATTCCTAACGGGTTGTTCCAATCTTTCTTCTGAATCAGATGGATTAGCAGCAGCAAGCCTGTCGCCAGAGCAAATTAAGGAGCTTCGTAAAGAATATCCTCTATCCACCGGCTCTCCCGAAAATGTTGATTTGCGGGATTTAACATTCAAGGAGGTATTGGATCATACGGACACGGTCATAGTTGCTGAAGTCATTCAGCAAATGCCGGATTTCAGCGTGGATCTGATAACTGAACCTGGAACTCCATGGGGTAATTTAGCGGAGAAATTGAAGGATTCCGGTCTGGAGCCTTATAAGCCTATGTTTACCTCTTTTCAAGTTAATGTAGATCAAGTAGTTACTGGTGAAGAGGTTGAAGGGACCATTAACCTGATTTATAACTCTGAGTTCAAGGGCATTGAACCCGAACTCAAACCAGGTATGAAAATTGTAGCAGCGGTGAAAAAGGGGGTGGGCTTAGAGCAAGAGGGGAGTTACTCGTATACGCGATATGGTACGTATTATGTCGTAGAAGACGATTATGTTCTATCTGCATTCGAGGGACAAACCGAAGAAATGAGAGCCTTCTCCCGGGATACCAACGGTTACAAGCTGGATCATCTCATTGCTGAGATTAAAGCGCTGAAGGAGAATTAAATAACGATAACTTATCAGCATAATAACAAAACACCCATCCGCCCCATAAAGGCAGATGGGTGTTTGCTATACACCATTATTTTTACGATAGTCGGAGGGGTTAATGCCCGTCCATCTTTTGAATTGTCTGCTGAAGTGAGAGAGATTCTTGTAGCCTAAACGGTTTGAAATCTCATTTAAAGATATCCTGGGCTGCTGGAGTAATATTTTGGCTTCCTGTAGCTTTAAGTCAGATAGATAGGTGCGGGGCGACATTTTATATATTTTTTGAAATACCTCTAATCCATAGTTGGGGCTGATCCCAAGCGAAGCAATGATGGGCTGGATGTGAAGGGTGTAATCTGAATTTCCCTGGGTGCAATTTTTCTTAAAAGCTCTCTTGATGGCTTCGGCAATTTCTTTGGCATATTTCGCAGTGGTCATCGATTGGTTGGCACGTATCTCCTTGTGAACCGGCTGGATATCTACTAGCACCTCTAATAACTCGAACAAGACAATTTGTGCTTTTAGCTTCGCTTTGGTGAACGACAACTCAGGCTCATGCAGAATATCGATCCATGTTTGAAGGCATTTTTTCAGCGGGCTATGATACAAACTGGAGGGAGAATAGACCCAGTCGCAGTTTTTCAGTATTTTCATCCGTAAGGAGGGCTCGTCTACATCGAAATGAGCACAAAAATAGGTCATCGATGTAGCAGAAATACACTTATTCGTATGCTCGAACCCAGGCGGAATCAGCAGAATATCACCACTGTTCACGATGAATTGTTCATGATCCATCCTTGTCTCTTGAGCCCCATCCAACACAATCAGAATCTCAAAGGCATGGTGGGATTCTGTAGTCATGCTCCAATCGGCAGGAACGGTCTGTGTATGTGCGCCAAAAAAGCGTATATTCCAATCAATGCGCGGCAGCAGCAGCGTCTGTGCACCTGTGAGATAGCTATTCATATGTTCCAATTTGCAGCACCTGCCTTTGATTTGGGTAAATCTAGCCGTAATCATCCCATCGCATAAGTACGTTAGTAGTTATTATAATATACATAGACAACAGGAAAAGGGTAAATAATATGGCTAAACAGCGAAGGGAAGCAAATAAATGACGAAGATTAATAATCCTATAATCCCTGGAATGGCACCAGATCCCTCTATTATTAGAGTGGATGATGTGTATTATATTGCAACCTCCACGTTTCATTGGAATCCCGGTATTCAAATTTTCAAGTCAACCGATTTAGCCAATTGGGAGCTGACGGCCTTTGCCCTGAATAAAGGTGAAGTGAATCTAAGAGGCACAAATACTCCAGCCGGGATCTGGGCACCGCATCTATCCTATGATTCTAGGACGAACCGGTACTGGTTAGCTTATTCGCATATGTTAAACATGGCAGGCCGTGAATTTAATTCGGATTCCTATGCCATGTGGGCAGAAGATATCCATGGACCCTGGTCTGAGCCCATCTATCTGACATCCATCGGTTTCGATCCGGCGCTCTTCCATGATGAAGATGGCAGACACTATGTGTCCATTCTTGAATGGGAGACCCGTGAAGGGTATCAGGCGCCTGGACATATTGTGATCGCTGAATTTGATTTGAATGAGGGAAAGTTGGTTGGACAATGGCACCGGGTGACGCAAGGCTTCACCAGCCGAGGCTGTGCTGAAGCACCGCAGATCTATAAATATAGAGGTATGTACTATCTTTTATTAGCAGCTGGCGGAACGGGTTATGCTCATGGTGTTGAGCTGGGGCGTGCAGAGAATATTTTTGGTCCCTATGAACCGCATCCGTCGGGAGAGCCTATTATCACCTCCTCGCCGCGCCATCTATTCTCACTGGGTAATCCGGATGCCGGGCATTTTGAGATGTATAATCCAAGTTCAATCATGCAAAAAGCAGGTCACGGCTCATTAGTTCAAACACAAACAGGCGAATGGTACATTGCCCATCTAATGTCACGGCCTGTGGAAGGAACGCTTTTAAACCCATTAGGCCGTGAAACCTCTATACAAAAAATGCATTGGACAGAGGATGGCTGGCTGGAAATGAAGGATGGATCGAATGTAGCCAAAATGGAAGTTGAGGGGTTAACAGGTGTTGAATTAGAGGCCGATGGAATCTCTCATGACGTATTTGATGATTTTAACCAGGAGAAATATGATCTTCATTTTCTGACTCCATACCGGGACCAGCAAGCTGCATGGGTGAATACGGTTGAACGTCCGGGTTACTTACGCATTCATGGAGAGAATTCTTTCTTCTCGCAGATCCATCCGGCGATTATGGCCACGCGTGCAACCTCCCTTCATTATGAAGTTCAAACCAAGGTTGAGTTTCATCCCGATCATTATTCGGAAACGGCCGGTCTGGGGCTATACTATGATTCAAATAATTGGCTGTATGTTCACTTGACCCACTCGGAATCAGAGGGGACCGTTCTATATGTGCTGCAGGCCAAGCTGGGGGAACGTACCGAATTGGTCCACAATTACATTCCAGTCCCTGAAGACGCAGCGGAGCTCAAGATTATCTATAATGCAGGCCTCGCGAGTATCCTGTACCGCTTCGGGGATAACGGGGATTGGCAAGCTTTTGTAGAGGCTATCGATGTTCTCTATTTGTCGGATGAAGGTGTGAACGGGGAGCCGGGGGAGATTGGCGGATTTACAGGGTTGTTCAATTTCATCGGTTCCGTTGATGCTCACCAGCATGACTCCTTCGCTGATTTTGAATACTATGTGGTGAAGAATTACTAGCCAAGGACGCCATACGTTCTTCGCCTGGTGGTGCCCGGAGCCGGGGTGAACTGGTGAAAACGCCGGAGATGGTGTACCTTAGATAGTATTAGTCTTTAGGAGTGGTGAATGGTTGTGAAGAAAAGTAGACAAACCCCCGTGCTGGTCGCGGCCTCTATCCTGCTCATTATTGTCAGCAGCCTGATCCCGTCGGATCAATCGGCTTGGCTGGGGGCGTTACAGACCCTTATGCTGGGAGCCGGATTGCTCGGCTGCTGTATGGCTTTTTGGCGGTTTGCCAAGGGCGGCAAGGGTGGTAAGGGCAAGAGCTGAGTTCGATGTACTGAACGGTCGGCGGAGACAGGATCAGTGCATGATGGTTAGCTATGTAAGGTAAGCCAAGCACTTTATGGGTGCTGGTGCTGAGAGTCAATGACTAAGTCGCGGCGGATGCTGCGGCTTTTTTTGATAGGCGTGCCCAGAGGCACGCATTATCTAGTTGGTGCAAGTCCAACCAAGAGAGGGGCCAAGCCACTCTTGTAGCTAGGATGCTTGCGCATGGCGAAATCTGTGTGTAAAAGCGCATCGACAAAAGTACCGGTCAGAGACTGGGCGAGCAACAACCCAGGCCGTAACATCAAGTGAATCCTGCCGCGTCGTCAAAAAGGCCCTGCGAAGGGGAAGAGAGGAAGCCGAGTCCCGCTTTCATGGACGAAGGCCAAGGAAGCTGTACAGAACTTGGAACAACAGTGAAGAATCCTCCGGGGTATAGGGATCGGCATGGGTTGAAAGATAATGCAGTGAACTGGGGAGACCCTCCCCCACACGGGGGTTTTTTTTTTTTTAGAAACCCGTAAATAGGCGCTCTATAAGTCCAAAAGACGAAATGAACCGTCTGTGGGAAGGGAGTCCGAGGGGCTCGTAGTACCGAAGAACCTAAGGACAACATAACCTTAGGGAGGGAAGGAGCCCTGCTTTGTTTACGCTTTTGGAGGAGGTACGAGTGAGTGAATGCCAACCGGCTAACGACACCCAAAGAAAAAGTTCAAGAACTCCAAGAAAAGCTAGGTCATGCGGCCAAGGAGAACAACAAGCGTAAATTCCATGCGCTGTACGACAAAGTCTATCGCTGGGATGTGCTGAGTGAAGCCTGGAGACGAGTTAAGGCAAACAAGGGAGCGGCTGGAGTAGATGCCGTGACGCTCGCAGATATTGAAGCACAAGGAGAAATACGGTTCCTGAAGGACTGTGAGCGAGAATTGAAAGCAGGTAGCTACGATCCAGAGCCCGTACGGCGGCACTATATCCCAAAGAAAGACGGGAAACAAAGACCGCTGGGTATCCCGACGGTGCGCGACCGAGTCATACAGATGGCAACGAAACTCGTGATTGAACCGATCTTTGAAGCAGACTTCGAAGAAGTATCCTTCGGATTTCGCCCGAAGCGAAGTGCGAAAGGAGCGCTGGATCGAATCCGGAAAGCCTGCAACCGCAAAGGGAATTGGGTAGTCGACGTCGATATCCAAGGCTACTTCGACAACATTAACCAGGAGAAACTTATGAAATTGGTACAAATGCGTATCAATGACAGGCGAATCCTGAAATTAATACGGAAGTGGCTTCAAGCGGGTGTGATGGAAGAAGGAAACGTAAGGCGTTCCGATTTAGGCACACCGCAAGGTGGGGTGATTTCACCGCTACTGGCGAATATCTATCTGAATTACTTTGACCGACTATGGGAGAAATACGGAAGGGGGTTGGGAGAACTGACAAGGTATGCAGACGACCTGGTGGTGGTCTGTAAAACCAAAAAGGACGCCGAACATGCTTATGAGCTCATAAGCAGGATTATGGAACGTCTAGAGTTAACCTTACACCCGGTCAAAACTCGCATTGTAGGCCTGTGGACAGGAGAGGAAGGATTCGACTTCTTAGGAATGCACCACCGAAAAACGAAAGCAGAAACCTCTCAAGGGAAGGTGTACTATACCACCCAGCAGTGGCTAACGAAGAAGGCAGAGGAACGTATTCGAGGCGTGGTCAAAGATAGATTAGCACCGCCCGGCATGCGATCTAAATCGTTTGCGGAACACGTGAAATGGCTCAATCCGAAGATACAAGGATGGAGAAATTATTACTACACGAACTACAGCCAAAAGAGATTAGCTAAGCTAGACTGGTATATTCTGCAGCGATTAACCCGGTGGTACGCGAAGAAGAGACAGCGCAGAAGATGGATGAGTTCACTATCTGAAGTCAAGTATATAGCCAACATGAATGGACTAAAAACGCTATTGTGATCTGCATGCTCATGAATGACAAACATCGGAAAGCCGTATGAGGGAAAACCTCACGTACGGTTTGATGAGGAGGGGCTGGTTAATCCAGCCCTTTACTCTAGAATTTATATGTTTTGGGTCCCCGCAAAGTACCTGAGTCATCATCGAAGCTAAACCCCACTTTGTGGGGTTATTTTGCGGACTCAGCGGCCCTTATTTCGTGAAAAAGACCGATTAACTCCCCGTTACGGACTGATAGGACGTTAAGGGCTGTGTGGAGCGCAAAATGAGGCGGAATGGGTTAATTAAGCGCCTCTCAGTCCGCTTGGCCTTCGGCATGGTCCCATTTGCCGAAATAGCGGATCTGTAGTCCGCACGGCCCGCTATCCATCTCCTTCTACCGCACTCATGCCTATATCCCATATCTTCCTCAGTCTCATCCCGCCGAAGGGCGGTGGACCGCAGGCAAGGTTGAATGTGCGGCTGCCATCTGTTCGCGTATTCCTCTAAGCCGCGCCTTCAGCTCGGGGATGCTGCACTCCAGGATCTGGCTGATGTCGGGCAGGGGGAGCTGGATGCCGTACCATAAGGCACTGGTAACGTGATCATCCCAGTTAAGCAGCCCAGAAGCGCAGCGGCTACGGTCCCGGGCGAGCACGGCACATTGGCGGATGCACTCTCTGTAGGCAGAAGCAGCAGCGCCGTCTCCTGAGAGGCTGTCCTTCAGCCACAGTGGATGGAGTGCCGCGAAGGTGGCGGTGGTTGCTTGCTCGGCGCGGGCCCCCTTTTCGAGCAGCAGGCAGCTAAGCGCATAGACGGGGCCGCTAGATTGCTGGATGAAGTGGTTGAATCCGGCAGCGCTTGCTGCCTTGGGCGATAAGGGGTCAGGCATGTGGTCACGTTCCTTCCTGAATCTGTACTTTAGTGTTCATTCCAGCGCGCAAAAAACCGCAGGACAGAGGAGGACCTCTGCCTGCGGTTTTGGGTATAAGGCGTTAGACGCCTAGCGCAAAATCGTGGCGGATCTGGCTCTCTCTTAGCGCTTACGGGGTTAGCTGTCGGATTCGGACGGTGAGAGTCGCCCTACCTGCCGGAGACTTGCGCGTGGCATTCTCCTTCGGATTCACCCCAAGTCGGCCTGACGGCCGGATGGTTCCCCCGTTTTCCACATGACGGAAATTCAGCGTGCAATGCATATGCTCATTTTCATGAATGCGTTCATTTGCTTTCAACACGAATCATACTCTGTTCAGAGGGGGGTTGTAAAAATGGAAAAGAGTGCTATTCGACTTGTTTTCAGCAAATGGCTGAATGGCTGTGCATAGTGAAGCCAAAACTCATATATATAGCAGATTATCTGCCATTTATCTCGCTCAAGCGCTGTTTTTTATTTTTGGCAGACGGCAGTGGGGAGGAAGGGTCCCCAGGTATCGTCGCCGCCTACCTCTATGAATCGCAATAAAAAAGGCGCTGCTCCTGTTGAGAAGACAGCACCTTTACGTATATTACAGAACAGCAGCATCCATAAGCTCCTGAAGCTCAGGAAGATTGAAGCCCTTGACCGCCCGGTCCCCGGATACGGTGACTGGAATGCCCATGAATCCCAGCTTCTCCACTTCCTCCTGGTAGACGGAGCTTGTCATCACATCCCGGACCTCGAAGGGAATGCCCTTGCTCTCAAGCAACTGCTTGACCTGATTGCATTCGCTGCAGCCGGAGGTTGAATAGACAATTACGTTCGCGCTCATTGTTCCACTGCTTCCTTTATCGCTTTTTGGGTAATCTTCCAGTGTGAGGTGTTCCAGCGGACTTCGCTGTCCTCCAGCAGGAAAATCTGCGGGGATTCATGCTTGATCCCTAAATCCTCAGCAATCTGGTTGGAGACAGGACGGTCTTCGATCACATGGACCACGGCTGCAGGAGTATCTGAATGCTGTGCATAGGCCTGGAATTCCTCGTTGGCCTTGGCGCTGATCGGACAGGTGGTGCTGTGCTTGAAGAGCAGTTTTTTGCCAGGCTGCCCGATATATTGCTCTAGTTCTTCCTTAGTGTGAATTTGTTGAATAGACATCAGAGGATCACCTTCCTGGGTAAGAGTAATGAAACCTGTTGTCAACAATTGTGTTGTTAACAACTATTATTCATGATTGTAGCATAGTTCAAAATTAAAGCAAAAGAAAGTTCACCATAGCCTGCCCCTCCCTTGCGGGATGTTGTTAACGGCCGGTGGCCGTGCTAATGTGAGAGGGATGAACCAAGGCTCGGTGCATATTGATGCAGATATGAGGGGGGAGCTCATGAAAAGGGTTGCGTGTGTCACCGGGGCTGATCGTGGACTCGGATTGTACCTTGTTCGCTCTCTTTTGGAGAGTAAGTACATGGTGTTTGCCGGACAGTATTCGCCGGATCAGGCGGCACTGGAAGCTTTGAAAGCGCAATACCCGGATAGCCTTAGGCTGGTCCCTCTCGATATCGGCAGTGCAGGGAGTGTGAAGGAAGCCGCGCGGAGTATTGCCGGAAGTACAGGACACCTTGATATGATTATCAATAACGCCGGGATTATCCACCGGTCGGATGATGCAACGGTGCTCGTGGATATGGATGATGAAGCGATGGCGCATATTTATAACGTGAACACGCTGGGTGCGCTGAGGGTAAGCAACGCATTGATGGGTTTACTGCTGCAAGGCCGGCAGCGTCTGGTGGTTAATATCTCGTCGGAGGCTGGCAGCATTGGGCGGAACAAGCGGATTAATATGTATGGCTATTGTATGTCGAAGGCCGCGCTTAATATGCAGTCCTCGCTGCTGCACAATCATCTGCGTACGATGGGCGGACAGGTGATGGTGTTCCATCCCGGCTGGCTACAGACCTATATGAACGGGGAGAAGGATGCGAAGGCGCCTGTAACTCCTGAAGAATCGGCAGGCAAGATTATGACGATCGTTCATAACCATAAGATGTATCTGGCTGAAGAACCGGCTTATATCGATCTGGACGGCAATCTCTGGCCCTGGTGACACGAATATTCAGGACAGGCTAAATTGGCTAACTTGGCAAAAGAGAGGTGTGCATATCATGTCTTCCTATAAAGCATTGGCGTTCGGCAGCTATACCGAAGTGAAGTATCATCCCTTCCAGGAGGTAGACCGTGAGCTGGAGCAGCTCCTTGAACCGGAGTTCCAGGTGGTCTCTACGGAGGATTACAGACGGATGAACAAGGCAGAGCTGGCAGAATGCAGGCTGGTGGTCTCCTATACGGAATTCTCCGAAGATAAGTTACCCGCTGAGCAGAGCGGGGCCTTACTCGCTTATGTGGCTGGCGGCGGGGGGCTGCTTGTCGTGCACAACGGCATTTCCCTACAGCGTAATCAGGAGCTTGGGGCGATGCTTGGTGCCCGGTTCACCCACCATCCGGCGTTCACGGCGCTAGAGATGAAAGTGACTGCGCCGGAGCACCCGATTATGGAGGGGATCTCTGATTTTGTGATAGAGGATGAGCCTTACTATTTCGAGCAGCATCCCCACTTCGAGACAACGGTGCTGGCCGAATATCCTCATGACGGAGCGATGAGACCGGCGGCATGGTGCCATACCTTCGGCGAAGGCCGGGTGGTCTATCTGATGCCTGGGCACCATCTGCCATCATTCTCCTCAGAGCCGCTGCGCCGGATGATCCGCAGAGGCGGATTATGGGCTGCCGGAATGCTATAGCATGTGACGCTAATGATAAAAGGCAGGATACCGCTTGGATAACATGCGGTGTCCTGCCTTTGTGTATGGGATGATCAGCTATGATGCCCTATTTTGGGGGCTCAGTATCAGCAACAGGTACGACCTCGTTCTGATGGAGAGCTTCCAGTACCTCTGCCCGCAGCGTATCGGTGAAGGCGGCCCAGACTTTTTTGCCGACATCCAGCTTTTCGCGTCCAATCGATTGCAGCGTCTCCAGCCATACCCGCTTGTCATTAATGAGTCCGAGCTGGTCCTGAATGTCCTTATAGAAGGCTTCATGGGCGTGGAATTTCTGATCCAGCGCAAAAGCAGCCGCATTCGCCGTATACCGCAGTTCCTTGGCGGCAATCCGCAGCTCATGAAGAGCTTCGAAGGCTTCCTGCGTTTCGGCTGCCGGACCCTTGAATAGGGTTTTGCAGGCTTTTTTCTTCTGTTCAAAGGCGACTTCAAGCTCGCGCATGGCGACATTGGCGTCTTTTTTGGCAGCTAGGGGCTCAAGCCCGGTCTCGATAAAAGGTGTCCACAGCGCTTCGAGTGCTTGGCCGGACAGCTTGGGCAGTGCCTTCTTTAGCTTCTTACGGGACGCCTTGCGTGTGTCCTTCTGGTGTCCGATGACCGCCTTCAGCAGCTTGGCAGTCTTCTTATCGCCCGCCGCCTTCGCCGCCTTGCGCCGGGCCTCAAAGGACCCGATCAGCACATCTGCATCACGGACCCTGCCGAGCTTCTTCTGGGCCTGCTTGAAGCTGTCATACAAGTCTGCCGTTGCAGTATGGCCCGGATCAAGAATGGACAACAGGGTCAGCAGCTTGCGGCTATTGACTCTGGCCTGATGAATATCCTCATCGTTGAACCCTTTGCGTGCATCCTTGCTGTAGTCCTGAAAATTAATGTACAGCTTGTTCATGGCCTGTTCCCATTGCCTGGATTTACTTAGTTGCCTGTGCATTGCCTGTGGTTCGGTTGTCATGCAGCATCACTCCTAGAGGTTGTGTATAGCATGAGCTTATGCGCGAATCTTATGGCTGGTATATTCTTCTGTACTACATTAAGGATAACGGGTTCGCTCCGCCATTTCAAATCCGTAAGGGGATACACTGCTGGTTGTACGGTGCGGGGAGAGATCGGTTACAATGTGAATAGTTAACGGAGTTAAGATTAGCGCAGGTCTTAATAGATAGAAAGGGGAATCAGCATGCGGAGTGAACCTTATGATGTATTGGAGAACGGGGCGGCAGGAAGGCTGCCGGAGCAGATGGTCCTCTTCACGCATACCGGCGGTGAATCAGGGGATGAGGCATCTGCTGAGGATATGCTGATTCCGTTTGCTTTTGAAGAGGTGCTGTGCCGTGATGTCGGGGCCGGGAGGGTCCCGCCGGTGCTGCATCTCTGGAGCCACCCCGGCGGAGTCGCGCTGGGGCTGCGGGACAGTAAGCTGCCCCGCGCAGCAGAGGCGATGCAGGCGCTGGAGCAGCAGGGCATCCGTACGGCGGTCCGCCATTCGGGCGGCGCTGCGGTGCCGCTGGATGCGGGAGTGATCAACGTGTCCCTGCTGCTGCCGAAGCCTGCGGGCAAGCTGGACTTCCACGATGATTTCCGGCTGCTGGCTTCGGTGATTACCGAAGCGGTAGCTGCGGGCCATCCGCAGGCAGCGGCGCAAATCCGGGCAGAAGAAGTCACCGGGTCGTATTGCCCCGGTGACTTCGACCTGGCGATCGGCGGCCGCAAGTTCTGCGGCATCGCCCAGCGCAGACAGAGCAGCGCGTACTTCGTCCACGCGTTCGTGATTGTGTCAGGCTCGGGGCTCGCGAGGGGAGAGCGTATCCGCCGCTTCTATCAGGATGCAGCGGACGGCGATGCCTCCCTGGACTATCCGTGCGTGCGGCCGGAGACCATCGCCGCGCTCGCGGAGCTTGGCGGCCCGTCTTCGGCGGCCGAGTTCACCGCGGGCATCCGGCAGGCGCTTGCCGGCCGGGGAACCTGCCTGCTGCCGGCGGAGCTGCTGCAGCAGGAGACCGGCTACAGCCTGCGGTACAGCGATCCGCAGGTGCTGGAAGCAGCGCTTATGCTGCGCGAGCGGTACGCCCGCTGAAGCGGGCTGCGGCTACTGGCGGCAGGCTGGGGTATGCGCGGCCGAATGTATGCGGAAAACAGGATACATTGTGCGCGTCCGAATGTATGCGAAAAACAGCATACAATGTGCAGGCTGGGGTGTGTGCGGGCCAGAGACAGTCCAAGAGGATGACCGCGGGGGCAAAAGATGCAGCCCCCCGCGATCATCCTCTACATTCCCCCCCCCAACTACATATACAACTCCGGGCGCCGGTCCGCGAAGACCGGTATCTGTCCCCGTACCTCCCGGACCCGGGCGAGGTCAAGCTCGCCGCTGAGGATCTCTTCGCTGCCGGAGGCCTCGCTGACAATCTCGCCCCAAGGATCGATGATCATTGAATGTCCAGCGAAGGTATTCGCCGGATCAGCTCCCGCCCGGTTACATGCTACGACGTAGCATTGGTTCTCAATCGCCCTGCTGACCAGCAGCGCCCGCCAGTGAGAGAGGCGGGGAAGAGGCCATTCCGCGCTGATGAACAGGATCTCGGCCCCTGCAGCCATATGGACGCGGACCCATTCCGGGAACCGGATGTCGTAGCAGATCAGCCCGGCGCAGGAGATACCGTCCAGTGTGAATAGTCCCTTGGCTGCGCCGGGCTGGAGGTAGAGATGCTCCTCCATCAGCTTGAACAGATGCAGCTTGCTATACTCTCCGGTGCACGCCCCGCTGCGGTCAAAGACATACATACTGTTCGTTATGCCGCCGCTCTCCTGCCTGACCGCAATGGAGCCAGCGACGATATTCACTCCATTTTCCCGCGCCAGACCTGACATTAAGGCACCGGTGGTCTGTCCGCCAGAGTCGGCGATTTCGCCCAGACGGGTCAGATCATATCCCGTTGTCCATAGCTCGGGAAGGATAATGCAGTCCGGACTGCCAGCGGCAGCCTCACGAATTTTGCGCTCAGCGGCAGCATAATTCACCTCCGGTTTGCCAAATGCTATATCGAGCTGAATCAGGGCTATTTTCATACAGGCAGCCACCTCCAAAAATTATTAGTTGACGGGTCAATGAATTGGGTGTAAAGTATGTTTTGTCGAAAAGGTTTTGCACAATTTATTTGCGTGAGGGGGTTAATCTTGAGCGAAGTTCAGCCCGATGAACATAAGATCTTCGAACTGCTACAGGCCCTGCACAAAGAAATCGGCCCCAAATTCGAGCGCTGTGCCGGCATGACTCCAACCCGCTTCAGGCTGCTGCAAGAGCTGTACCGGATTTCCGAGATCAGTCAGATTTCCCTGCAAAAGCTTCTGGAAATCGACCCAGCAGCGGTTACCCGCCACTTAAAAGGGCTTGAGGAGAACGGGATGATCGCCCGCCGGAATAATCCTGCCGATAACAGAGTGACTCTCGTCACCCTGACCGCTCATGGCCGCGAGCATATTGATGCCTACCGGGAGAACAAGACCGAGTTCATCGGTGATCTGCTGGCCGGATTCAATGAACAGGAGCGAACCGAACTCGCAGAGATGCTTACCCGGCTGCAATATAATATTAATGTACTGTAGCCGGCACCTATAATCAAACCATTTTAAAAGGAGCTAATTATTCATGAACACTACCAAAAACAATGATTACATCAGCATTATTACAGGACGCCGCTCGATCCGCAAATATGATCCATCGGTTAAAATCAGCAAAGAAGAAATGACAGAGATTCTTACAGAAGCTACGCTGGCCCCTTCTTCCGTGAATATGCAGCCTTGGCGTTTTGTGATCATCGAAAGCCCGGAAGCCAAAGCCAAGCTGGCGCCTATTGCCAAGTTCAACCAGCTTCAGGTCGAAACCTCCGCAGCCATGATTGCCGTATTCGGTGATTTGAAGAACTTCGATTATGCTGAAGAAATCTACGGAACTGCAGTAGAACGCGGACTTATGCCTGCCGAAGTCAAAGAAAGACAACTAGCTGCTCTCGGCGCGCACTTCGCCAATCTGCCGGCCGATATTAACAGAGAGACAGTCATGATTGACGGCGGTCTGGTCTCCATGCAACTGATGCTGTCCGCCCGCGCACACGGGTATGACACCAATCCGATCGGCGGATTTGAAAAGGATCAGATCGCTGAAATGTTCGGTATGGACAAAGAGCGCTACATTCCGGTTATGCTGATCTCGATCGGCAAAGCGCTGGATGAAGGCTACGCCTCCGTCCGTCTGCCAATCGACAAGATCGCCCAGTGGAAATAAGCTCAACTTAAACTCAGGAGGAATAAACGAATGTTAATTATCCATGCGCTGCTTCATGTGAATCCTGCACGGGAGGAAGAATTCCTGGCCACAGCGAAGCCGCTGATTGCTGCCACGCACGAAGAAGAAGGGAACCTGTCCTACGAGCTGTATAAGCATGCAGCAGACGGAAGTCTCTATATTATGGTTGAGACCTGGCGTGACCAGGCCGCCGTTGCCGCTCACAACACAAGCCCCCACTTCACCGGCTTCGCCGCCAAAGCGGGAGAGTTCCTGACCGCACCGCTCGATGTTAAGGTGTATAGCGCAGAGGAATTGAGCAAATAATTACGAATTAAGCGGTTCACCCAATACGATCTGGAATCCCGGGATGCTGCGGCAGTCTAATGACTGCTGCGGCATCCTTTTTATTGAAATATAAGAATTTATATGTTTCACATAATAAGTTTTCCTTCTATTTCTCGCTGAAACGGTACCGTCCTTTAAAAGGACGGCATAGCCGTTTCCACTTGCTAAGTGCCATACCGTTTATAAAACGTACAAGCGGGGTATCTTACCTTACTCTCACTTGGATTGTCATTTGCTGGCGAAGCAAGGCGGGGGGAAGGACGAAGGAGATGAAGACAGCATGACTAGTGTACATAACAATCACGGGTTAACCTCAATCCCTGCTGCTGCCGAGCGGGACGGGCAGCTTCAGCAGGATCTCATAGATTACGTGAATTATCATATTTCGGGCGGCTCCCTGGCCTCGCTTACCGAAGGCGCGAAGGAGGCTGAGCCGGCGTTTACCCCTCTTTTGCAAAGTGATACCGCGCGCGCTTACCGGCAGGAGTGCGGGGGCGTCATAACGGATATGCAGCAACTCGGGCAACTGCCGGGTATAAGCCAGGAATGGCTTAATCAGCTCGCGGATACAGTAGCGGGACTCGATTCCGGTAAGCTCAGAGCTCTGGCCCCGCAGACCACCCGGCATAACCGGGTAGATCCTTATGTGAACGGGCCGCAGTGCCTGGACATGCTGCTCGGCGAGATCCGCAAGGCTGAACGTTACATTCATCTGTCCGTGATGCTGTTCTTCAATGACCATTCGGGGAACCTTATCGCTGCTGAGCTGCTTCATGCGCTTGAGCGCGGCGTCGAGGTTAGAATCATGGTGAATTATACGGTCACTGCGCTCGGATACGGCCAGAATCTGGAGGTGGGGCAATTCTCCACAATTGCCGGGCGTCTGGAGCAGGCGGGTGCGAGGCTGCTGGATACCTTCCACTCCTATTACGGTGCGGAGGAATGGGCTGCGAAGCGTAAGGTGCTTAAGTCACAGGGCGTGCCTGAGAGCATCCTTTTTCTGCAGGATAAGGTTCA
Organism: Paenibacillus sp. FSL H8-0332; assembly: GCF_037963835.1. NCBI lineage: Bacteria > Bacillati > Bacillota > Bacilli > Caryophanales > Paenibacillaceae > Paenibacillus > Paenibacillus sp. FSL H8-0332. The sequence goes on from NZ_CP150145.1 coordinate 264,130, forward strand.
GGAGGATGTGGAAGTGACCGGGCTGAATGTGATTGACCACCGCAAATTCATGATTATAGACGGAATAACTTCCGTTATCGGCAGTCTGAATATCGGGGACCAGTATACCTTTGCCACCCCCATTCAGGAGGCCCCGGGCCGTCAGGCGGATGGACGTCCGCTCGGTATACCCGCGAAGGAAGAGGAATGGCATGACGGCTGCTTCCGCATTCAGGGGGCTGTGGCCCAGTCGCTGAACGCTGTTTTTCACTCCAGATGGTTGCTGCTCGGGGGAGATCACTTTGACCTTGCGTCACCCTTCTATCGTCCTGCGGTAGACTATGCATTCGGGGAGGAGGAGTGCACGCTCTTCGCGAGCTTTCCCGGCAACCCGGTCAACCTGATTCAGCAATATATTCTGGATGTGATCACCTATGCGGCCGATGAGACCGTTATTGTGAATCCCTATCTGATCGATCAGGCCTTCTGGGACCGGCTGGGAGAAGTGGGGCCGGAGCGCGCCTGCCATCTCGCCATCTGCAATCCGCTGGAGGTTAACGATCATCCGACAAACCGGGCGGCGGTGCGCAGCAACATGTACGTTCCCTTTTGTAATGGCGTATCCTTCTATGATTATAGTGCGACTGAACGCTTCTCCCACTGGAAAATCATCTACGACCACAGAGCGCAGGCGGTATTTCACGGCTCTTATAATATTAATGAACGGAGTGCCTGCCATGATTACGAGCTGGGCCTGCTGGTGAAGGGCAGAAGTCTCGCGGAGAAGGTGAAGCGCATGATTGATTATGACCTCAGTGTCTCCCGCAAAATCACCGACAAACACGAGTTCTTCAAGCATCCATGGCTGCATCCCAGCACGTATCTGAACAAAGCAACGCAGAATTACACCTGATATCCTCTCCGGCGACTGGTCATGTATAATGACGTTATACCAATGAACGAAGATGGAGCTAATGAAGATGAACATACAGATTCTTGGACAAGGTCCCCGGACCGGGGAAATCAGATTCGCGGCAGCGAAATGGGGGGAAGCCAGAGCCATTTGGTGCGGACCGCCTGTTCAGCCGGGAGAGGAATGGGAAGCTGAATGGGAGCTGCCGGCGCTATTCATGAGCTGGGTCGATATTGTGCCGGCTCCCGGCGGTGCCTTTGGCCTGCGCATTGAAGGGGAGACGGTCATCCTGACGGGCGTGCTGGAAAATATAGAGGAGGACGGCACGGGTTATCTGCGGATTGGCCGCGACCTGATCATGTTCGAATGCCTGGGCGAACCGATGGCGCTGGGCGGTTTCGTCGAGCTGAGGACCCGTGAAGCCAGGCTGTATCCGGTGAATCTGTAGGGGCCGCAGAGCCCCGGGCGGACGAATGATTTCCTGCCCCGGCATAGCCACCTTCAAGCAAATGAGCTAATATAATATAGATTGAAACAAGTAACAGCATAAGGAGTAGAAGTCTGATGAACAGCGATATTCAACAATTTAAGACGGAATTCTTCAAGGCGCTGGCTCACCCGATGCGGATTCGGATTCTGGAGCTGCTTAGCGAAGGCGAGAAGAATGTGAACGAGCTGCAGGCGATCCTGGGCTCGGAAGGCTCTGCGGTATCCCAGCAGCTGGCCGTCCTCCGGGCCAAAAATGTGGTCACCAGCGTCAAGGAAGGGACCACTGTCATCTATGCCCTCCGTGATCCTCTGATCAAGGAGCTTCTGGCTGTAGCCAGGCAGATTTTCGACAATCATCTGGTGAGTACCATTTCCCTGCTTGAAGGCATCCGCAGCGAATAACCCCGGCCTCCGGGGGCGGATTACCCCGTTGACAAGAGCAGCGGGCAGGAGTAATGTGGGTATTATATTCAAATAATCAGATATTCAGAGAAAAGAAGGTTATAGGATGACAGGGTGGGGCCGTTTCAAAGGCTATAACATTGCTTCGCTGCGCAAGGATATCATTTCAGGGACAATCGTCGGCGTTATTGCCATCCCGCTCGGGATGGCATTTGCTATTGCTTCCGGTGTGAAGCCGGAGTACGGAATTTATACAACTATTGTGGCCGGCATACTGATTTCCTTATTCGGCGGGACCAAGTTTCAGATTGGCGGGCCTACGGGAGCATTCATTCCTATTTTGTTCGCCATTGCGATGCAGTACGGGTATGAGAATCTGCTGATTGCCGGAATGATGGCCGGGGTGATTCTTGTCGTGATGGGTGTTCTGCGGCTGGGGGTATTGATTAAGTTCATTCCGAAGCCGGTGACCATTGGCTTCACGGCCGGGATTGCCGTTATTATTTTCAGCGGGCAGATTGCGAACTTCCTTGGCCTGAGGGATATGAAGCGGCATGAGAGCTTTATCGACAATATGAAGGAGATCGGGGCGCATCTCTCCACAATCAACCTGTACAGTATTCTGACTGCGGCGGCCTGTCTGGCTGTAGTGGTGCTGGGCATGAGGTTTGCCCCGAAGGTGCCGGGTTCCCTGATCGGACTTCTGTGCGCTACGCTAATCGCCGCCCTGTTCTTCAGCGGTAAGGTGACCACTATCGGTTCTGCTTACGGGGATATCCCGAATACACTCCCGAGCTTTCACTTTCCGCTCATTACCTGGGAGAAGATCAAGCTGCTGATCCGCCCTGCGTTTATCATTGCCATGCTGGGGGCCATTGAGTCGCTGCTCTCCGCAGTAGTAGCGGACGGCATGTCGGGCGACCGCCATGACAGCAACCGTGAGCTGATCGGCCAGGGGGTCGCCAATATCGCCGCGCCGCTCTTCGGCGGGATACCGGCTACCGGCGCGATTGCCAGAACCGCTACCAATATCCGCAGCGGTGCCGCTTCCCCGCTCTCCGGGATCATTCACGGTGTGGTGGTGTTCCTGATTCTGCTGCTGTTCGCTCCGTACGCCTCCAGCATTCCACTGGCAGCGATGGCGCCGATTCTGATGGTTGTAGCCTGGAATATGAGTGAACGCAAGGAATTCCTCCACCTGCTGAAGCTGAAGACTGGGGATTCGCTGGTGCTGGCGATTACCTTCCTGCTGACGGTATTCGCCGATCTGGCAGTGGCGGTAGAGGTGGGGCTGATCTTGGCCGTTGTCCTCTTCGTCAAGCGTATGGGCGAGGTGCATAGAATCTCCAAGGTGCTGCCTGACCCGACTTCCGTCAAGGTCGAGGCCCATATGGTAACAGAGAGCCACGACTGTCCGCAGATCGGAATCTACAATGTGGAGGGACCGCTGTTCTTCGGAGCCGCTTACCGCTTCGACCATACCATGCCGGAGCTTGGCCCGGATCAGCCTAAGCTCATCCTGCTGCGTATGGGCAAGGTGCCGCTGATGGATACCACGGGCGAAGCCAATCTGGCTGCGCTGGTGAAGCAGTTGCAGGCGGATGGCGGCAGGCTGATGATCTCAGGCATCCAGAGCCAGCCGCTGGAGCTGCTGAAGAAGACAAGGCTGTACGACCGGATCGGTGCGGCACAGTTCTATGATCATACCGGCGATGCAATCAATGAGGCGCTGGGAAGTGTCGATTACAACCGGTGCCGGGGCTGCGAACATGCGGCCTTCAGAGAATGCAGCGCCTTCTCGGGGCTGGAGGAATCCGCGTTGCGCAGCGCGGCCTTCAAGGGGCGCACCCCGGCGGTGACCCGCAAGCTGAGCGGCGGGGTATAACCCGCGCAATCCGGGGCTAAGAAGATAACAAATGCAGCCGCTTAGCGGCCAGTCCGCAGGCTCCGCAATTGCAGTTTTCTGTTAACGTCACACCAGCAGTGCTGTCCTTCATGGGCGGTACTGCTTTTTTACTGTTTAGGAAATTATGATTTTCTTTTATATTCATCTAATTTACATATTTTAACATAAAACCGAACACAATTGGACTGGACTCGCCACGTAGGCCGTGCGTTTATCGCAGGTTGTGCCAGAAGTATTTTCACAGGAAAACCGAATACAATGGGTGCCGCTGCGCGGAGGAAAGGGCCCCATGCATCACAACCAGTAACATTTTAAGAGAAATCCTGCAAAAAGGGCAACAATACTGCCCAATAGAAGCGGCTTATGCAGAAATCCTGCACGAAATGCAACAAATCCAGCGTTTACTTACTCTAACCACCGTAATTCCTGCAAATTATGCAACATTGTGCTTCAGCCAGTTACATTTATAGATAAATCCTGCAAAATGTGCAACAATGCTCTCCGTACAAGCGGCCGGTGAGAGAGAAAACCTTCAGAATTGGCCGGAGTTAGGCGGAGCACGGATTGGAAAGGGAGAAGACTTCAGAGTGTATGCGGAAAACCGAATACAATGCGCAGCGTGAGGGTACAGCACCAATATTGGACACTCCCGCCCCATATTTGTACAATTACATCATTGGACTATATCAAGGTAAGGAGATTATCCTTCATGAAAGAACTGAATTATACCAAGGTCTTCATCCTTCTGGCTGCTATGACAGCGGCAACACTTGCGGTATACCGCGTGGTTTCGCTGCAGACGGATACGTTCTATGCCTTTCTGCTCTGGAATCTGTTTCTGGCCTGGGTGCCGTTTTTCTTCTCCATGGCCGCGCATGAGCTGGATAAACGGAAGATCGGAGGGATGCTGATTTTGCCGCTGGGCGTAGCCTGGCTGCTGTTTTTTCCGAATGCGCCTTATATTATGACCGATCTGATCCATCTGACTGTCCGCAAAAGCAAGTATATCGTCGGCGGAACGATCCAGAACCGGTACTGGTATGATCTGACCACCCTGCTCCTGTTCACCTGGAGCGGCTGGCTGACTGGATTCTTCTCCCTGTACCAGTTCCAGCACGTGATCTACCGGAAAAGCAACATGCTGCTCTCGTGGGCCTTCGTCCTGTTCGCCTGTGTCATGGGCGGCTACGGCGTCCTGCTCGGCAGAGTCTACCGGCTGAACAGCTGGGATGTGCTGACGGACCGCCATCAGCTCTACCGGCTGGTCATGGACAGTCTGAACCGGCAGTCTGTGTTCTTCAGCCTGTTCGTCGCGTTTGTACTGCTGGTGATCTATGCCACGATGTACTGCCTGCTGAACGGGCTGGCGGACGGGAGCCGCAGGAGTTATTCCGAGGGCCGGAGGAAGATAGGTTAAGTGTCGTTCTCATCGCCGAGTTCAGGCTCCATCTCGATCTCCATATCCAGTTCCATGTCCAGCTCCAGCTCAAGAACAGGAACATACTGATAGCGCTCCAGGTCAACCACACCCCGTTCATCGAAGATAACGCCCTCTCCGGTTAAATATAGCTGCTGTAGGGAGGCGGATTCGTCTTCTGTGAGCGAGATCATTCCTTTGGCGTTGATGACCCTGTACCACGGCAGCTTATACTTCCTGCTCATGGAGTGCAGGATGCGCACGACCTGCCGGGCCGCCCGGGGACTTCCGGCCGCCCGGGCAATCCCGCCGTAGGTCATGACGGAGCCTTCCGGGATCGACTGAATAATGAGAATAACTTTTCGCGTGAATGGTGTCATCTTACGGGCTCCTTACTGTTCGTTCTCTGTCAATAACAATACTGTACTAACCATAACATAAAGCGGCTGCTGCAAGGAGCTTTTGCCGTAGTGGAGCAGCGGCTGGCGAATATCATATGAAGCTTGGCGTAAGTCAGCCCCTCTTTTGCAGAGCGGGCTAATTTGTTGTGCCGTTCAAGGGCCGGACGGCTTCGGCTCTTCCATGCAGCAAATTCTGGCGAATAAGAGTCAGAGAGACGGGGGATAATCAGAGCAATAGATCTCTGACAGGAGTGATAGCGGTGAAGAACAAGCATTCTGCACTGAACAGTGAAGCTGCCGGTACCCTGTCTGCCCATCCTCCGCTAAGCCCTTCGCTGGAGGAGACGGTGGGGCGGCTGCGGAAGATTTTCAATAACGACGGGACACTGAGAGTAAGGATCATGGAGAACAGCCAAGGCGCTCCCGTCCGCTGCGGATTAATCTATGTCGATGGAATGGTGGACCGGAATCTGATTCAGACGGGGATCATCAAGCCGATATTGGCTTACCAGCCCGCAGAGGAAGAGCACCGGGACCCTAAGGTTCTGATGGAGAGAATCCGGTTGACTGTCATTGATACCCCAGATGTCATGGTCTCCGAGGAGTTGGATGGACTGATCGGGGCGGTCGTCAGCGGGAAGGCAGTGCTGCTGCTGGAAGGTTATGCCGGAGGGCTTATCATCAATGTTCAGGGATGGGACTCCAGGGCGATAGAAGAGCCTACTACGGAAAAAGCAGTGCGCGGCCCCCGTGAGGGCTTCACCGAATCGCTGCTTGTGAATCTGACCCTGATCCGCCGCAGGGTGCGCGACCCGGATCTGAAAATTGAATTCACCGAAATCGGAACACGCAGCAAGACGCAGACCTGTATCTGCTATATGGGGAGTCTGGCCTCTCCCGATATTATTAAGGAGCTGTATGACAGGCTGGAGAAGGTGGAGCTTGATCTGATTCTGGACACGGGTTATCTGGCCGAGCTGATCCGTGACGAGCCCTACTCTCCGTTTGAAACCGTTGGAAGTACCGAACGGCCGGACACACTTGTGAGCAAAATCATGGAGGGGCGGGTTGCGCTTCTCATCGAAGGCACCCCTTTTGCGCTGACAGTTCCTTATGTATTCGTTGAGAACTTCCAGGCCAGTGAGGATTATTATATCAACTATTATTTTGCATCGTTTAACCGTGTGCTTAGAGTGTTGGGCGCCTTCATGTCGATCAGTATCCCGGCCGGTTATATTGCCCTTGTAACCTATGCCCAGGAGATGGTCCCCACTCTGCTGCTGCTTAGTATTGCGACTGCCAGGCAATCGGTACCTTTTCCGACCATTGTTGAAGCGCTGCTTATGCTGACCATCTTCGAGGTGCTGCGGGAAGCGGGGGCGCGGATACCGACAGCGATTGGCCAGGCAGTAAGCATTGTCGGGGCGCTGGTGCTGGGCCAGGCTGCCGTGGATGCGCGGATTGTCAGTGCGCCGATGGTTATCGTGGTGGGATTGACAGGGATAACGACCCTGCTGAATCCACGGCTGACCGGGCCGCTGATCATCGCCAGACTGGCGCTGCTGGGCACTACCTTTTTCCTGGGCCTCTACGGGTATTTCTTCGGTCTGCTCGGTCTGGTCATTCATCTGATGAGCCTGCGCTCCTTCGGCGTCTCTTATATGCTTGGGGTTGGCTCGATCCGGCCGCAGGATATTAAGGACACCGCTGTCCGTGCGCCCTGGTGGGATATGAATTTGCGTCCGGCGGTGATTGGAATGCGCAACCGGAGACGGAAGCCGTCCAAGAGACCGGCCAAGCGGTCATGAGGTCCCTGCGAAGAGGAATCGCCTCTCTTAGCTCACTACTGCTGCTGCTGAGCCTAGGACTCACTGGCTGCTGGAATTATGCCGAGGTGGATGATATGGCGATTGTAGCCGGAGTGGCCATTGATAAGAATGAGGATGGGAAGCTGCTGCTTACAGCAGAGATTGTGGATACAGGAGGGTCGGCAAACAAGGCTCAGGCGGGCTACAAGATGGTCAGCCTCAGCGGAAATACGATGTTTGAAATCGTCCGCAATCTGATCTCTATAACGGGCAAGAAGCTGTTCTGGAGCCATGCCAAGGCGATTATTTTCAGTGAGGAGGCAGCCAAGGAGGGGCTGATCCAAGTCATTGACTGGTACAGCCGGGATACGGAGACACGTTCAGATGTGTTCATCTTTGTGTCAGGAGAGAAGACGGCCCGCGAGGTTCTTAATCTGAACAGTACCACGGAAGCCATCCTGTCCTTTGAATTGGCCCAGATGATGCGTGATGAGAAGTATACGAACATCGCCCCGACTGTGGAGATATGGGATTTCATTGATAAACTGGAGACTTCAGGGATCAATGCGACCGCACCAGTCATTCATATTCATCAAAAAAACGGTGAGCAGAGGGTAAGGGTGTCAGGTACCGCCGTATTCGTGAAGGACCGGATGGTGGGTAAACTGAGCGGCGATGAGACGAAGACGATGCTAGTGGTCAAAAATGTACTGCAGGGAGGGGTGCTGGCTGTGGATGATAAGCGGGGGAATCCGGCGTATTCCCTGGAGATTGTCTCCAGTCAAACCAAGCTGAAGCACAAAATGGTGGATGGCAAGCTCCAGATGCAGATCCGTACTGTAACCAAGACAGGGCTGGATGAGGTTATGACACCGGATGGATTCTTTAAAGATGAGACTGTTCAGGATATTGAGCACAGGGCCGCTGAGCGGCTGCAGGCAGATATTCTTACGTTAGTTCATAAGATGCAGCAGCAATACGATGCTGATATTTTTGGCTTTGGCGAGAGCCTGTACGAGAATCAGCCCAAGCTCTGGGCGGAGGTGAAGGATCATTGGCCTGAGGTCTTTGCCGGTCTTGAAGTGAACGTCCAGTCTAAGGTGACGATACAGAGCAGTGCCAAGACTTCGCGGGCCATCCGGCTGGGGGATTAAGTATGTTCATTTACGTGATATTGATCTACGCATTGATAGCTGTAATTGATCCATGTGGGCTGCGGAAGAAGGGAATGAAGCGGGATTTCCTGGTCTGCTCCGCCCTGTACCTGATCTCCTTCGGGCTGGCCTTCGCACTGTCGATGCGCTGGGAGATTCCCAGTCCGTCCCCGCTGTTTGTGGATTGGGTGAAAAGGCTATATTAAAGCGCGCCGCTGAAGGAGGAGGAGAGTGTGAGCAAAGAGACTATTCCGGCTGGACAGTCCATCAGCATCGCTATATTATTTGTCACCGGCGCTTCCCTGTTCCTGGGAACCTCCTCACAGTCCGGTAACAGCAGCTGGATTGCCCAACTGCTGGCGATTCTGCTGGCGCTTCCCCTTATGCTGATCTATGCAAGACTCCATGTCCTGTTTCCAGGCAAGGATCTGTATGACATGCTGATTGAAGTGTTCGGCTCCGTCCTGGGACGGATGCTCTCTTGTCTGTATATCTGGTATGCTTTACATCTGGGAGCGCTGGTGCTGCGCAATTTCGGGGAGTTCAGCAAGACCGTGGCTTTAACCGCAACTCCGATGTTCGCACCCATGCTTATGATTGGACTGCTCTGTATCTGGGTGGTCCACGCCGGCATCGAGGTGCTTGGAAGAAGCGCCAAATTCCTGCTGCTGTTCTCGCTGATTGTAATTGTGATTTTACAACTACTCTCCGTACCCAAGTTTGAATACCATCATCTGAAGCCGCTACTCCATACCAGATTAGACCTTATTCTTGCAGATACAGCCGGATCGTTCACCTTCCCTTTTGCCGAGATTGTAGTCTTCCTTGGCGCGTTCAGCGCCATTCCGGCCAAGGGCTCTGCCAAGCGGGTGCTGGTCAGCAGCACACTGATTGCAGGGAGTATCATTATTATGATTACGCTGCGCAACCTGCTGATTCTTGGCCCTGATATTCTGTCCGGTCTGTACTTCCCCTCTTACGTGGCGGTCAGCCGGATTAATATCGGCGATTTCGTTACCCGGATCGAGGGCTCGGCGGCCATTGTATTTGTTACGGCGCTCTTCGTCAAGGTCAGTCTGTGCCTGTATGTAACCTGCAACGGGGTAGCGAAGGTATTCAAGCTGAGGAGCTACCGGTCTGTAGTGCTGCAGATGGGGCTGATTATGATCTATCTGTCGGATTTCATCTATTCCAATATTATGGAAATGGAGTATTTCGCGTATCACATCTATAAGGTGTATGCCCTTCCTTTCCAGGTGATTATCCCTGTACTGCTGTGGCTTACAGCCGAGCTTATCGCCCGCAAAAGGAGCAGCAGGCAGGAGGTTCCTCCTGAGCAGCAGCCGGAAGGTTCATAAGCGTAGAAGTCTCATCTCCTCAGCCCCGCCCTGCGGGGCTGCCTTGTTTTCAACCTGTGCTGAAGTTAGCTATAATGAGAGGTAAGAGAGCATCTCATAGAACAGGTAGGAAAGGCGTGGATTAAAGATGAGCGTATCCAGCATTGTAATGTCCTCACATTGGGGCAGAGAGGTCAGACATAAGCTTATCGCCCAAGGCTCCAAGGTACTGGCTGTGGTGTTTCCGGGACAGAATTATTCCGCCGAGCGGCCGCTGCTGGATTATGCGGGCAAGCTGGCCCGGGAATACGGCTGTGACCTGCTGCTATTAGAATACGGCTACCAGGCTGCAAGAGTATCCTTCAAGCGCGAAGAGATTGATATTGTTGCCGAGGAATGCAAAATTGCGCTGGCTTCGCTTCCCGACTATGAACAGCTCCTGTTCATCAGCAAGAGTATGGGGACGATTATTGCCGGTAAGGTGGCGTCGGAGCCTGGAATGGGGGAGAAGGTGTCGCAACTGTTTCTTACACCAGTTCCCGAGAGCCTTCCGTTCATCCGGCAGAGCCGGGGCAGTGTGATTTACGGCGGAAGTGACCCGATGTTCACCGGGCAGCATCCCGCCGAGCTTAGCAGCATGAAGCAGGTAAGGGTATACAGGATTGACGATGCCAACCACGCTCTGGAAGTGGATAGCGTCAACGAATCGCTGGCTGTGCTGCTGGTTATTATTAATTTCTATCATGAGTTTTTCCGCGATTCACTATAAAAGGAGATGAGAGTATTTACTCGCGGATCAGTCTGGATTAGCCGGGAGGGCATTGATATGCAGGGGAAGGTAATCGGTCAAGGCAGAACGGCGGAAGTGCTGGAGTACGGGGAAGGAAAGATTCTTAAGCTGTACCGCGATGACGTTCCGGAAGAGTATGTGGACTTAGAATACCGTTTCAGTAAATGGGTCTATGAACAAGGTGTTGCTACTCCGCAGCCCCATGAGCGGGTAGTGGTAGAGGGCAGACCGGGAATTGTGTATCAGCAGATCGCCGGTCCTACCCTGTTACAGCAGATGAACCGGAAGCCGTGGCTGAACTTCAGCGGCTTCAAGCAGATGGCCGGCCTGCACTACAGTCTTCACCAGCTTGAGGGTATGGGCGAAGCTGGAGCGCAGAAAAAGCAGCTGGAACATCAGATCATAGCTGCACCCATGCTTGCGACAGAGGAGAAAACACAGATTCTGTCCCGGCTTGCAGAGCTGCCGGACGGGGAGAAGCTATGCCATGGCGATTTCCACCCGGACAATATCCTGATGGACGATAAGCTGTGGGTCATTGACTGGATGACCGGCGTCCGCGGCAATCCTGCAGCGGATGTTGCACGGTCGGTAATCATGTTCAGTATCGGGGCCTTGCCTGAGCGGGCTTCTATGTTCACTAAGGGGTTCCTGGGGTTTGCCAGGAAGCGGCTGACCGCGCAATATGTCCGCAGTTATCTGAAGCTGTCAGGCATGGCGCTAGCTGATATTAACCCTTGGATACTACCGGTAGCGGCGGCACGGCTGGTAGAAGGCCTTCCGGTTCCCGAGAAGGAACTGCTGGTCCGCGAGATCCGTAGACATCTGAGAGCATAGCGCTGAGGGCAACAGACTGTATAGAGGAGGCGGAAGTGCAGATGAATACATACATTGCCTTGCTGCGCGGCATTAATGTCGGCGGCAATAAAATCATTAAGATGCAAGCACTTACGGCGATGTTCGAAGCGCTTAAGTATGGGAAGGTGCGGACCTATATTCAGAGCGGCAACGTTGTGTTCGAGAGTGAAGAGACCTCCGCTTCTCTGCTCGCCAGGACGATCAGCCAGCGGATTCAGGAGACCTTCGGCTTTGAGGTGCCGGTGATGATCCGTTCTCTGGAGGAGCTGGAGGCGGTCATTGCCGGCAATCCGTTCCCGCAGAGTGAACAGGAAGCCTACAAGCGTCTGTATGTCTCGTTCCTGGCAGCGGAGCCAGCCGCTGAGGCGCTGGAGAAGCTCCGCCCCTATGAGGATGGAACCGATAAGGTGCGGGTGATCGGCAGGGAGCTGTATGCCTTCTATGAAGTGAGTGTAAGCGAGTCGCCGCTGTTCAAGGTGCCGTTCGACAAGCTGCTGGGAACGGCACTTACCGCGCGCAACTGGAACACCCTGAACAAGGTAGCAGCGCTGGCCCGTAAGCCGTAAAGGAAGTAGCAACACTAATAAATACCCCACTTGGATGCATCTCCGAGTGGGGTATTTGTCTAAATATAAGAATTTATATGTTTCACACGATAACTTATCCTTCTATTTCTCGCTGAAACGGTACCGTCCTTTCAAAGGACGGCAATGCCGTTTCCACTTGTGTCCTGTGCTTCCGGCACGTTCAGCAAACATTCAGCGGGCATTCATTACGGGTTAAGGTACGGATGCCATAATACACCTAAGAAATGAACGAATCGGAGTGGATCAAACGATGAAATTACTGAAGAGGCCGGGTACCGATGTTGTCCTGCTAATGATTATGCTGCTGGCAGCCGTCCTGTACGGATACGGAATCTGGAATGACCAATATGCTAATACGTACTATACAACCGCTGTAGGAAGCATGCTGCAGAGCTTTCATAACTTCTTCTTCGCTTCCCTGGATTCTGCAGGGTCAGTAACGGTGGATAAGCCGCCGGTCACCTTCTGGCTGCAGACCTTAAGCGCGCTGGTCTTCGGCCTGCATGGCTGGAGTGTCATCCTGCCGCAGGTGCTCAGCGGTGTAGGCTCGGTACTCTTAGTCTATCTGCTGGTGAAGCCAACCTTCGGACGGGCGGCGGCAAGGCTTGCAGCGCTCGTTATGGCCGCTACTCCGGTAGCAGCGGCGGTAAGCCGCACGAACAATATTGATACGCTGCTGGTGTTCACACTGCTGCTGGCGGCATGGTTTCTCTTCCGAGGCACCCGGACCCACCGGCTGGGCAGCCTGCTGGCTGCCTTCGGGCTCATCGGTGTCGCTTTCAATGAGAAGATGCTGCAGGCTTATATGGTACTTCCGGCCTTTTATCTATTCTATCTCCTGGCAGCCAAGGTGAACTGGAAAAAGAAAACCGGCACCCTTGCAGCCTGCACTGCCGTACTCCTGGCAGTGTCTCTATCCTGGGCGGTAATTGTAGATTCCATTCCGGCGGATAAGAGGCCTTACATCGGTAGCAGTGGCACCAACTCTGTGCTGGGTTTGGCTTTTGGCTATAATGGTGTGTCCCGTCTGACCGGTGACCGCAGCACTGGGGGAGCCGGAAGCGGCGGCTTCGGCGGTGGCGGCATGCCCGGAATGAACGGGGAAATGCCGGACTATAGCGGTGAATTCCCGGCCATGGATGGAGCTGGCGGACGGCGCGGAGAAGGAGAGAAAGGCGGATTCGGCGGGTTCGGAAGCCCGAACGGACGCGGTGGGGTGGGTGGTGGCGGCATGTTCAACACAGGCACTGCCGGTCCGCTGCGGCTGTTCCAGCAGGAGCTGTCCGGCCAGGCGAGCTGGCTGCTGCCGTTCGTGCTGTTTGGCAGCATCGGGATCTTGGCCAGCCTGCGCCGCAGGAGCTTCACCCGGCAGCATAAGGAAGCCCTGTTCTGGCTGGCCTGGCTGGTTCCGGTCATGGGATTCTTCAGCATCGCCGGCTTCTTCCACCAGTATTACCTGATCATGATGGCTCCGCCGGTGGCGGCGCTGGCAGGTGCAGGCTGGTCTCGGCTCTGGAGCTACTATAAGGAGCGGAAGGCCTGGCTGTCCTGGCTGCTGCCCGCAGCCGTGCTGGCTACAACGGTGCTTGAGGTGTACATTATCCGTCCGTATGACGATACCATCGGCAGCGGCTGGTCCTACGGTATTTTGGCAGCAGGTCTTGCAATGACGGTACTGCTGGTGATACTGCGGCTGCTGAAGGCGGTACGCGATAAGTCTTCCTGGCTGCATGCCGCAGCGGTAACGGGGTTGCTAGTGCTACTGATTGGCCCGCTCTATTGGGCGTTCACACCGATTGTCTATGGCAATAATAGCATGACGCCAGCAGCAGGACCTGATAGCGGCAGCTCCTTCAGAATGGGCGCAATGGGTGCAACGGGCAACATGCCTGACATACCCAACATGCCTAACATGGGCGGCATGGGGGGAAGGAATAACGCTGCTGGAATCAATGAGTCTCTGCTGACCTATCTCAAGGAGCATAATACCGGCGAGAAATATCTGTTCGCAGCGATGGATTATGGAACAGCAGGCCCGTATATCATCGACGAAGGAGAGCAGGTCGTCATCCTGAACGGCTTCAATGCGTCAGATACGCCTTATACCCCAGACACCCTGAAGGAGCTTGTAGAGAGCGGGCAGGTGAAGTACTTCCTGGTCACCAACGGCGGCATGGGCGGGATGCGGGGCGGCGGCAGTTCGGAGATTACGGAATGGATTACCGCGAACGGGACGGAGGTTCCGGCCGCAGACTGGCAGGGAACGCAGAACAGCGGCAATGCCGGAACCTTGTACGAGATCACCCTGAACTGACCTGCGGGAGCAGGGGATCAGGAAGCGCGTATATCCGGTCGTGTGCCGGCGCGCTTCCTTACTACTTTTGAGGAGGAGCTGCCCATGAGTGTTCAAGTGCGCTATTCCATTATAATACCGATGTTCAATGAAGAGCCTGTTATTCAGGAGACCTACCGGCGCATCAAAAAAGTAATGGGCATAACAGGCGAGCCCTACGAGCTGATCTTCGTCAATGACGGCAGCACCGACAACTGCGCACAGATGATCGAGGAATACAGCTATTGGGATGAAAGTGTGAAGCTGATCGATCTGTCCCGCAATTTCGGGCATCAGGTTGCTATTACAGCAGGGATGGATTATGCGCTGGGCGATGCGGTTGTGATCATTGACGCGGATCTCCAGGACCCGCCCGAGCTGATTCCGGAGATGATTGCGGAGTGGAAGCAAGGCTACCAGGTCGTGTATGCCAAGCGGATCAAGCTGAACGGAGAGTCCCTGTTCAAAAAGTGGACGGCCAGCTTATTTTACCGGGTGCTGCGTTATTCGACAGATATCTCCATTCCGGTGGATACCGGCGATTTCCGCCTGATGGACCGCAGGGTCTGCGACGAGCTGAAGCGTCTGCCCGAGAAGAACCGCTTCGTGCGCGGTCTGGTCAGCTGGGTCGGATTCCGCCAGAAGGCGATAGAATACGAGCGGGAGGAGCGGCTGGCCGGAGAGACCAAATATCCGTTCAGACGGATGCTGAAGCTGTCGCTGGACGGCATTACCTCCTTCTCTTATAAGCCGCTGAAGCTGGCGGGCGTGCTTGGAGCGCTGCTGTCCGCATCCGGTTTTCTGTACCTGATGTACGTACTGTATCTGGTGCTCTTTACAGACGCAGCCGTGAAGGGATGGGCATCGATGATCGGAATCACCTTGACCTTCAACGGGTTCGTACTGCTCATGCTGGGTATTCTCGGGGAGTATGTCGGACGGATCTATGATGAATCGAAGGGCCGTCCCCTCTACATCGTTCAGGAATTCTACAATGGCAGGCCGCAGCAGAGCGCACAGGAGCAGAGAGTCGCCAGTCTCAACAAATAACATTATTCCTTCTGCACAAAAAGAACCGCCTCTCCTCCAAAAGGAAAGGCGGTTCTTCTGTAGTATTTGCTAAGCCTTCAGCAAATCGTGATCGACATACCGTGCGCCGTTCAGCTCACTGATGATGTTGACGGCCACCTTGGCGCCGTCCCCGGCAGTGATAATCGCGTGAACACTCATTCCGGCCGCAGTTCCAGCAGCCCAGATTCCGTCGATGTTGGTTCTGCCTTCCGGTGTGGCGGCAATGACCGTCTTGATTCTTGGCTCCGTGCCCTCCTTGGTTGTTACCCCGGCTGCGGCAGCCAGATCCGTCAGAACACCTGTCGCCAGCACAACATGCATAGCTTCATAAGTAGCTCCGTTCTCCGTCCCGATGACGAAGCCCTCACCGCCTGATTCCAGCGAGGTGGCCTGTCCGGCAACCAGCTCGGCCCCGAACTTCACGGCCTGCTTATGTCCGGTTTCTACCAGATCAGGTCCGCCGATCTCGCTAATCCCGTAATAATTCTCATACCAGCCTCTGCGGGTCATACCTTTGTCGTTGTCAATCAGCAGTGTTTTTTTGCCGGCCTTGGCAGCGAACAGGGCGGCGCTTGCACCGGCAGGACCGGCACCGATAATGGCGATTTCGTACATGAGATAACCTCCTAAAAGTTTTGGTAGATACTCTTCATTGATTCACTTCGCAAAACTGGCTTCGAAAGCATGTGCTTAAGTTTTGATAGCATAAACCTCGTTGAATCACATCGCAAAACTCGCTTCGTTTCTGCTAACTATTATATCGCTATTTACAGCTCATTGGCTAATCTGGCGAACAAGGAAGCGAGACCTTGAAGGCAGCGCCCTCACCCGGGGTGCTGGAGACCGTAACTTCTCCCTGATGTGCCTCGGCAATGGACCTCGTAATCGATAATCCTAGCCCGGAGCCGCCGTATTTGCGTGTGCGGGAGGAATCGCTGCGGTAGAACCGGTCGAAGACATACGGGAGATGCTCCGCAGAGATGCCGGAGCCGTTATCCTTCACGGTCAGCTTTGCCAGTTCTCCCAGTTCTCCCCCAGCATGCAGCGATATATGGATGATGCCCTTGGCCGCATCGGTATGCTGAACCGCATTGTGGAATAGATTAAGAAGGACCTGTCTGATCTGGTCAGGATCAACCAGGCACCGGATGCCGCAGGCTAGATCGAAGACGACCTGCCGCTCTCCGGCCAGTACCCGGAGCTGCGGCTGCATATCGTCGATCAGCTCGCCCAGCAGTACCTGCTTGACCCGCAGCCGGGGGGCGCCGTCCATCCGGGCGAGCAGAAGCAGGTCCTCCACCAGCTTGTTAATCCGCTTGGCTTCACCATGCATGCTGTTCAGCGCGCTGTACAACTGCTCCCGGTTATCGGCGGCTCCGCGCAGCAGCACCTCCAGGAAGCCGTAGATGGACGTCAGCGGCGTCCGCAGCTCATGGGAAGCATCGGCGGCGAACCGGCGCATCTGCTCCTTCGCCTCCCGCTCATTCTTGAACGAAATCTCCAGCCGCTCCAGCATGCCGTTGAAGGACTGGGCGAGCTGGTCGATCTCAAGCTGGCCCTGCTCCTCAGGGAACCGCACATTAAGATTGCCGGCATCGATGATCTGGGCCGAACGCCCCATGTTGGATAAGGGGACCAGCGTCTTGCGCAGCGCAGGCAAATACAGCAGCAGCCCGGCGAGCAGAGCCGCTACCGACAATGCGCCGAAGATAAGCAGCTGCTGCAGGATGACATCCCTCAGCGGTCCTGTCTCCACCGTCATCTGCAGGAGCATCCGGGCAGCACCGGGTCTGCCCAGATTCATGAAGACCGCCAGATGCTCGCTGCCATCCCCGGCTGTAATCAGCTGGTAATCCCCGCCCCGCTTGTCCGGGGGGAGCATCAGCAGCCGGTTATAGGCCTCACTGCTCATTCTAGGTGCAGGCGAAGCGGATAGGGTCTCGTCCTGCAAATCCCTGAAGCTGCCGTCCTGGCTGTAGATAGCGAGGGTAGTATGGGCGTCCAGCAGCAGAGGACGGCGGTCTCCACCCGGCCGTCTGCTGCCTGTACTATTGAAGATTTCATACGGCACGGAGCGTATCTGGGTCTCCATCGCCTCCGCCCGGTTGCTGTATATGAAATTCCGCATGAGTACATACTGGAGTGTGCCGATCAGAATAAGCAAGCCCGAGAGAATGAGCAGCGAGGCGGCGAGCAGCTGCTTGCGCAGGGAACGCGGAGCATGGAATCTGCCCGTGAGCCTCCGGGTCCGGGCCGTCATAACAGATCCACACGGTACCCTGCCCCGCGCAGGGTGCGGATAATCCGGTGCTCCTTATCACCGAGCTTCTCCCGGAGGGAGCGGATATAGACCTCCACAATATTCTCCTCTCCGCCGAAATCATAGCCCCATACCTTGTCGAGAATCATCGGCTTGCTCAGGACCAGCCCGTGGTTAATCACCAGATACTGCAGCAGCTCATACTCCGTCGGAGACAGCTCCAGCACCTCCTCCTTATGGCGGATCTCTTTGCGGCGGCCGTCAATCCGGAAGGGGCCGCAGCGCACCTCGCCGAGCAGGCCGGGGAACTGGTTGCGCAGCCGTGCCTGAATCCGGGCCAGCAGCTCATCGAAGCTGAACGGCTTCACCATATAATCATCTGCGCCCAGAGACAGGCCCGTCACGCGGTCGTCCACTTCATCCTTAGCGGTCAGCATGATGATCGCCACCTCCGCTTCCTCGGCACGGAGGGACCGGCAGACCTCGAAGCCGTCCATGCCGGGCATCATGACGTCGAGGATGACCACATGCGGCCTGAAGTCAGCCGTCGCAGCCAGGGCTTCGGCCCCATCTGCGGCCGTCTGTACCTCAAAGCCTTCGTTGATCAGGCCCAGCTCGAGGAACTGGAGGATATGAGGCTCATCATCCACCAGGAGCAATCGGACACCTTGTGCTGCTTTCATTAGAAGTTCCTCCATATTAAGTAAATTTAATATTATAGTATGTCCATAGTATGAAGTCTCAGGTTGAAGGTTTGCTGAAAATAGGTCTTTGGAGCCAAGGCTTCGATTCATTCGTGCTGATTGCGGTTAATCATAATGGTTAATCTAATTATAGAGATATTTTACGTCATTAAGTATGAAATATAGTTAGAAATAAGGCGGGCAATAAAGGGTTTTGACGGCGGGTATAGAACACTATTAGAATAAAGGATAGAATATATCCCGATCAGCAGTTTTCCTCCCCGTATCACCCGTATTCATCCTGTCTCTGCATTTCTTTTGGGCTACATCTTTTCACAACACTTCTTTTTAGGGTATTTACTTAGGTCTACACTTCACAGCTTCATTCATTCAACCTAATTTATTACATGTTTCACTACCCATAAGTCAAGGAGGCTCTTCCATGAAGAAAAAAGAGATGGTAGCCATGCTGTTGGCGGGAGGCCAAGGGAAAAGATTAAAAAGTTTGACCAAATCGATTGCCAAACCGGCTGTTTATTTCGGAGGAACCTACCGCATCATCGACTTCCCCCTAAGTAATTGCTCGAATTCGGGCATTGATACCGTGGGTGTGCTGACACAATATGAACCGCTGGTGCTACATTCGTATATCGGAGTCGGCAGCGACTGGGATCTGAACCGCAAGGATGGCGGCGTATTTGTATTGCCTCCGCATGAACGGGAGAATGGAAGCAGCTGGTACCGGGGAACGGCGGATGCCATTTACCGCAATCTCAAGTTTGTGGATCAGTTCGATCCGGAGCATGTGTTAATTCTGTCGGGAGACCATATTTACAAGATGGATTATCATGCCATGCTGCAATATCACAAATCCAAGAACGCGGACTGCACCATCTCGGTCATTGACGTTCCACTGGAGGAAGCGAGCCGCTTCGGCATACTGAATACGGAAGATGATCTGAAGATCTACGAGTTCGATGAGAAGCCAGCCCAGCCTAAGAGCACACTTGCTTCAATGGGTGTATATATTTTCAAATGGGATGTTCTGCGCAAGCATCTGCTGGAGGACGGAGAGAACGCCGGCTCCTCACATGACTTCGGCAAGGATATTATTCCGATGATGCTGGGTGAAGGCCAATCCCTCTATGCTTATCCATTCGAAGGCTACTGGAGAGATGTGGGTACGGTAGACAGTCTGTGGGAAGCGAATATGGATCTTCTGAGCGATACGCCTCCCTTGAACCTGAATGATACCGGCTGGAGAATCTTCACCCGTAATCCGAATCAGCCTGCACAATATGTGGCGCCGGGAGCCAAGGTATCGAGCTGCATCATTAATGAGGGCTGCATCGTGCATGGCGAGGTGAGGCACTCCGTCCTCTTTTACGGGGTTGAAGTGGGCGAAGGCAGTGTCATCACCGACTCTGTCATTATGCCCAAGGTGAAGATCGGCAAGAACGTGAGAATTCACAAAGCCATCATCAGTCAGAACACGGTCATTGAGGATAATATGGAAATCGGCGCCGACCGGGAGAATGAGGATGAAATTCTGCTGATCGACAAACGAAGCAAGAAGCTCAAATCTGTAGCAGCCAAAACCATATAACCACAAGAGGACGGGGGATTCCGATGAAAGAGCTTATGGGCGTAATTAATCTTGATCATGAATTGGATAATTTAAATGAACTGACCTATTTCCGCTGCGGGGCAGCGGTCCCCTTCGCCAGCCGTTACCGGCTGATAGATTTCGTCTTATCCAACATGATGCGTGCAGAGCTGGAGAGCGTGGGACTGTTCGTCCGCCGCAAATACCGGTCGCTGATGGATCATCTCGGTGACGGCAAATCGTGGGATATGAACCGTAAGCACGGCGGACTGTTCATCCTGCCGCCGGACTGGAATGACCCTACGGACACCTCCCTGGGAGACCTGCAGCATTATCATAACAATCTGGATTTCTTCAAAAGGGCTTCGGCCAAATACATCGTTTTCTCCGGCAGCCAGCACATTAACACGGTGGATCTGCAGGACCTCTATCAGTATCACCTGGAGCAGGGCGCGGATGTAACGATGGTCTACAAGCAGATTGACGAGCTTCAGCCGGAGCATGATCCGTGTCTGCGGGTCGAGCTTAATGAAGACAACCTCGTTACGAATATTCACCATGAGAAGCATCATCCGAATGTGTATCTGGACATCTTCATTATGGAGAAGAAGCTGTTCCTGGAGCAGGTGGAGCATTGCATTGCCCATGGCGAGAGCTATTTCTTCCGCGATGCCATTCAGAAGAACCGCCACAAATTCAAAATCTCCGCCTATGAATATAAGGGTTACCATGCCGTTATCAATTCGCTGGAGAGTTACTATAAGAACAGTCTGGAGCTGCTGAAGCAGGAGAATTACTTTGGCCTGTTCAAAGAGAATCCGGTGCAGACCAAGATTAAATACGAGGCGCCTACCCGTTATCTGGATAGTGCGTCGGTCAGCAACTCGCTGGTGGCCAACGGTTGTATAATCGCCGGGACGGTGGAGAACAGCGTCATTTTCCGGGGCGTGCAGATTCGTAAGGGTGCGAGGATTATTAACTCTGTTATTATGCAGAAATGCGTGATTGAGGAGAATGCCGTGATCGAGAATGTGATCATGGACAAAGATGTGCATCTCAGCAAAGACCGGATACTCGTTGGAGACAGCAGGCGTCCATTTGTCATAGCCAAGAGCAGCAAGATATAATATCTGGATCAGGGGAAATGTTCCACTTCGGGGCATTTCTTCTGATCCAGTGTTGTAATAGGCACTAATTTCTACAAATACAAGTATCTGTTAGGAGGAACCTGCCGTTGTTCAACGATAAAGAGACTTTCAAGCAAGTGTTCCGTGAGAAACTCATCGGGAAATTAGGCAAGCCGCTTGAGGAAGCTTCCAATGCTGATATTTATAATATTCTCGGCAACATGATCCGTGAGAGTGCCGGTAAGGACTGGGCTGCCACTAATCAGAAGTTCAAGATCGACAAGGATAAGCAGGTGTATTATTTCTCCATGGAGTTCCTGATCGGCAGGCTGCTGGGCAATAACCTGCTGAATATGGGCGTGCTGGAGGTTGTCCGCGAGGGACTCGCGGATCTGGGGTTCTGTCTGCAGGATATCGAAGAGGTAGAAGCGGATGCCGGTCTGGGCAACGGGGGGCTGGGCCGTCTGGCTGCCTGCTTCCTGGATTCGCTCGCTTCCCTGCAATATGCAGGACACGGCTGCGGCATCCGTTATAAATACGGCCTGTTCGAGCAGAAGATTGTAGACGGCTATCAGGTAGAGCTGCCAGACTATTGGCTGCAGAATGATAATGTGTGGGAAGTGCGCCGCGAAGACAAGCAGGTAGAGGTGCGGTTCTGGGGACAGGTGGATACCCGCTGGGAGAACAATGAACTTGTATTTGAACACAAGGATTATGAAGCGGTACGGGCGGTTCCTTATGATATCCCGGTCATCGGTGCAGACCGCAGACATGTGAATACACTGCGCAACTGGAGCGCCGAGTCGATCACCCAGCCTTCGAGAGTCTTCGGCGCTCTGGGCGGTTCGGATTATCACAAGTTCCTGGAATACAAGCGGTCCGTGGAATCCATCTCGGAATTCCTGTATCCCGATGATTCCCAGTACGAAGGCAAGCTGCTTCGGCTGAAGCAGCAATATTTCTTGTGCAGTGCCGGTCTGCAGAGCATTATACGGACCTTCGCTAAGACGGGCGTGCCGATTGAGAACCTGCCGGACAAGGTTGCCCTGCATATCAATGATACACATCCTACGCTGTTGATCCCGGAGCTGATGCGCATCCTGATGGATGTCTATAATCTGGGCTGGGATCAGGCTTGGGATATGACGACCCGTATGGTGTCGTATACGAATCATACCATTCTGAGCGAGGCACTGGAGAAGTGGCCGATCGGCATGGTCAGAGAGCTGCTTCCGCGCATCTTCCTGATTATTGAGGAGATTAACGCCCGCTTCTGTGGCGAGCTGATGAGCAAATATCCCGGAGACCAGGACCGGATCAATCAGATGGCGATCATCCATGATGATCAGGTGCGGATGGCGCATCTGGCGATTGTTGCCAGCCACAGTGTGAACGGTGTAGCGGCACTGCATACGGAGATTCTGCAGAAGCGTGAGATGCGCCTGTTCAATGAGATGTATCCGCACCGCTTCAATAACAAGACCAACGGCATCACACACCGCCGCTGGCTGCAGCATGCCAATCCTGAGCTTGCCGGACTGATCAGCGAATCCATCGGCACCCGCTGGATGCATCAGCCCCAGGAGATGATCGGGCTGATCAAGTACAGCGAGGACGCCTCCTTCCAGGAGCAGGTGGCCGCCATCAAACGCCGCAACAAGCTGCATCTGGCGGAGTATATTACCAGTAAGCACGGCATTCAGGTAGACCCGGACTCGATCTTCGACGTTCAGGTGAAGCGCCTGCATGCCTACAAGCGCCAGTTGCTGAATGTACTTCATATTATGCATCTGTATAATCAGATCAAAGATAATCCTTCGATTAATATCGTCCCGCGTACCTTCATCTTCGGTGCCAAGGCTGCTCCAAGCTACCATCTGGCCAAGCGGATCATTAAGCTGATCAATACAGTGGCTGATGTAGTGAACAAAGATCCGGACATTAACGGGAAGATCCGTATCTTCTTCCTGGAGAATTATTCGGTATCCTTGGCGGAGAAGATTATTCCGGCCGCCGATGTTAGCGAGCAGATCTCCACGGCGAGCAAGGAAGCTTCCGGTACCGGCAATATGAAGTTCATGATGAACGGTGCGCTGACGATCGGAACCATGGACGGGGCTAACGTGGAGATGCATGAGATGGTAGGAGACAATAATATGTTCCTGTTCGGCCTCCGGGCAGAGCAAGTACTTGATTATTACCAGTACGGCGGATACCACGCCCGCGATATCTATAATGGCGACGGTAGGGTAAAAGAAGTCTTGGATCAGCTAATCGTCCCAGGCCCCTTCTGCTCCCATGCCCAGGAGTTCGATACGCTCTTCCAGTCACTGATTGACAACAATGACGAATTCTTCGTGCTTAAGGATTTCGCCAGCTATGTGGAGACCCATGTCAAGATTGACTTGGCTTACCGGAATCAGAAGGAGTGGCTGAAGAAGTCCATTATCAATATCGGCCATTCCGGCAAATTCTCCAGCGACAATACGATTAGCCGCTACGCCTCCGAGATCTGGCATATCAATCCGGTCCGGCTGTAACGCCGCAGCTCCGGACGGTATAATCTGAGCAGCAAAAAAGCCGCCCCATCCAGGAATCATTCCTGCGGTGGGGCGGCTTCTTTCCGGTTCTTGCCTTATTTACTGCTGATGAGGAAGGATGCCCTTACAGCACCTCGGATACCATGGCTGCGAACCGTTCAAGGAAGCGGCGCTCCTCGTCGTCGAAGCGGTGCTTGAGCGGGCTGTCGATATCCAGTACGCCATAGAGGGTGTCCCCTTTGACCAGCGGAACGACAATCTCACTATTGGAGGCAGCATCACAGGCAATATGCCCCGGGAAGGCATGAACATCGCCGACCACTAGCGTGCGGCGCTCAGCGGCTGCGGTTCCGCAGACGCCGCGGCCCAGCGGAATCCGGATGCAGGCCGGAAGTCCCTGGAAGGGGCCGAGCACCAGCTCTTTGCCGTCATACAAGTAGAAACCGGTCCAGTTGGTGTCCGGTAGAGAGAGCTTTAACAGCGCCGAAGCGTTGGCCAAGTTGGCAATGGCGTTCGGTTCACCCTCCATCAGTGCCCCGAGCTGGCTTAGAACGGCTTCGAACCGTTCGCTGCGAGTGCCATCATAAGGCATGGCTTGAAACATGAAGCATCACCTTCCTGTACCTTGAGTCAGTATGAATCCCATAACTGTTAACTATCAAGATAGTACAGGGAAGCGTAATACGTCAAGTATTAACGAAGGATTAACAGGTTTTTCCGCTTAGTGGAAGGAGAGGAAGATGCAAGCATTGCTTAAGGGCGGATGTTTCCGCGAACTCAGGGCAGGGTAATGCTTTTATAAATACAACAGGCTAGTAGCCAGAAGGAGTGAAACATGCGCGCCGACGTACAGAACTTGTTTATTGGAATCCACATGCTCTATTGTGCACATGAGAAGGATCTGAAACTAACGGAAATGCTGCCGGAGCTGGAGAAGCTGGGGTACCGGGTGGCGGAGCGCGAAGTGAAACAGGAGCTGGAACGGCTAACCCAGGAGAATTTCCTTACAGCCCATGGTGATGCTTATAGTATCACGGGAACGGGAATTGAAGAATTCAAAGCCATTCAGGCCAAGCTTGGCGTGCTGTGCACCGAGGTGCTTAAGCCGGTTAAGGCAGCGGGTGCGTCAGGTTAAGTCTGAATGCGGCTGCACGAAATGGGACATAACATTTGGCATTAGGTACAGCGTTTGACCCTGTGGCGGCAAGCCATGGGGGCAGACGCTATTTGTGATGGGTAAGCGGGAGTGACAGGTAAACGCGCCGCTCGGGCAGAATAAGATGTATACTGATAGGGTTGAAAGGGGACCGGAACATGTATGTGTGCGGGGGTGTTATCCCGGAATTAAGCGGACGGAGGGTGCGTCTGCGGGCGATGCTGCCCGCAGACGCGCAGGCGCTGTTTGGGATTTGGAGTCATCCGGCGGTAGCGCCCTGGCTGGATGGCCCGCCTCTGTCCTCTGTGGAGGATGCAGAAGCACTGATTGATCTGCTCGCGGAGTGGGCTGTGGAGGAAGAGAGCCTGCGCTGGAGCATCCTTGGCCCGGAAGGCATTGTCATCGGCAGCTGCGGCTATAACCACTGGCAGCTGCAAGGTGCCTACCGGGGAGAGATCGGCTTCGAGCTGTCACCGGCTGCTGTGCGCCAGGGGTTCATGCGGGAGGCGCTGGAGCTGGTGCTTGCGTTCGGCTTCCAGAGCATGGGGCTGAACCGGATCGAAGCCTTGTGCCATCCGGACAACCTTCGCGCAGAGCGGCTGCTTACGGGACTTGGCTTCCAGCAGGAAGGCTTGCTGCGGCAATACCGGCATACGGCGTCCGGTTATCAGGATGTAGTGATGTATTCCCTGCTGCAAGGAGATACGGGCGCAGAAGAGAGAATATAGAGAATATAGAGAATATAGAGAGAAGGTATGGATTCATTGAGTTCAATGGGGGACAAGCAGCGGAAGTTAATATTGACAGGCGTACTGCTGGCTACATTTCTGGCAGCGATTGAAGGGACGGTAACGGGTCCGGCGGGTCCGGCTATCGTAGGGGATTTCCAGGGGATGCAGTGGCTGAGCTGGATCTTTACAGCTTATCTGCTGGCGATGGCAGTGACCACGCCGATTTTTGGCAAGCTGAGTGATCTGATCGGGAGGAAGCCCGTGTTCATCGGCGGCGCCGTAGTTTTCCTGGCAGGTTCGCTGTTATGCGGAGTCTCGCAGAGTATGCAGCAGCTGATTATTTACCGGGGGATTCAGGGGATCGGTGCCGGGGCGCTGATTCCGATGACTTTTACCATTATCGGAGATATCTACAGCCTGAAGGAACGGGCGAAGACGCAGGGGCTGCTTAGCTCGGTGTGGGGGATTTCTTCGCTGGTCGGGCCGCTGCTTGGCGGTTATGTAGTGGATTACTTAAGCTGGCGCTGGGTATTCGTGTTCAATCTGCCCTTCGGACTGCTGTCGATTATCTTCATCTCACGGTATCTGAAGGAAGAGAAGGTCCGCCGCAAGACGAAGATCGATGTAGCCGGAGTGCTGCTGTTCGCTGCGGGCATGGGGGCACTGCTGTTTGGCCTGACGACTGGAGGACAGAGCCTGCCTTGGACTTCTCCGCTGCTGCTGGCCATTCTCCTGGCGGCTGTTCTGCTGCTGGTGGTGTTCCTGTTCGTGGAGCGCCGGGCCGCCGAGCCGATGCTGCCGCTGGAGCTGTTCTCCATCCGTAATATTGCGGTCTCTACAGGTGCGAATCTGCTGGTCAGTACGCTCATTATCGGCTTGTCTACGTATGTTCCGCTGTGGGTGCAGGGCGTATTCGGCAAAAGCGCCGCCCTCTCGGGCCTGCTCCTGGCGCCGATGTCGGTCGGCTGGATGCTGGGCTCTATCGCGGGCGGGCGGATGATTCTGCGTGCAGGCACGCGCCGCACGGGAATGCTCGGCCTGTCGCTGATTGTTATCGCAGCCGTGGGGCTTACGCTGATGAATGCAGACTCCTCGCAGCTGCTGCTTCTGGTGCTGATGCTCTTCTGCGGGGTGGGCTTCGGCTATGCCTCGACAGTCTTCACCATAATCGCCCAGTCCTCGGTGCAGCATGAGCAGCGCGGTGCGTCTACGGCACTGAACACCTTCACCCGCTCACTCGGGCAGACCGTCGGGGTGGCAATCTTCGGTTCTTGGCTGAACTTCAGTATTGACCGGAGCCTGGCGGAACAGCCGGGAGCCGCCGCCTCCGGCGCGGATATCAACCAGCTGCTTAACCCGCATAGCGGAAGCGAGCTGTCCGGGGAAGCCTGGAGCAGTCTGCAAGGTGCGCTGGAGGGCGGTCTGCACTCCCTGTTCATCGTAATGGCCGTGTTCGCTGTGATATCCTTGGTGATCTCGGTGCGCCTTGACCAAGGGGTGCCTTCCATACAGGAAGTAAGCACACCTTCGAAGCGTTAAGCTTCTCTTTTTGAACATACAAAGAAATCGCTCCTTTGGGGATGGATGGCGGACCTTCCATTTACCAAAGGAGCGATTTTAATGGTAGTGAATATAATCACAACCTCCGATTCCTCAACTACCCTTATTTGCGCGGGAGCGGAGAGAGCTTCTCAGCCTGCAGGCCCATCTTCTTCAGAAGCACAATCATCTGTTCCTTCTCTTCGTCACTGAGTCCGCTGAAGGCCAGGTGCAGGCGCTCCGAGTACTTCGGATACATCTCGTTCATCAGGCGTTCGCCCTCGGTAGTCAGCTCGGCAAAAATAACACGGCGGTCGCTAGGGCAAGGCTTACGCTGCAGGTAGCCGCGTTCTTCCAGCTTGTCGATCACATAAGTAACGTTACCGCTCTGAAGCAGCAGCTTGGCACCGATCTGCTGGATCGGCTGTGGTCCTTTGTAAAAGAGAACCTCCATGACTGCGAAGGCCGTCGGGTTGAAGCCTTCAATCTTGCTGCCGGTTACAGCATGCTCGTTAATACTCTTGAAGGATTTGGCAAAAACTCTGTACAAATGCAGGGTCAACTGAGTATCGCGTTCATAGGATTGTATCATGCTTCTCCACCTCTATTGTTAATCGTACGGGCTTATCCGCACGGTTTGGAATACTTGCTTCCTGATATCTAGCTTTACAATACGTCAAACAAAGTTTGAAGAACATGTCATTTGTCACAATAAGCACACTTTTAATAATGAAAAATTGAACAATCTTTTGAAGGACGGGTGAAGGGTGAAAATTATTGCAGCAAAGGTCCGTCCAGGGTGCTATGATCGCATTATATTGAATGACGATACAGGAGATGGAGAGATACATGGAAGAGACAGAAGGCTCAGAGGAACAGAAGGCTCCGAAGCAGACGGAGGACCGGATCAACAAGTATTACGACGACGATGATGACTACGATGATGAGGATACCGTGCTTGATGTAGTGATTGAGGAAGCGGGCTATGAGGCAGGAGATATCCGCATCTCAGGAATCTCTTTCCAGGTAAGAAAGGGCGAGCTGCTGGGACTGATCGGACCGAACGGGGCCGGCAAAAGCACTACGATCAAGACGCTGCTAGGTCTGCTGAAGCATGCCAAAGCCCGGGTGAAGCTGGGCGGCGAGAATAAGTCCTACGCCTACGTGCCGGAGCAGCCGGTATTCTACGAGGACCTTACGCTGTGGGAGCATCTTGATCTGGCCGCTGCCGCCTACGGCTTAAGCTATGAAGCCTTCGAGTCCACGGCTGAACAACTGCTTGTACAGTTCAGCATGACCCATGTGCGCGATGATCTGCCGGCGGGCTTCTCCAAGGGGATGAAGCAGAAGATGATGCTCATGCTCGGCTTCCTGGTACAGCCGGATGTCTATATTGTGGACGAGCCGTTCATCGGGCTTGATCCCAGGGCCACCAAGGATTTCCTGCGCCTGCTGGAGGCGGAACGGGAGCGCGGTGCCGGGGTGCTGATGTCCACGCATGTTCTGGATACAGCGGAGAAAATCTGCGACAGCTTCATTCTGATCTCCGGAGGCAAAATTGCCGCCGAGGGGACACTTGCGGCAATACGCGGGGAAGCGGGGCTGCCGGAGGGATCGCTGTTTGATTGCTTCGACGAATTAACATGAGCCGGAATTCATTTGCGTTCCCGGCTGCAAGGAATCTCTTAAGACGAAGACTATTTTCCCATTTCCGGGAGCAGACTGCTATTATCCGTACGGCTGTAGACTGGACAGTCCTGCTGTATATCCTCATCCCGGGGGGCCTCCTCGGCGGCCGCTTCTATTATGGCTACTGGAGCGGCAATCTTCCGGGGTGGTTCAGCCATGTACCCTTTGTTGTTGTGCCTTCGCTGCTGGCCATTCTGCTGGCAACCGGAGGGATCGTACTGCTGCTCCAGGAAGGCGATCTGCTGTTCCTGCGGCAGCGCCAGAACTGGATCAGTACGATCCTCAAGGGCGGAATGGTCTATAGCCTAGCTGTAACTGCGCTGAAGATGGCGGCGGTGTACGTCATTCTGCTGCCGTTTCTGATCCGCGGCTATGATCTGAGCGCGGCAAGCACCTATGGTCTGCTGGTGCTGACCATAACCTGCAGCTGGGCTGTTAAGCTGCTGGGCCATATCGTCAAGGTGCAGCGGCAGGGCTTCCGCCGCCGGCTGTGGCTGATCCTGGCGGTGGCCGTACCCTGCGGGATCTACCTGCGTCTCGCGCTCTTCTGGAAGGACAGTCCGGCCCTTCTGTTCCTGGCGGCTGCCGGCTACGCGGTTGTGACCGTCCTGGCATTCAGAGCCCGCTTGCGCCTGCGCGGCACGTTCGTGAACGATGTGCGCGAAGACTACAAGCAGCGGATGAGAATTGCAGCGATTCTGCTGCGCCGTGTGCTGGATAAGCCGCGGCCGACGCGCTATAAGCCCTGGATCTTCCGCAAGTCGCAGCCGCTGCTGGCTTCGAAGTTGCCCGAGAGCCGCTTCGCTGCCGCGGGGATGAAGGCGATGCTGCGCAATCCGGCCCATCTCAAGCTGTATTTGCAGTTCACCGGGGTGTCGCTGGTGGCCATCCTTATTGTGCCGGTAGTGCTGAAATGGCTGCTATACGCCATCTTGACGAGTATGATGGCCTACTGGCTGACCTCCTTCTGGAATCTGTTCTCCGGGGATGATTATATCGGCATTCTGCCGTTCACCAAGGAACAGAAGGCGGACGCCGGTTCCAAGGCGATGCCCATTCTGCTGACGCCCTTCGCCGTCCTGTGCTCCGCCATGCTCTGCATTCCTGCCTATGGCTGGTGGGGCCTACTGATCTTTATCCCTGTAGGAGCAGCAGCCGGAATCTGGATCGGACGTATCTTCAGTGTCATAAGATTTGCAAGATAACAGCAAAGAGCCTTCCTCCACAAGCCGGGGGAAGGCTCTTTGCTGTTCTGGCTGTTCTAACTATAAGCACTGCTTATCCGCCTTACTGCGCCGCCGCATGCTTGCCGGCCGTATAGCCGGTGGAGAAGGCGGCGGTAATATTATAGCCGCCGGTATACCCGTGAATATCAAGAATCTCACCGCAGAAATAGAGGCCTGCGGTCAGCTTGGACTGCATGGTCTTGGGGTCAATCTCCTTGAGCGCGACTCCGCCGCCGGTCACGAAGGCTTCCGCGAGGGAACGTGTTCCATGAACCTGAACAGGCATCCGCTTCACCAGGTCAGCCAGCGCCCCAAGGCCAGTCTTCGGCAGATGATGGCCTGTAATCTCCCCGTCCAGACTGCACCACGCCAGCAGCAGCGGGATCAGGCGCTCGGGCAGCAGGCCCTTCAGCGAGTTGCGGATAGCCTTCTTCGGCTCCAGATCCAGCTTATTCTGGAGCATAGACTCCGCCTCCTGGAGGGACAAGTCCGGGAAAAGGTCGATGGACATCTCTACGTTATCGGTTCCCGACTTCTGCTGAACCTGGCGCAGGAACTGGCTGCAGCGCAGCGCGATCGGGCCGGATAAGCCGAAATGGGTGAAGATCATATCTCCCCGGTGGGAGATCACCTTCTTGCCCCTCTGATTCCAGACACTCAGCGTGACATCGCGGAGGGACAAGCCCTGCAGCTCTCCGGATTTGATCCAAGCCTCCCGTGAGAGAATGGGGACTTCGGTCGGGAATAGCTCCGTGATCGTATGTCCGGCAGCGGCGGCCCATGGGTATCCGTCGCCGGTAGAGCCGGTCTGCGGCACAGACTTGCCTCCGGTGGCGATGATGACAGCCTTCGCGCCGAAGGCTTGGCCTGACTCCAGACGGATGCCCCGGACGGCTCCTTCCGCGTAGAGAACCTCCCGGACCGGGCTGTCCGTCATGATCTGCACGCCAAGGCTCCGCACCTTACCCACCAGTGCGGATACTACGCTTGCGGCCTTGTCCGATACAGGGAACATCCGCCCGTTATCCTCCTCCTTCAAGGCGATGCCCAGCCCCTCAAAGAAATCTATAATATCCCGGTTGTTGAAATGATCAAACGAGCTATATAAAAAACGGCCGTTGCCCGGAATATGGGCGATCAGCTCCGAGGTCTCCTTTATATTGGTAACATTGCAGCGCCCGCCGCCCGAAATTCCCAGCTTGCGGCCCAGCTTCGCCCCTTTGTCGATCAGAAGTACGGACGCCCCGTGTCCGGCTGCGGCTACACTGGCCATCAGCCCGGACGGGCCGCCTCCAATGACGATTACATCATAGCTATTCATTCATTTGCTCCTTTTACTTATTGCGACATTCTATTAACGGCATCATACCATTCCAGGGAGAGCGTAGCCAGACCCAGGCGACCGAAACCTGATTATCGTTGTCAGGAAAGCGCGGTTGTGCTTTAATCTAAGTGGAAAAGGAATTTTAACCAATTTGAGGAGTGATTTCAATTATTTATGCGGTAAAGGATATTTTATTGCAAATATCGGCTGCCTGCATTTTTCTGTTTCTCTTTCAGTGGAGGCTGGACCGGGGCGATCCCCTGCGCCGGAGCACCAAGTTTCCCGATGATCACACCTTTCTAATGATCTGCTGCGCGCTGGGCATTACGTTGTGCATGGCACTATCGGATACGATGTTCGGAGTGGTCTATTTGAATCTGGCGATTCTCCCGGCCTATCTGGGGATCTTATATGGCAATCTGCCCTCCAGTATCTACCTGGCGCTGTATTTCTTCTTCTGCACTGCATTGTTCTCGGTGCCGTCAGGGTTGGAGCATCTTTTCTTGAATACAGGGGTGCTAATGTATCCGCTGCTCTTCGGCATGTCCGGGCTGTTCAAGAAATCCGCGATACCCGGCAAAATCGCCATTCTGTGGGGCGCGCTTTTTCCAAGCATGCTGTTCATTGTCATTGTACCGAATATGCAGGGCCGGAGCGTCCTGGATATCCCTCCTGCTGAAGCCGCCCTGGCCGGGCTATATGCCTTAACGGCCTTAATTCTGGGCGCCTTGTTTATCCTCTATATCGATAAGGCCTGGGACAAGCTGCAAGTCAGGATACAGATGCAGGGGATCTCGGAGAAATTCCAGTGGGAATCGGAGAAGATGCAGCAGATCACGAATGTGGTTCCGCTGAATATTATGGAGTTTGATGACAACGGGTATGTGACGGAGCTGAATGAATACATGCTGACCCTGATGCAGCGTCATTGCCCCCTGTTGACCAGAGAGATTATTTTGTCGAGTCCGGCAAGTGAGATCTTCGGCAAAAGCATGGATCAGCCCGCCCTGACCCGGTTAGAGGAGGTTCTGCGCAGCAGACTGCGTTCCAATACCAAGATCAGGGTCGATTCGATGACCTATCATATTTTTACCGCGCCGCTCCGGCATGAATCGGGGCAGCCGGGCGGAATCGTCATGATTATTCAGGATTTGACGGAAGAGGAGAAAATCCGCAGTGAGCTGGACAATGTCGAGCGCCTGTCGCTGGTGGGGCAGATGGCTGCCGGAATTACGCATGAGATCCGCAACCCGATGGCGGTAGTACGCGGCTTCCTGCAGCTGATGCGGGAAAAGAGCCCGGAGGATCTCCACTCCTATTATCATATTGTCATGGAGGAGCTGGACCGGGCCAACAGCATCATCAATGATTTTCTGTCGCTGGCGCAGACCCGTGTATCGGACAAGGAGCCGGCCGGGCTCCAGCCTATTATGGAGGAGCTTACGCCGCTGATCTGGGCGGATGCCAATCTTCGCGGCCAGAGCGTGGAGCTGAAGATCAGCCCGACGATGCCGCTGCTACAGCTGAATGTCCGGGAGATCAAGCAGCTGATTCTGAATTTGGCCCGCAACGGCATGGAGGCGATGGAGGCCAAGGGCGTACTGACGCTTGCTGCCTGTGAGCATGAGGATAACGTGCTGCTGATTATTACGGATACCGGAGGCGGTATGCCCCAGAGCCAGCTGAAACAATTGTTCACCCCGTTCTTCACCACCAAGAGCCAGGGGACAGGACTTGGCCTGCCGCTCTGTCTTAGTATTGCGGAGCGGCATAACGGAACGATCCGGGTGGAATCGGAGGTAGGCTCTGGGACCTCGGTCATCGTTACTTTTCCGGTGGAGTCCAGAGAGGGAACTGTCCAAAGCCCAGTATATATGTAGCGGATTCCGTCGGGACTGGCACCGTTTCGAGGCTGTGCAGCGGCAGGCTGGAGACGGCTGCTTCTCTTGCTTTCACAGAGTATGTATGTATAATAAAGTTAGCAAGTAGTGCTGGAACGCGGTAACGTTATCCGGGTTCTGACCTTATCTCAATTCAAGTGATGAAGGAGAGTGCAGAGAAATGTCCATGTCTTTTAATCAATATATGAGAGATTCTATTCAACCTATGCGCGACGATCTGACAAGCATCGGATTTCAGGAGCTATTGACCCCGGAGGATGTGGAAGCAGCCCTTCCGGCAGCCAAGGGAACTTCGCTGGTTGTTGTTAACTCCGTATGCGGCTGTGCCGCCGGACAGTGCCGTCCAGGGGTAGCCCAGGCGCTGCAGAACGAGATTCTGCCGGATCACCTGTTCACCGTATTCGCCGGACAGGAGAAGGATGCTACCGCCAAGGCGCGTGAATATTTCGCACCGTATCCGCCATCGTCCCCGTCCATCGCGCTGATGAAAGACGGCGAGCTGATTCACTTCATCGAACGTCACGGTGTAGAAGACCGTTCGGCCGCCGAGATTGCTGCGGAGCTGAAGGAAGTTTTTGACCGCGTGTGCCAGTAATAATGTCCTGCAGCCTGAGGGCAGCAGCATGAATAAGTAATGATCCCGCATCAGCCAGCCGTCAGCCGGAGGCTTGGCTCATGCGGGATTTTTTTCTACTTGTACTAAGGGATTATAATTCTAAGAAACGGGGTGGTCCTGTGAGTCTGCAGGAAGAGATTATTGCTGCACTGGGAGTTAAGCCGGTGATTGATACGGATGCGGAGATACGGGGGCGTGTAGATTTCCTGAAAGCGTATGCGCTCCAGGCGGGAGCCAGAGGTCTGCTGATTGCGATTAGCGGGGGTGTGGACAGCGCGGTGGCTGCGGGTCTGTGCAAGCTGGCTACGGACGAGCTGACGGCGGAGGAAGGCAAGGAGTATATGACACTCGGGGTGTTCCAGCCTTACGGGGAGCAGGAGGATATTGAGCACAGCTATGCGGTGGCCCGGGCTTTTGAGCTGACCCATACGGTGGAGACCAATATTGAAGAAGCGGTGAACGAGATCGCCCTCGAGGTCGAGCATAGCCTGAAGGCCCTGGGACAGCACAAGCATATTACCCATCAGGGCAAGGGGAATGTAAAAGCGAGAACGCGGATGGTGATGCAGTATGCGCTTGCTTTTGAGAACAATCTGCTGGTGGTGGGTACCGATCATGCTTCTGAAGCGATTACCGGATTCTATACGAAGTGGGGCGATGGCGCCGTCGATATTACACCGCTGTCTTCCCTGAACAAACGGCAGGTACGGCAGCTGGCTGCGGCGCTTGGCGTGCCGGCGGATATCGTGACCAAAGCCCCTACGGCCGGACTCTGGCCGGGCCAGACGGATGAGACAGAGCTTGGAATCACCTATGAGGAGAACAGCGATTATCTGGAGGGGAAGACCGTCAGCCCTGAAGCGGCTGAGAAGCTGGAGCGCTTCTTCCGGAGAACGGCGCATAAGCGCGATAGTATTCCGGGGATCTAAGCAGGTTATGCCGGAGCCGCCGGGGCGCTGCGCTTGATGCAGACGCTCCGGCGGTTTTTTGGAAATATAAGAATTTATATGTTCCACACGATAACTTATCCTTCTATTTCTCGCTGAAACGGTACCGTCCTTTAAAAGGACGGCAATGCCGTTTCCACTTGTAAGAGTAAGAATCTACATCGCCAGCACCCGGTTGATGAACTCTCTGGTAGCGGATATCGCCTGCTCCAACTGGGGCGTCGTTCCGGCAAATGGGTGAACGGTGCCAAAGGTATGATTGCCGCCGGGAATCTGCACCCATTCGATATCCGGCCGCAGCCGGGTTAATTGCTCGGAGCCGCGCCGCAGATGCTCGCCGTCCTCACTGCCTTGAATCAGGACGGCCGGGAAGCTGGCCTGCTTCATCCGCTCTACAATCTGGTAACGCTCCGCCTGCTGCTCCAGATCTTCTATAATGATGGCATCCAGCGGCATTTGCTGTCCGGTCCGTCCGTTGAGCACATGTGTCCGGCCCTTCTCCCGCATTTCACTCTTCTGCTGCTCTGTGAACAGATCCAGGTTAGTGATTCCGTTCCAGGCGATGACCCCGGTGATTTCAGCCGGATGATCCAGTGCGTAGAGGAGTGAGTCGCCCCCGCCGCGGCTATGGCCTAACAGGAAAAGCGGGAGGCTGCCGAACCTGTGGTGCTGGCTCAGATAAGAGAGCAGGATCTCCATATCCTTGATCTCACGCTGGTAGGTGTTGCGGGCGAACTTGTCCAGCTCGGTGAAATTCTGCAGATCCTCGCCGATGCCGGCATGGGAGAAGTTGAAGCTGATCACTTCATGCTCGTCGCTGAGCGCCTGTGCCGTATACGGGAACATCCCCCAATCCTTGAAGCCTTTGTAGCCGTGAGCGATGACTATTACACTGCGGGCCTCTCCCTGAGCGGGAAAATGGGAGCAGCGAAGCACCGCATCCTCTCCTGCGGGTAATTCAAAATTACGGGACATAAGGTATTCTTCCTTTCCTTACTTTCCTTAATATCTTGGAAATGGCGGTTGCACTTCTTTACCAGATATAACTGATTTGCGGGTGATAGACTTTCAGTTTTTTTTCTTTTAAGATAGCAGAAAGCTGACGCTAAGACTATTATTAATAATACTTGGCCAAGAAGCTGACAGGCCTCACTGTTACATGAGATCTGTGGAGTCCTAGCAAGATCATATCATTAGACGCAGGGTAAGGATAGAAGGTAATATAAGAGGGTTAAGGAATGCAGAGCCAGGAGAGGTGTGGGAGTGTGATTTACGGAATCGGGCATGATGTGCTGGAAATCGACAGGGTTGCCGGGATTACGGAGGGCAGCCTGGGTAGCCGCTTCTCCCGGAGAATTCTGACCCGGCAGGAGCTGTGGCTGGCCGCAGGCAAAGGCGCGAAGACAGCGGAATTCATCTCCGGGAGATTCTCGGCTAAGGAAGCGGTTGTGAAGGCGCTGGGCTGCGGAATCGGACAGCTGGTGGGTTTTCAGGATATTGAGATTCTGCCGGATGCGCTGGGCAAGCCAGTCGCTATATTGTCAGCGGAGGCCTGGTCCCGTCTGGGGCTGCCGGAGCAGGAGTATATCATTCATCTCACCATTACGCACAGCCGCGGACTGGCCTCGGCCTTCGCGGTGGTGGAGCGGACGCCCGGCCACAGCCTGTAACTATATAATTATGAACGGCAAGGAGAATAACGATGACCACAGATGAGAAGCACATAGAAGCGCAGCAGGAAGCCAAGTTATTCTTCAGCCGGTTCCTGCTGGAATGGTATCACCTCCAGAAGCGGGACCTGCCGTGGCGGCGCCACCGCAACCCGTATTATATCTGGATCTCGGAGATTATGCTGCAGCAGACCCGGGTGGATACGGTAATTCCTTATTTCAACCGTTTCATTGAGCAGTTTCCAACCGTGGAGGCGCTCGCAGATGCACCGGAGGAAGAGGTGCTGAAATGCTGGGAGGGGCTTGGCTACTACTCGCGTGCCCGAAATCTCCAGCATGCGGCGAAGCAGGTCAAGGAGCTGTACGGGGGGCAGGTGCCGGATGACCGCGATGCCGTATTCAGCCTCAAGGGCGTAGGTCCGTATACAGCCGGTGCTATTCTGAGCATCGCGTTCAACCGTCCGGAGCCGGCGGTGGATGGCAATGTGATGCGCGTCTTATCCCGGTATTTTCGGATTGAGGATGACATTGCTAAAGGCCCGACCCGAGTGAAAATGGAAAAGCTCGCCGCCGAGCTCATCCCCGAAGGGGAAGCGGGCAGCTTCAATCAGGCGCTGATGGAGCTTGGCGCGCTGATCTGCACGCCGAAATCACCGCGCTGTCTTCCGTGCCCGGTGATGGAGCACTGCGCCGCGCGGCTGGCGGGCTGCGAGACCTCGCTGCCCGTCAAGACCAAGGCGAAGCCGCCGCGTCCGGAGGAGCGGCTGGCTGCCCTGGTGGAGGGCCGCGGCGAGCACGCGGGCCGGGTACTGATCCGGCAGCGGCCGGCTAGCGGGCTTTTGGCCCGCATGTGGGAGCTGCCGCACTGGCCTGCGCCGCCTGCTGAGGCTGGCGGCGCGCGCGGTGCGCTGCTGCCGGAAGCGGCAGCGCTGGACCGGCTGCGCCGGTCCATGAGCCAGGCCGGGATTCACGCCCGGCCTGAGGGGCACTGGATGGCTGCGGAGCATACATTCAGCCATATTGTGTGGACCCTGCAGGTGTACCGCTGCAGGGAAGAGGCGGCGCTGCCGCTGGCAGCGGAGAGCCGCGCGGTGTATGGGGCGGCGCTTGTGGAGCGCGGCGATAGCGCGCTGGGGGCAGAGTCT